>JAKOZZ010000249.1 GCA_029779755.1 Pseudomonadota bacterium
GGTGCCAGCCGGCGCGCTCGATGCCCGCCACGCGCTGCTGCTGGCGTTCGCTCAGCGTGCCGCCGTCGCCGGAGCGCAGCAGTTGCGCGAACCCGAGCAGGGCGTTCAGCGGCGTGCGCAGCTCATGGCTCATGCGCGACAGGAAGTCGGTCTTCGCACGGTTGGCCGCCTCGGCGATCGCGCGGGCGCGCTGCGCCGCCAGCAGCTGCCGTGCAGCGGTGTTGTCCAGCACGATGCCGACCGTGTGCTGCGGCCGCCCGGACGCGTCGCGGTGCAGCGCCGAGAAGATCTCGACGTCGACCGGTGTGCCGTCGCCGCGCTGGTAGCGCTTCTGCGTGTGGTAGGTGTCGGACCGGCCGCTCATCAGGCGCTCCACTGCGGGCGCATCGCGTACGCGATCCTCGGGCCAGGTCATCTCGGGAATCGTCATCGACAGAACTTCGGCTTCCGTGCGCCGCGTGATCTCGAGGAAGCGCCGGTTGACCTTCAGGTAGCGGCCGTCGAGACCGCAGTAGATCATGCCCACCGACGAGGTCTCGAACATCGTGCGCAACAGCTGCTCGCTCTCGCGCAGCGCCGCATTGGCCGTGCGGCGCTCCGCCACCTCGTGCCTCAGGGCGGCCGTACGGCTCGCGACGAGCTCCTCCACGCGCCGCGCGCGGCCGCTCGTGATCAGCAGGAAGGCGCCGAGCAGGCCGACCGAGACGAGCGCACCGATCGAGATCCACATCGGTGCCCAGCTGCCGTGGATCGCGGCAAAGCGGGGCTTGGCAGCCAGCGACAGGCGCCAGGAGCGGTCGGCGAACGGGATGTCGACCTGCATGCGGTGTACGGCGGAGGCGAAGCGGGCTTCGCAGTCGGCGGCGCCCGCCAGCCAGCGCGGGGCGGCCTCGGCGGCCTCGGTGGCGTCGTGCAGGCAGAACTCGAGCCGGTCGCCGGTCACGGCCGCGATGCCGCCGATCACCTCGTCGAGCTGCAGCGTGGCGAAGACGACCCCCAGTGGCGGATCGCCGGGCGTGCGCTCCGGCGCATCCACCCGGCGGTAGACCACCACCCCGAGCCCCTGGTCGGGTGACTGCGTGAGCGCGAACCCGGCGCTGGCCGCGGGTCGGCCGCTGTCGATCGCGCGGGTGATCGCCGTGCGCGCCGCCGGCACCGACAACTGGTTGAGCCCCAATGCGCGGCGGTTGTTCGCCATGGGCTCGATGTAGGTGATCGCGAAGTACGCGTCGGCGGGCGCGGCAGGCGACAGCCGGTCGTGCACATCCCGGTCGACGATGCGGAACCCGGGTGCGTTTCCGCGCTCGACACTGCGTGCCTCGAACGCGGCGCGCTCGGCCGCGGGGACGCGGGTCGACCATCCGATGGCGCGCAGGCCCGAGAGCTGGCCGAGCCAGCCGGAGGCGAAACGCTCGAAGTGACGGGCGTCCACGCCCAGGCCCGTCTCCATCAGGGCGTGCGCGGCTTCCAGTGCGAGCAGCTGGCTCGAGAACCGCTCGGTGAGCGCGTTGCGCGTGAAGATCGCCTCGCGCTCGAAGGCGGCGGTGATGCGCTCGCGCTCGAACTTCCCGATCTGGACGATGGCCAGCGTCACCAGTCCGTTGGCGATCAGCATTGGCACGACGATCGCTGCGCGTCGGCCATGCCAGTCGGTCCGGGGCCGCGCGAACAGCGCGAGCAGGATCGGCGTGGCGACCATCACCCCGACGGCGTCGCCCAGCCACCAGGTCCACCAGGTGTCGAGCGCGGTGCTCGCGGGCAGGGTGCCGGAGACGACCAGCACGGGCACGCTGAGGCTGGCGTTCACCAGGCAGCCGACCGGGCCCGCGAGCAGCAGGAACGGCACGATCGTGCGGACGGTGTCCAGCCGGTTCGGGAAACCCGGCGTCCGGTGCACGAGCCGGGCCGACAGCCAGGCCTGCAGCATCGACCCGGCCGGCAGCAGCACCAGCAGCTGCAGCGGTGGCAAAGGCGCGCCGGCGAGCGTGGTCTTGAGGATCTGCAGCAGCAGCGTGCCGAGGAACACGGCCACCAGACCGCAGCGACCGCACAGCAGCGCCGCCGCCAGCCCGATGCCCGCGGACGGGAACACCGGGGTGGCATAGCCCGGCGGGATGGCCAGGCGCAGGGACAGCAGCCCGAGGAGCGCGTACGACACCGCGACGAGGATGACCGTCGTCGGCTTCATCGACCGGAGGGGTGGCGAAATCTGCACGGGCCTCAGAGGTTCAGTGGAGCGGCGTAACCGGTGAGTTCAAGATACCCCATCCCGATCGCGCGGGAATGCTCGAACACCCGGACCGCGCCCTCCCAATAGATCGTGCCGGTGCTGGCGCGCGCGTCGAGTTCCTGGTCGTCGAACAGCGGCTGCAGATCCAGGATCCGGGCGCCCACGTGCAGTCGCATCGCCGTCGGGTAGCGCGCGCCGGAGCGCGGAGAGCGCCAGGTGCGGAGCGGTTCGAACCGCACGGCCGGATCGGGCGCCGGGTCCGGCGCGGCCGGGGAACGCGGCCCGGGCGTGCGCACCCAGCGCGCGCTCGACCACAGCACGCCGTCGTCGCGCGTGCGGATGCGGAAGGCCATCAGTGCGCTGCCGTCGTCGAGGTTCAGGCCCACCCAGTCCCAGCCGGTGGCCGGCGGATCGAGGATCTCGCTGGACCACTCGTGGTCCAGCCAGCATGTGCCGCGCGCCGCGTCGTGCCGCTCGCCGCGCGCCAGGACGCTGCCCTCGGCGCGCAGCTGCGGCCGGCTGTAGTAGTAGCTCGCCTGCAGCGGCTTCGGCCCCTTGCGCGAGAACCCCCGGTCGCCCTGCAGCACCGGTCCGCCGTCGGGGACCAGGTGCAGGTCCAGCGCGATGCGCGCGGCGTCGATCCGCACGCGGTACGTGTCGTCCGCGTCGCGCCACATGCGCCAGCCCGGAAGTCGCACGTCGGTGTCGGTCGTGCGGGCGTCCGCGAGCCCGAAGCCTTCCCGGAGCGCGATCTGCTCGTGGACGAGGCGGGCGTCGGCCGGATCGGCGACGGCGGCGTGCGCGAACAGCAGTTGGCGGGGGGCGAAGCGGCTGGGGTTGGCGTCGGGATGGCGGGTGCGAGCGCGGAAGAACGTCACCTGCACGCCCAGGGTGCGCGACCCGGCGCGCATCCAGCCGGTCACGTACCACCACTCGGTCCGCCATTCGGGGTGCGCACCGAAGTCGCGCGGGAACACGAGCGCGCGGCCGGGTGTGACCGGCGGCCAGTCATGGGCGTCGGCGGCGGGGGCTGCGCCGGCGGCGGCGGGGGCGGCGGCGGGGCCGGCGGTGGCGGCGGGCGTCCGACCGGCAACTGCGGCCAGCGCGGCGGCCTGCAGCCCCCGGGTCAGCATCCGGCGCCGCTTCACCAGTCCTCCCGCACGGCGAGCACCGGCGATCCGCCCGTCGCCGAGCGCGTTGCGAGCACGGCGGCCAGCGTGCCCAGCGCAACGAGCAGCAGCGCGCTGGCGCCGAGCAGCGGCCAGGGCCAGGCCACGTCCATCGTCCAGTGGAACGACTGCGGATTGATCCGGTGCACCAGCACCAGTGCGATCGCCGCACCGATCGCCAGGCCCCATGCGCAGCCGATGGTGATCAGCACGCCGGCTTCGAGGGCGAACAGCCGGCCGACCTGCCCGCGCGTGAGCCCGAGGTGCCGCAGCATGCCGAACTCCCGGATGCGCGCCAGCGCCTCGCCGGAGTAGGTGGTCGCCACGCCGAACAGACCGACGACGATCGCGATCGCCTCGAGCACGTAGGTGAGGGCGAAGCTGCGGTCGAAGATGTGCAGCGACAGCGCCCGCAGCTCGGTGGCGCTGCGGAACTCCATGGCGTCGAACGCGGGCAGGCGCGCGCGCAGCGCCGCGATCACCTCCGCTTCGCGGCGGGCGTCGTCGAGCCACAGCGCCACGTCGCTGACGCTGTCGTCGCCGCTCAGGCGGCGATAGTCGTGCTCGGCGATCACCACCGTGCCGTGCTGGCGGGCGTAGTCGCGCCACAGGCCGGCGACCTGGAACCGGCCGGCGCCGCCCTCGGGCACCCGTCCGATCGGCAGTTCGAAGCGGCGTCCGACGGCCAGGCCGTAGAGATCCACCATCGCCTCGCTGACGAAGACCGGGATCGCGTCGGGCGCCGTGTCGGCGATGCGTCCGGTGATCGGCAGGCGCCGCTGTGCCTGCGCGGGGTCGAGCGGGCGCGCCAGCAGCACGACCGGCGGCCGGGCCGGGTCGAGCGACAGCTCGACGGTGCGCAGGAACTCCGCGCGGGTCACGCCCGGAAGCGCGCGCAGCTGATCCTGGCGTTCGAGGGTCAGCCCGGCTGTCGCGCCGGCGGCGGGCACGCGGCCGTACAGGTCGGCCGGCAGCACGGTGCCGAGCCAGTCGTCCACCGACGTGCGGAAGCTGTGCACCATAATCGCCATCGCACTGGCGAGCGCAAACGCCGCGACCACGCCGGCCAGCGGGGCCGCCGCCGAGCGCGGCGCGCCGAGCAGCCGCTGCAGCGCCAGCCAGGCGACCGGGTGCGGCCACGCAGAGGGTCCGAAGCGCAGCAGCGCGCCGGTGACCCGTCGCGTGAGGGCCGGCACCATCGCGATGCCCGCGAACAGCCAGCAGGCGATCGCCGCGTACCCGGCCAGCGGCAGCCCCCCCACCGGGGGGGCAAGCAGCAGCAGCGCCCCCAGCACGGCCAGCCCGGCGCCGACCGCGGTGCGCCCGCGCGGCGCGAGCGCGGTCTCGGTGCTGCCGGCCTTCAGGGCCTGGGCGGGCGCCAGGCGCCGCAGCGTGCGCGCGGGGGCCAGGCTGCCGGCCAGGCCGACGAGTGCACCGAGCGCCGCGAAGGTGGCGACCGCGCCGGGGTCGACGTCGAGCGTCGGGCGGGTGCCGTCGAAATAGCCGCCGCCGAGATCGCCGCCCACGAGCACGAGCATCGCGTGGGCCAGTGCGATCCCCGCGGCCACGCCCAGCGCCGCGCCGATCGTGCCGAGCACGGCGCCCTGGCCGAGGATCAGGGCGACCCGCATGCGGTGCGACCCGCCCAGCACGCCGAGCAGCGCCAGCACCGGCTGCTGCCGCAGCACCGACAGCGCGATCGACGCGTGCACGATGAACCCGCCGGTGAACAGCGCCACCAGTGCCAGCACGTTGAGGTTGACCCGGTAGGCGCGCGACAGGTTCGACATCCGCTGGCGGCCGTCGCGTGCCGACGTCCAGCGCAGATCCGGCGGCAGCGGGACCAATTGCGCCAGCGCGCCCGGATCCGTGCCTGCCGCGACGCGCACGTCGATGCGCGACAGCCGGCCCAGCCATCCGAGCCGCCACTGGGCCGTGCCCAGGTCCATCACCGCGAGGCGCTGGCCTGCGTCGGCGCCCGGCACGCTGCCCGCGACCCGCAGGCGCACGCGTTCCAGGCCGACGCGCACCGTCAGCGCGTCACCGGGACGCACGCCCAGCGCACCCATCGCCGCCTGCGACAGGAACACCGCATCGGCCTCGAAGAGCGCCGTCTGCTCGACAGCCTGCGTGCTGCTGGCCGGCGCTTCGGCACGCGGCATCAGGTCGGGCGTGACGGCCGCCGCGCGCATCGGGTCGATCGCCACCAGCTGCAGCGGCATCATCGAGGGCTCCACCTGCACGCGCGTCTCGATGACCGGGCTCGCCGCCGCGATGCGCGGGTGTCCGGCGAGCTCCGGAAACACGACCTCGTCGAAGCCGGCGGACACGCCGCGCACCTGTGCGTGCGCCTCGCCGTTGACCACCGCCAGCGCCGCGTCGAACTCGCCGAGCGCGGAGCGGTTCACCAGGTCGACGGCCAGTCCGAGCGCCACGCCGACGGCGATCGCCAGCACCGCGACGACCGCACGGCCCGGCTGGTCGCGCCAGTGGCCCGTCCAGATCCACCACAGCAGCGTCGCCGACGGATGCGTCATGCTCAGGCCGGCTCCAGCCCGTCCGGGCCCAGGCGGTAGCGACGGTCGGCATGCGCGGCCGCCTGCTCGGAATGGGTGACCATCAGCAGGGCCGCTCCGCTGTCGGCGACCTGTCCGGCGATCAGGGCCAGCGCCCGGGCGGCATTGGCCGGATCGAGGTTGCCGGTCGGCTCGTCGGCCAGCAGCAGTGTCGGGCGGTGCACCAGGGCGCGGGCCAGCGCGACCCGCTGCTGCTCGCCGCCCGACAGCTGACGCGGCGGCGCGTGTGCGCGTGCGGCGAGGCCCACGCGTTCGAGCATGTCGCGGGCGCGACGCATCGCCTCGGCTTCGCCGACCCCGGCCAGCAGCAGGGCCACCGCGACGTTGCGCACGGCGTCCAGGTGCGGGATCAGGTGGAACGCCTGGAACACGAAGCCCAGCGCGTGCCGTCGGAAGCGTGCCGCCTGGTCGTCGTCGAGCGCGTGCATCGCGGTGCCGGCGACCAGGATCCGTCCGGCGTCCGGCCGCTCCAGGCCGGCGATCAGGTTCAGCAGCGTCGACTTGCCCGACCCGGATTCGCCCAGCAGGGCCACGCGCTCGCCCGGCGCGATGCGCAGGGACACGTCGCGCAGCACCCAGCGTTCGCCGAAGCGGCGGCCGACGCCGTCCAGCGCGAGGGCCGGCGTGGCGGCCCCGGTGTCG
>JAKOZZ010000250.1 GCA_029779755.1 Pseudomonadota bacterium
CAGGTCCTGCACCATCACGTCCTGGCCGTACTGGCCGTCGGGCGCCCAGTCGGAATCGCCATGGCCGCGCGCATCGAACGCCACCGCGTGGTAGCCCGCCGCGCCCAGCGTCTCGCCCGCGCCCTTCCAGGCGTGACGCGTCTGCCCGCCGCCGTGCTGCAGCAGCACCAGCGGGCCGTCCGGGTCGCCCCAGGAGTCGCCTGCGATGCGCACGCCACCGGCGCCTGGCCACATGTGCATCGGCGTGGGTGTGCCGGGAAGTCGTGTACCAGCGCTCATGGGCTCGTCCGTTCGGTCATGTCGATCTCCGTGGTTTCTCCACATGATAGAGAGAGATGCACACACGCGTCGGGGCGCGCCCGTCGCAACCGGACCGGAACGGTGCGACCGGACCGGCACGCCGCGACCGGACCGACCGCAGGGGTTGCCTGGACCGGCTGCAGCGCTGCACGTAGACTCGATCCCGGGGCGCCGAAGCCCTCCCCCGCCCGCCGGCGGGCGGTCACACACGATGGGAGACGACCCCGCATGTCCGCGCACGAAACGACGCTGCCCGCCGACGGCCTGATCGCCGTGGTCAAGCGCGACTGCCCGACCTGCACGCTCACGGCACCGGTGCTGGCCGAGCTCGCGGCCCGGGAACGCCTGACCGTGTTCACGCAGGACGACCCGACCTTTCCGGAATCGGTGCCGGCACGCGTCGACGACACCGCTCTCGACGTGTCGCACCACCTGAAGATCGAGATCGTCCCCACCCTGATCCGCCGCGTGGGCGGACGCGAGACCGGTCGCACGTACGGCTGGGACCGTGCCGAATGGGAACGCGTCAGCGGTGTCGCCGGGCTGGGCGCGGATCTGCCGGCCATGCGGCCCGGCTGCGGCGCCCTCAACGCCGAGCCGGGCCGGCTCGAGGACCTGCTGATCCGGTTCGGGCAGACCGGCCTGTCGGCACGCCGCGTCACGTTCGGCGAGGACGAGGACGAGATCGAGGCGATGTTCGAGCGCGGCTGGTCCGACGGGCTGCCGGTGGTGCCACCCACCGAGAAGCGGGTGCTGCGCATGCTCGCCGGCACCACCCGCGACCCCAAGGAGGTCGTCGGCCTGTGCCCGCCGAATCTCGCCGAGCTCACGGTCGAGAAGGTCGCGATCAACGCCGTGATGGCCGGCTGCAAGCCCGAGTACCTGCCGGTGGTGCTGGCCGCCGTCGAGGCCGCGCTCGACCCGGCGTTCTCGCTGCACGGCGTGCTGGCCACCACGATGTTCGTCGGCCCGGTGGTGATCGTGAACGGCCCGGTGCGCCGCCAGATCTCGATGAACGCGCGCGGCAACGCGCTGGGCCAGGGCAACCGCGCCAACGCCACGATCGGCCGCGCGCTGCAGCTGATCGTGCGCAACGTCGGCGGCGGCCGGCCGCAGGAGGTCGACCGCGCAACACTCGGCAATCCGGGCAAGTACACCTACTGCTTCGCCGAGGACGAGGAAGGCTCGTCCTGGGAGCCGCTGTCCACCGACTTCGGCGTGGCGCGCGGCGTGTCCGCGGTCACCGTGTTCGCGGGCTTCGGCCTGCAGGGCGTCGTCGACCAGAAGTCGCGCGACCCGGAGAGCCTGTCGCGCAGCATGGCCGAGTCGCTCAAGGCCATCCACAACGTGAAGCTCGCGCCCGCCTGCGACGCGCTGCTGGTGGTGTGCCCGGAGCACGAGCGCACCTTCCGGCAGGCGGGCTGGAGCAAGGCGCGCCTGCTCGAGGAGCTGTATCGCCTGTGCGAGATTCCGGGCGAACAGCTGGTGCGGGGCGCGCGCGGCATCGAGGAAGGCTACCCGCCGTCCGTGGCGGGCACCACACGCAACAAGTTCCGTCCGGGCGGTCTGCTGATCGTCCGTGCGGGGGGCAGTGCCGGCATGTTCTCCGGCATCATCGGCGGCTGGTCCGGCGGCGGATTCGCCGGATCGCTGCCCGTCACCAGGGAGGTGAAATCGTGAAAGTGGTACTGGATCCGACGGCGGAGCGCAGTCCGTCGTCGCGTGAGCGGCTGGCCCGCCCGGAGCAGCTCGCCGGCCTGACGGTCGGCCTGCTCGACATCTCCAAGCCGCGCGGGGACGTGTTTCTCGACCGGCTGGAGTCGCTGCTGTCGCAGCGCGGCGTGTCCGTCAAGCGCTACATGAAACCGACGGTGGCCAAGCCCGCACCGCTGCCCCTGCGGCAGCAGATCGTGGGCGAAGTCGACCTCGTCGTCGAAGGGCTGGCCGACTGAGGGTCCTGCACGTCGTGCTGTACGCATGACCTCGCAGATCTCGAAGCCAACGGCATCCCTTCGGTGGGCGTCGCCACGACCGAGTTCATCGATGCGGCCGCGGTGCAGTCCAAGGCGCTCGGCACCGATCCGGCCTACGTGTTCGTGCCGCACCCGGTGCAGGACCGGACGGACGACGAACTCAGGAAGATGGCCGACGA
>JAKOZZ010000252.1 GCA_029779755.1 Pseudomonadota bacterium
GATGCAGCCCGCCCGCACGGCGTCGCGCGCCGCCGCCGCCTCCACCAGCTCGAACGCATTGGTGGGCACGAGGGTCACGCGCGACACGCGTCCCGGTGAATGCCCGGAGCGCCCGGCACGCTGCAGCAGCCGGGCCACGCCCTTGGCGCTGCCGATCTGCAGCACCTGCTCGACCGGCGAGAAGTCCACGCCGAGGTCGAGACTGGAGGTGCAGACCACCGCCTTCAGGCGGCCGTCGCGCAGGCCCTGCTCGACCCAGTCGCGCACCGCGCGATCGAGCGACCCGTGATGCAACGCGAGCGTTCCGGCCCAGTCCGGGCGCGCGTCGAGCAGCGCCTGGTACCAGAGCTCGGCCTGGGCGCGCGTGTTCGTGAACACGAGTGTGCTGGCCGCTCCGTCGATGCGCTGCGCGACCGCATCGCGCATGCGCATGCCCAGGTGCCCGCCCCAGGGAAAGCGCTCCGTCGTCGGCGGCAGCAGGGTCTCGACCGACAGCGCCTTGGGGGTCGCGCCACGCACCAGGCGACGTGCGGGACCGCCGGACGGCACCAGCACGTCGAGCGCGTGGTCGAGGTTGCCGAGGGTGGCCGACAGCCCCCACACGATCAGGGCCGGGTTGAATCGACGCAGCCGGGCCAGCGCGAGCTGCACCTGGACGCCGCGCTTGCTGCCGATCAGCTCGTGCCACTCGTCGACGATGACGACCCGCACGCCGCCGAGATCGCGGGTCACCGTCGGGCGCGCCAGCATCAGCGACAGGCTCTCGGGCGTGGTCACCAGCGCCTGCGGCAGACGGCGCGCCTGGCGCTGGCGTTCGGCGCCCGCCGTGTCGCCGGTCCGCAGCCCCACCGACCAGCCGATGCCCAGCGCCGCGAGCGGCTCGGCGAGCGCGCGCTGGCTGTCGGCGGCGAGCGCGCGCATCGGCGTGATCCACAGGACCCGCAGCGGATCCTGCGGCCCGGGAGCGGTCGGCTGGACCAGCGCGTGCCGCAGCGCCCCGAACCACGCCGCCAGCGTCTTGCCGGTGCCGGTGCTGGCGTGCAGCAGGCCCGATTCGCCGCGCGCCATCGCCGCCCACACCGTGCGCTGGAAGGCGAAGGGTGCCCAGCCGCGCGCGGCGAACCAGCCGTCGAGCCGCGCGCGTGCCTCGGTCGCACGCGTGCGTGCCGGCGCAGTGGCCGGCATGCGTTCCGGCGTGCCGTCCGGGGCGCGCTTCGACGTACGCGCCTGGGTGCGAGCCGACACGCCCTCGGGCCTCGCGGGGCGCCGCGTCATGCGGCGTCCGGAATGCCGGCGATCCATCCTTCGACGGGGTCGATCACGTCCGGCAGGCCGAAGTTCGCGGCACGGCGCTGGTCGGCCCAGGCCGCCTGCACCAGGCACAGCACGGCGTCGAGACGGTCCGCGCCCGCATCGTCGATGCAGCGCGCGCGTTCCTCGTCGGACATCGACACGACGATGCCGAGCGGGTGT
>JAKOZZ010000253.1 GCA_029779755.1 Pseudomonadota bacterium
CAGCCGGTCCAGCGCGCCGGGCGTGTCGGTGGAACGGAGCGCGTCGCCGGAAGGGATGGCATCGGTGCGGCGGAGCGCGTCGGCGGTGCGGGGCGTGTCCGCCGAGCGCGGCGGGTCGGCGGCGCCCGCCGTGTCGGCGACCGGTGCGTCGTGGGCGCGCAGTCGTGTCATGGCGAATTCGCGCACCCGCGCGCGCTGCGGTTCGGTGCGCAGGTACTCGACCGGTGACTTGCCGTCGACGCGTGCGAGCAGCAGGCCGTCGAGCAGCGTCGCGGCGCGGGCCTCGACCGCGGTGGCCGGCTCCCA
Organism: Pseudomonadota bacterium; assembly: GCA_029779755.1. Taxonomy (GTDB): domain Bacteria; phylum Pseudomonadota; class Gammaproteobacteria; order Burkholderiales; family Burkholderiaceae_E; genus Quisquiliibacterium. The sequence goes on from JAKOZZ010000253.1 coordinate 307, forward strand.
GGTCACGCCGGCCAGATACGCGTCGGCCAGTGCGCGGTACGCCCCGAGGAAGGCGTCGGTCCGCGCGGGGCGGTGCACGCATTTCAGCAGCAGGTGGTTCAGGCAGAACGCGAGGTCGAACGCAGGGTCGCCGAACCACGCGCATTCGGCGTCGACGAACCCCGGGCCGCGCGGCCCCACCAGGATGTTCTTCGGGCTGACGTCGCCGTGCACCAGCGCACGTCGGGTGGCGGCCGTGCGCTCGGCCAGCGCACGCAGCGCCGTCGCCAGTGCGGGGTGGCGGCGTGCGCATTCGAGCAGGTAGGGATCGAGCCGCAGCGCATGGAACGCCGCGTCGGTGGCGAACGCGCGGGCAAGGTCGGGGCGGTCTGCGCTGGCGGCGTGGATGCGCACCAGGCGCCGCCCGACCTCGGCGGCCACACCGGCCTGCGCGTCGCCGGCCAGCAGAGCCGCCTTCCACACCGGGTACTGCGACGGGTCGAGCCACTGCATCGCGAACGCCAGCCCGACGTCGTCGACCGCCAGCACCGCGGGCACGGCCTCGGGCACGACCTCGCCGGCGAACCGCAGCCAGGCGGCCTCGAAGCGGTTGCGTTCGGTGGGCGCGGTCCACTCGGCCGCGACCTTCAGCCGCGGCAGCGCGCGTTTCACGCACACCGTGCCGGCAGGCAGGTCGGCCCGGTAGATGTCGGAGGAGACGCCG
>JAKOZZ010000265.1 GCA_029779755.1 Pseudomonadota bacterium
ATCGCTCGGGGTGGCGCCTGCCGCCTTGTCATCGACCCGGGCACCGATGGCCCCGGCAGCGGACTGGCCGGCCTTGGCCGCATCGACCGGACGTGCGCTGTCGGCCAGGCGGGAACGGTAGGCGTTGAAGTCGGCGCTCTGCACGCGGATCTGCTCGCGCGCCTTGGCCGCATCGACCGCGGCCATGGCCGACGCGTCGGGAATGCTGAGCGACACCCCGGAGCGCAGCCGGTTCACGTTGCCGAAGAACGCGGTCGGGTTCGCTTCGTAGATGGAGATCATCGCCTGGTCGAGCGACACGCCCTGCGGACGGTTGCGCGACGCGACCCCGGCCAGGGTGTCGCCCGGACGCACGTCGACGGAGGACGCTGGTGCCTTCGCGGGTGCATCGGCCGGCGCTGCGGCTTCGGCGCGGGGCGCGGACGGCGCGGCGGTCGCCGGCTCCGAGCGGCGTGCACGCGGTGCACGCGCAGCGGGCGCCTCGGCCTGTGCCTGGGACGGTTCGGGCCGCGCCGGACGGGCCGCCGGAGCGGGCGCCGCAGCAGCGGGCGCCGCAGCGGAGGCCGACGGGGCGGGCGCTGCGGCGTCCTGCGCCGGCTGGGCGCCGGGGGTCGGACGCACGGACGACACGGCCGGCGGCACGACCGGTGCCTGCTGGACATTGCCGCCTTCGACGACTTCGCGGCCCTGACGCAGTTCCGGCGGATCGAGCAGGAAGGTGTACTCGCGCACGAACTTGCCGGTGGCCCAGTTCAGCTCGACGAGCAGGTCGACGAACGGCTCGTTGATCGGCTGGATCGACGTGATGCGCACGAACGTGCGGCCGTCGTTGCGGCGATCGATCGCGAAGCGCAGGTTGCTGAGCGCGGCGTTGAACTCGAGCCCCGCCTGCCGGAACGCGTCCGGCGGCGCGAGCTTCGCGTTCAGCGAGGCCGCCTCTTCACGCGACAGCGCGGTGACCTCGACCTCGGCACGCAGCGGCTGACCGAGCGCGGACTGGACCGTCAGCCGGCCAAGGCCGGCCGCCCAGGCCGAGGCCGCCCCACCCGACATCAGGGCGAACGCGACGGCGGCAGCAAGGCGCTTGGAAGACGGTTTGGAAACAGGAAATTGTGCGGATTTCTTCCAGGCAGCCACGCTGATCCCCGGGCAGACAATAAGGTATTTTGAGCCTAACATCAGTGACTTACTGGTGCAAGCTCAGACGGATTGGCAAGATTGCCGATGTTTTTGCCCAACGAATCCAGCGATTTCCGACCGGCGGCATCGGCATACCGCCGGCAGGCGATCAGTCGACCAGAATCCGCAGCATCCGGCGCAACGGCTCGGCCGCGCCCCACAGCAGCTGGTCGCCGACGGTGAACGCGCTGAGGTAGTTCGAGCCGACGGACAGCTTCCTGAGGCGGCCGATCGGTACCTCCAGCGTGCCGGTGACGGCGGTCGGCGTCAGGGCCTGGACGCTGGCCTCCTTGGTGTTCGGGATCACCCGCACCCAGTCGTTGCTGCCGGCCACGATGGCTTCGATCTCGTCGATCGGCACGTCGCGCTTGAGCTTGATCGTCAGCGCCTGGCTGTGGCAGCGCATGGCGCCGATGCGCACGCAGATGCTCTCGACCGGGATGTGCCCGGCGCCCTCGGCCGGCAGGCCCAGGATCTTGTTGCACTCGGCGTCGCCCTTCCATTCCTCACGCGAGGTGCCGTTGCCCAGGTCCTTGTCGATCCAGGGGATCAGGCTGCCCGCCAGCGGCACGCCGAAGTGCTCGGTCGGGAACGCCGACGACCGCATGGTCTGCGCGACCGTGCGGTCGATGTCGAGGATGGCCGAGCCGGGGTCGGCCAGCAGGCCCTGCACGGACGCGTGGGCGGCGCCCATCTGCGACAGCAGCTCGCGCATGTTCTGCGCGCCGGCGCCGGAGGCCGCCTGGTACGTCATGGCGGTGATCCACTCGATCAGGCCTTCGCGGAACAGCCCGCCCAGGCCCATCATCATCAGGCTGACCGTGCAGTTGCCGCCGATGTAGTTGCGCACGCCCCGGGCGAGCGCATCCTTGATCACGTGCAGGTTGACCGGGTCCAGGATGATGACGGCGTCGTCCTTCATGCGCAGGGACGAGGCCGCGTCGATCCAGTAGCCGTTCCAGCCGGCAGCGCGCAGCTTGGGAAACACCTCGTTGGTGTAGTCGCCGCCCTGGCAGGTGACGATGGTGTCCATCTTGCGCAGCGCGTCGATGTCGCCGGCGTCCAGCAGCTTCTCGCCGCCCAGGGGCGCCGCGCCGCCGACGTTGGAGGTGCTGAAGAACACCGGATCCACGTGCGCGAAGTCGTTCTCCTCGCGCATGCGCTGCATCAGCACGGAGCCCACCATTCCGCGCCACCCGACAAAGCCCACCTTCATCATCATCGTTCTCCGTTGCGTCCCTGCCCTGCCGCACGCGCGCCGCGCGGGCCGGGACGTGAATCAGACCATCAGAGCGCGGCCAGCACCGCGTCGCCCATCGCGACGGTACCCACCGTCTGCTTGCCCGGCTCGGCGATGTCCGCCGTACGGAACCCCTGCGCCAGCACCTTGCGCACCGCCGCCTCGATGCGCGCGGCCGCGGCCTCCTGGTCGAGTGAATACCGCAGCAGCATCGCCAGCGACAGGATCGTGGCCAGCGGATTGGCCAGGTTCTTGCCGGCGATGTCGGGCGCCGAACCGTGGATCGGCTCGTACATGCCGAAATTGCGGGCGTTCAGCGACGCCGACGGCAGCATGCCGATGGACCCGGTGAGCATCGAGGCCTCGTCCGACAGGATGTCGCCGAACATGTTCCCGGTGACGATCACGTCGAACTGGCGCGGGTTGCGCACCAGCTGCATGGCGGCGTTGTCGACGTACATGTGCGTGAGCTCGACGTCGGCGTATTCCTTGTGCACCTCGGTGACGACGTCGCGCCAGAACTGCGTGGTCTCGAGCACGTTGGCCTTGTCGACCGAGCACACCTTGCGCGAGCGCTTGCGGGCGGCCTGGAACGCCGAATGCGCGATGCGGCGGATCTCGCCTTCGGTGTAGCGCATGGTGTCGAAGCCCTCGCGCTCACCCTGCTCGTTGACCCGCACGCCGCGCGGCTGGCCGAAATAGATGTCGCTGGTGAGCTCGCGCAGGATCAGCAGGTCGAGCCCGGCGACGACCTCGTTCTTCAGCGAGGACGCGTGCGCCAGCTCGGGGTAGACGATGGCCGGACGCAGGTTGGCGAACAGGTCGAAGTGCTTGCGCAGGCGCAGCAGCCCCTGCTCCGGGCGCTGCGGCCGCGGCAGCGTGTCGTACCTGGGACCGCCGACCGCTCCGAACAGGATGGCGTCGGACTGCTCGCACAGCTTCAGCGTGGCCTCGGGCAGCGGATCGCCCGAAGCGTCGTAGCCGGCGCCGCCCACCGGCGCCGCCTCGGTCTCGATGCGCAGCCCGTCGCTGCCCAGGGCCTGCAGCACGCGCAGTGCCTGCGCCGTGATCTCGGGACCGATGCCGTCGCCTGCCAGCACTGCAATCTTCATGTCGTCTTCCTATCAGAACCCGTGTTAAGGTGCGCTTGCCGGCGCACGAACGCGCCCGCCCAAAAAACATCGACTCCAGCCGGACCGGATCAGGTCAGGCTGGAGTCGTTCGATCCATCCTGCCCCGTTCAGGCCGTCAGCGTCTTGGTCAGCCAGGGCTGCTCGGCCAGTCGGCGTGCCTCGTACTCGCGAATCTGGTCGGCCTTCTGCAGGGTGAGGCCGATCTCGTCGAGCCCGTTGACCAGGCAGTCCTTGCGGAAGGGGTCGATCTCGAACGGGAACACCGCCGATCCGCTGGTGGTGGACACCTGCTGCGCCGGCAGGTCGACGATGAGCTCGAACCCCGGGAACGCATTGACCTCGTGGAACAGCTGATCGACCGCCGACTCGGGCAGCACGATCGGCAGCAGGCCGATCTTGAAGCAGTTGTTGAAGAAGATGTCGGCGAAGGACGGCGCGATCACCACCCGGAAGCCGTAATCCTCGAGCGCCCACGGCGCATGCTCGCGCGACGAGCCGCAGCCGAAGTTCTTGCGCGCCAGCAGGATGGACGCACCCTTGTAGCGCGGCTGGTTCAGCGTGAAATCGGGATTCAGCGGCCGGCGGGAATTGTCCATGCCGGGCTCGCCCCGGTCGAGGTAGCGCCATTCGTCGAAGAGGTTCGGGCCGAAGCCCGTCCGCTTGATCGACTTCAGGAACTGCTTCGGAATGATGGCGTCGGTATCGACGTTCGCCCGATCGAGGGGCGCCACCAGACCACGATGAACCGTCAGCTTCTGCATAGTGATTCAGGCGCCCGGCACCGGGCCGCGCGCCACTCCGATAAGAACGAACTTACTTCTTGGCCGCGTCCTGGACCTTCTCACCCGCACGCTCGACGTCCTTGCCGAGGCCCGCCATCGTGTTGCAGCCTGCCAGGGTGAACCCGACCAGACCGGTGACCAGTGCCAGCAGAATCTTCTTCATTCGAGTCTCCTTCGGTGGTTACTTGCGCACGTCGACGAAATGACCGGCGATGCCCGCAGCGGCGGCCATCGCAGGACTGACGAGGTGCGTGCGACCGCCCGCACCCTGTCGCCCTTCGAAATTGCGATTGGAGGTGGACGCGCAGCGCTCGCCGGGCTCGAGCTTGTCGGCGTTCATGGCCAGACACATCGAGCAGCCGGGCTCACGCCATTCGAACCCTGCATCGCGAAAGACCTTGTCGAGGCCCTCGGCCTCGGCCTGCAGCTTCACCTGCCCGGAGCCCGGCACGACCATTGCCAGCTTGACGCTGTCGGCCTTGCGCCGCCCCTTGACCACGGCCGCCGCCGCCCGCAGATCCTCGATGCGCGAGTTGGTGCAGGAGCCGATGAAGACCTTGTCGATGCGGATCTGCTCGATGGGGGTGTTGGGCGTGAGCCCCATGTACTTGAGCGCACGCTCCATGCCCTCCCGGCGGACGGCGTCCTTTTCCTTGTCGGGATCGGGGACGCGCTCGTCGATGGCGACGACCATCTCGGGCGACGTGCCCCAGGTGACGTGCGGCTTGAGCGTGGCGGCGTCGATGCGGATGACGAGGTCGAACCGTGCGCCCGGGTCGGAGCGCAGGGTGCGCCAGTAGGCGACCGCACGGTCCCAGTCGGCGCCGGTGGGCGCCAGCGGGCGGCCCTTCAGGTACTGGATGGTGGTGTCGTCGACCGCGACCATGCCGGCGCGTGCGCCCGCCTCGATCGCCATGTTGCAGATGGTCATGCGGCCTTCCATCGACAGCGCGCGGATGGCCGAGCCGGCGAACTCGATCGCGTGACCGGTGCCGCCGGCGGTGCCGATGCGGCCGATCACCGCCAGCACGATGTCCTTGGCGGTGACACCGCGCGGCAGCTGGCCCTCGACCTCGACCAGCATGTTCTTCATCTTGTGCGCGACCAGGCACTGCGTGGCCAGCACGTGCTCGACCTCGGACGTGCCGATGCCGAACGCCAGGCAGGCGAAGGCCCCGTGCGTGCTGGTGTGCGAGTCGCCGCAGACGACGGTCATGCCCGGCAGCGTCGCGCCCTGCTCGGGGCCGATCACGTGCACGATACCCTGACGCTTGTCGAGGAACGGGAAGTAGGTGTCGATGCCGAACGCGCGGATGTTGCGGTCGAGCGTGACGACCTGCTCGCGCGAGGTGGCGTCGTCGATGCCCTCGATGCCGCGCTCCCAGCCGGTGGTGGGCGTGTTGTGGTCGGCGGTGGCCACGACCGACGACGTGCGCCACGGTTGGCGGCCGGCGATACGCAGCCCTTCGAAGGCCTGCGGGCTGGTCACTTCGTGGACCAGGTGCCGGTCGATGTAGATCAGGCTGCTGCCACCCTCTTCGGACGAGACCAGGTGGGCATCCCAGAGCTTGTCGTAGAGCGTGCGGGGAACGAGCGACATGGCGGCTGCCGCAGCGCGAACTGCGGATTTCTCGAGATTCGACAGCCTTTCATTATGCCACGCTGCAGCGCGGCGAATACACGCCGCGCAGCGTGCGGAAGGGGCGCTCCTGCGCGGCGGCGCCGGCGCGGTGACCCGATCAGACCGGTGACGCGATCAGACCGGTGACGCGATCAGACCGGCGACCCGATCAGACCGGCGACCCGGTCACCGTCCCCGGCGCGCCTGCTCGTACAGCGGCACGACGCGGGCCGCGTAGATCTCCAGGTCGCGGATGCGCGTGTCGGCGGACGGGTGCGTGCTGAGCCACTCGGGCCCCTTGCCGCCGCCGTTGGCCGCCATCTTCTTCCACAGCGAGATCGCCGCCCGCGGATCGTAGCCGCCGCGCGCTGCCAGCTCCACGCCCAGCCGGTCGGCCTCGCTCTCGTGCAGGCGGCTGTTGGGCAGTCCCAGCGTCACCTTGTAGGCGAGCTGGGCCATGTCCACCGCCAGCTGCCCCGCCCCCAGGACGGCGGCTCCACCCTGCAGCACCAGGCCGGCGGTGACCTGCTCGGACGCGCGTTCGCGGGCGTGCTCGCGCAGCGCGTGGGCGATCTCGTGCCCCATGACCGCGGCGATCTCGTCGTCGCTGAGGTTCAGCTTCGTGATCAGCCCGGTGTACACGGCGATCTTGCCGCCGGGCATGCACCAGGCGTTGACCTGGTCGGAACGGATCACGTTCACCTCCCACGCCCAGCCCGGCGCGTCGGGACGGAAGGCACCGGTGACGGGGGTCAGGCGCGCGGCGATCGCCCGCACGCGCTGCGTGAGCGCCGCATCGGTGTTGACCGCGCCCTTCTGCCGCTCCTTGCCGATCTCCTCCCGGTAGGCCTGCTCCGCGCCCTGACGCAGCTCGGCCTCGGACACGAGACGCGACATGGTCTGCGTGCGGTCCACCCCAACCACGCCGCCCCTGGTCGTCTGCACCGACTGGCAGCCGACCAGCCCGAGCGGGATCCCGGCCGCCAGCACGACCGCTGCCGCCCTGCCGCCCCACGTGCGCACGTTCACTGTCGAACCTCCGAATCCATGTGCCCCAGCGGGCGAGCGTAATCCAAGCGGCGGCACAGTTCCACCGCCCCCCAGCCGAGCGCCGCGGCGACGGCGGCACCGTAGAAGGCGGCGGCCGGGGACACGCCGTCCCACAGCAGGCTGGCGCCCAGGCCGCCCAGCGAGCCGCCCAGCCCGTACCCGGTGACGGCGTACAGCGCCTGCGCCCGCCCCTGCTGGGCCGGCGCGAACCAGCGGTGCAGCAGCGCCATCACCGCGCTGTGGTGCACGCCGAAGGTGACCGCGTGCATCAGCTGGGTGACGACGATCAGCACCAGGCTGGCGCCGCCCCAGCCGATCAGCGCGAAGCGCAAGGCGGCCACGGCCAGGCTGAACGACAGCAGCGGAAGCGCGCCGAAGCGCTCGAACAGCGGGCGCTGCACGCGGAACAGGACGATCTCGGCCAGCACCCCGAGCGTCCAGATCATGCCGATGGCCGTCTTGGAGAATCCCAGCCGGTCGAGGTGCAGCGAATAGAACGCGTACAAGGCGGCGTGCGCGAACAGCATCAGGAAGTTGCCGAGGAAGAACAGCGCCGGCACCGGCCGGCCCAGCATGCGCCAGACCGGGCGGGCGACGGCGTCGCTGCGGCGCGCCGCCTCGGGCACCATCCAGGCGACCGCGGCGAGCATCAGGCAGCAGGCCAGCAGCACGGCCGGCAGGCGGGCCACGCCGATGCGGTCGAGCACCGGCCCGGTCACCGCCACGGCCAGCACGAAGCCGATCGAGCCCCACAGGCGCATCTGCCCATAGCGCCCGGCGTCGCCGCCTGCCACCGTGAGCGCGATCGATTCGGCCAGCGGCGCCTGCGCGGACGTCGCGAAGAACAGCGCGCCCAGCACCAGCACGAGCCACAGGTAGTCGCCGCCCGCCAGCCAGACCGCGCCGGCGCAGACCACCGCGGCCACCGCGCTGATGCGCAGCGGCAGCAGGCGCCGGTCGAGGGCGTCGGCCAGCCAGCCCCAGAACGGCGGCCCGAAGATGCGCACCACCTGCGGCATCGCCATCAGCACGCCGATCTGGGTGATGCTCAGGCCGACGGCGGCGAAATACAGGCTCAGGTAGGGGGAGAACGCCCCCACCAGGCCGAAGTAGGAGAAGAACAGTGCCTTGACGCCGTTCTCGGGCGACAGCCCGCGCACGCGCGCCCCCGTGGCCTGGGAAGCGGTCACGCGGGGCGTCAGCGTGCGGGACCCGCCACCCGCGGCGTGGCCACGCGCACGTCGGCGTTCTGCGCACGGTCGCGCAGCGCGTGATCCATCAGCACCAGCGCCAGCATCGCCTCGGCGATGGGCGTGGCGCGGATGCCCACGCAGGGATCGTGGCGGCCATGGGTCTCGACCACCGTCGGCGTGCCCGACAGGTCGATCGAGCGGCGCGCGGTGCGGATGCTGGACGTGGGCTTGATCGCGATCGACACCGTGATCGGCTGTCCGGTCGAGATGCCGCCCAGCACGCCGCCGGCGTGGTTCGACTGGAAGCCGTCGGGCAGGATCTCGTCGCCGTGCTCGCTGCCTTTCTGGGCCACGCTGGCGAAGCCCGCGCCGATCTCGACGCCCTTCACCGCGTTGATGCCCATCATCGCGTGGGCAATGTCGGCGTCGAGCTTGTCGAACAGCGGCTCGCCCAGCCCGGCCGGCACGTGCTCGGCCACCACCGCGATGCGCGCGCCGCACGAGTCGCCGGCCTTGCGCAGCGCGTCCATGTAGGCCTCGAGCCGGGGGACGATGTCCGCGTCGGGCGCGAAGAACGCGTTGTTGTGCACCTCGTCCCAGCGCGTGAACGGGATGGGGATCTCGCCGAGCTGCGCCATATAGCCGCGGATCACGGTGCCGTAGTGCTCGGCGAGCCACTTGCGCGCCACAGCGCCCGCGGCCACGACCGGCGCCGTCAGGCGCGCCGACGAGCGTCCGCCGCCGCGGTAGTCGCGCACGCCGTACTTGTGCCAGTAGGTGTAGTCGGCGTGGCCCGGGCGGAAGGTGGACGCGATGTTGCCGTAGTCCTTGCTGCGCGCGTCCTCGTTGCGGATCAGCAGTGCGATCGGGGTGCCGGTGGTGCGCCCTTCGAACACCCCGGACAGGATCTCCACACGGTCGGCCTCCTGGCGCTGGGTGACGTGGCGCGAGGTGCCTGGCCGGCGACGGTCGAGTTCCGGCTGGATGTCGGCCTCGGACAGCGTCAGGCCGGGGGGGCAGCCGTCGATCACGCAGCCGATGGCCGGGCCGTGCGACTCGCCGAAGGTGCTGACGACGAAGCTGTGACCGATGCTGTTTCCGGACATGATGGGTCTCTTGGAGTGGGGGCGCGGACGGATCGGGGCGGGTTCACATCGCGTGCGCGAGGCCGGCGGCGATCCGGTGCACGACCACCGCACGCGGCATCAGCGCCAGCACCGCCTCGAGCGCCGGCGTCTGCGTGCGGCCGAACACCAGCACGCGCATCGGCATGCCGAACTGCGGCATCTTCAGCTTGTGGGCCGCGACGGTGCTCTTGATCAGCGCCGCGATCTGCTCGCGCGTCCAGTCGATCGACGCGCATCCGTCGGCGAACGCACGCAGCGCGGGCCGGGCTTCGGGCTTCAGATGCTCGCTCAGGCCGTCGGCGTGCGGATGCGGCTCGACGTAGAACATCACCGCGAGGTCGGCGATCTCGTTGAGCGTGACCGCGCGGTCCTTGAGCAGGCCGCACACCGCGGGCAGGTCGACGTAGGCGTGCCCCGGCGCGTCGGCGGCCACGCCGCGCGCCACCAGCCGCGGCGCCACGAGTGCGGCCAGGCGCGCGTCGTCGGCGGCCTTCAGGTACTGGTTGTTGAGCCAGCCGAGCTTCTCGAAGTCGAAGCGCGCCGGCGACCGGCTGACGTGACCGCCGTCGAACCATTCGACGAACTGCGCGCGGCTGAACACCTCCTCGTCGCCGTGGCTCCAGCCCAGGCGCGCGAGATAGTTGATCACCGCCTCGGGCAGGTAGCCGTCCTCGTCGTACTGCATGACCGACACCGCCCCGTGGCGCTTCGACAGCTTCTGGCCGTCGGGTCCGTGGATCATCGGCACGTGGCCGTAGCGCGGCAGCGGTCCGCCCAGCGCGGCCAGGATGTTGATCTGCCGCGGGGTGTTGTTGACGTGGTCGTCGCCGCGGATCACGTGGGTGATGCGCATGTCGCGGTCGTCGACCACCACGCAGAAGTTGTAGGTGGGCGTGCCGTCGGAGCGGGCGATGATCAGGTCGTCGAGCTCGGCGTTGGCGATCGAGATCGGTCCCTTGATCAGGTCGTCCCAGACGACGTGGCCGTCCAGCGGATTGCGGAAGCGCACCACCGGCTCGACGCCGGGGGGCGGCGCCGGCAGCGTCTTGCCCGGCTCGGGGCGCCAGCGGCCGTCGTAGCGGGGCTTCAGTCCGCGGGCCTCCTGCTCGGCACGCATCGCGTCGAGCTCCTCGCGCGAGCAGTAGCAGCGGTAGGCCGTGCCCTGCGCGAGCATCTGCGCGATCACCTCGCGGTAGCGGTCCATGCGCTGCATCTGGTAGTACGGACCTTCGTCGTGCGCCAGGTCGAGCCAGGCCATGCCGTCGAGGATGGCCTGCACCGCCTCGGGCGTGGAGCGCTCGACGTCGGTGTCCTCGATGCGCAGGATGAAGGTGCCGCCGTGATGCCGGGCGAACGCCCACGAGTACAGCGCCGTGCGCGCGCCGCCGATGTGCAGGAAACCCGTGGGGCTGGGCGCGAAGCGCGTGCGCACGCCGGGAAGCCGCGGCGCGGCGGTCGCGCCGGAGGCGGAGGTGGTGTCTGTCATGGGCCGGGATTCTATCGAATCCCCTGTCGGCACGGCCCGCACTGCGGCACATCGCTTGACCGCGCCACAGGCCTGCGCTCAGCATGGCCCCGAGCCGCTGACCGCGCGCGCCGCTTCACCGACGAAAGGACTCGACATGCCCGCGTTCCTCCGCCCCCTGCTCGCCGCAGCGCTGCTGTGCGCGTCGGCCGCCCACGCCCAGTCGTGGCCGACCAAGCCGATCCGCTTCATCTCGCCGTATGCGGCAGGCGGCACCAACGACATCACCGCGCGCATCGTCGGCCAGGCGCTGCAGGCGAAGCTCGGTCAGCCGGTGCTGGTGGAGAACCGTCCGGGGGCCAACACGCGCATCGCCGCCGAACTGGTGGCCCGTGCGGCGCCGGACGGCTACACCCTCTTCTGGACGGCGGCGCCGTTCACCGTGAACCCGGCCCTGTACGGCAAGCTCAACTACGACACGGTGAAGGACTTCGCACCGGTCGTC
>JAKOZZ010000268.1 GCA_029779755.1 Pseudomonadota bacterium
GGCGCGCCGACCAGCACGCCGCCTTCGCCGTGGTCCTTGGCCTCCTTGCGGTTGTACGCGAAGCCCACGTTGCGGCCGTGGCGCGCCAGGGCCACCGCGGTGGCGCTGGCCAGCGTGATGCCCTTGTACGCGGGGCCGAACAGCATGTCGAACGACACGGTGCCGGCCCGCTCGGCCTCGAGCAGCGCGGTGGCGTAGAACTCGGCCAGGCGCCCGAGCAGCGCGCCGTCGTGGAACAGCCCGGCGTTGAAGAAGTACGGCGACAGGCGGCCGGCCTTCGTCTTGAACTCGCCGAAGCGCAGCACGCCGGCGTCGAGGGCGAAGCGGATAAACTCGAGACGATCGACCTGGGACAAGACCGGGCTCCTGAGAAGTGGTTCGGCGTGGGGTGCCGCCGTGCACGTCGGGCGCGCACGACACGAGGCGAAGTCGCAATGATAAGGATCATCACCCTCAACCTGAACGGCATCCGCTCCGCGGCGCGCAAGGGCTGGCTCGAGTGGCAGGCCGCGCAGGACGCCGACGTCGTCTGCGTGCAGGAGGTCAAGGCGCAGGACGCCGACCTCGACGATGCGATGCGCGCGATCGGGCCGCTGAAGGGCCACTTCCACTTCGCCGAGAAGAAGGGCTACAGCGGCGTGGGGCTGTACGCGAAGAAGGCACCGAAGCAGGTCCGCATCGGCTTCGGTCAGCCCGAATTCGACGCCGAGGGCCGCTACGTCGAGGCCGATTTCGGTGCCCTGACGGTCGTGTCGGTCTATCTGCCGTCGGGCTCCAGCGGCGAGGAACGTCAGGCGGCGAAGTTCCGGTTCCTCGAGGTGTTCCTGCCGCATCTTGCGGAGTTGAGATCCAGCGGGCGCGAGGTCGTGCTGTGCGGCGACCTGAACATCGCGCACAAGGAGATCGACCTGAAGAACTGGAAGAGCAACCAGAAGAACTCGGGCTTCCTGCCCGAGGAGCGCGCCTGGCTCACGAAGGTGTTCGACGAGGTCGGGTTCGTCGATGTGTTCCGCACGCTCGACGCGCGGCCCGAGCGCTACACCTGGTGGAGCAACCGCGGTCAGGCGTGGGCCAAGAACGTCGGGTGGCGGCTGGACTACCAGATCGCCACGCCGGGCATCGCGGCGACGGCGAAGACCGCCGACATCTACGTCGATCAGCGCTTCAGCGACCACGCACCCGTGATCGTCGATTACGACGTCAGGCTCTGACCGCGGGCGGTGCGCTCCGCGCGCCCGTCGCTCGGTGTGCACGGGGCGCACACCGCACACACCGCCCCCCGGGCCGTCTGCCTGGCGCGGTCAACCCCGCAGCGCGGTGAACGCGTAGCCGTTGCCGCGCGTCGACAGGTGACCGATCGCGCTGCCGTCGAGGTGGAAGCCGGCCAGCAGCATGTTCTCGCGCACCACCAGATCGGCCAGCCGCCGGCGCGTCTGCCGCGCCGCCTCGGCATCCATGTCGAACATCACCGCCCAGTCGGGGTTGCGCACGAACAGCGCCGGCACGTTCGTGGTGTCGCCCCAGTACATGAACGTGCGGCCGCCGCCCTTCATCGTGAACGCCGTATGGCCGGGCGTGTGCCCGAAGGCCGGCACCGACTGCAGGCCCGGCAGCACCGTGTCGCCCGGACGGAAGCGCACGACCGAGGCGGCGATCGGTCCGAACACGCGCCGCACGTTCGCGAACTGACCCTTCATCGCGTCGGGCGCGGCGGCCATGCGGCCATCGTCCATCCACCAGTCCCATTCCGGCGCCGGCACGTACAGCTTCGCGTTCGGGAACACGAGCGCGCCGGCCTTGTTGCGCAGGCCGTTGATGTGGTCGCCGTGGAAGTGCGTGATCGCGACCGCGGTGATCGACGACGGATCGATCCCGGCGCGCGTCAGGTTGCCCAGCGCGCGGCCGGTCGTCGGCGGTCCGAATTCGCCCATGCCGGTGTCGAACAGGATGCGCTGGCTGCCGGTCTCCACGACCAGCGGCGACAGCGGGATCTCGAGCCGGTCGGTGGGCAGCCCCGCGTCGCGCAGGGCCGCCTGGACCGCCGCGAACGGTGCGTTGCGCACGAAGTTCTCGTCGAAGCGCGGCGAGAAGAACCCGTCGGACAGCATCGTGATCGTCAGGTCGCCGAGCCGTACGCGCGTGACGCCGGGCGCCAGCGCGCTTGCCGACGGGCCGGTCGCGGCGCAGCCGGCGAGGCCGGCGCCGGCCAGCAGGGTGGTGATCGAGGCACCGGCAGCAAGGAAGCGGCGGCGTGAGCAGCTCATGAGGACTCCTGTGAACGTGGGGGGATGCGCTGGAAACGCATCGAGTGTGCCGTCTATTCCGGAGGGGCTCGGCGCGGAACCCTGCGGCCGGCAGGGTCCGCCGGCGTGCGCCGATCGGCACGCCTCCATCGGCCGAGGGGCGTTGCGCGTCGGCACACCGGCTCGCCGTAGTGTCGGCGCACCGGCGCGCCGTGGTGTCAGCGCACCGGCTCGCCGTAGTTCGAGCGGTAGGGCGGCAGCGCGTCCAGCGGCACGCCCCTGGCGCGCGCGTACAGCGGCATCGTCTTGTCCAGGTGCCTGCGGATCTCGTCGATGCGGGTCTGGTGCGACGGGTGGGTCGACAGCCATTGCGGCGGCTGGCCCTTCGACACCGCCGACATCTTCTCCCACAGCTTGATGCCGGCGCGCGGGTCGTAGCCGGCGCGCGCGGCCAGGTCCATGCCGACGACGTCGGCCTCGGTCTCGTCGTCGCGCGAGAACGCCCGCAGGGTGAGGTCGGCGCCGCGGCTGGCGAGAAAGCCGCCCAGATCGCCGTAGCCCAGCACCTGCGAAAGCACCGACGCGCCGAGCGTGACCCCCTGTGCGATCGAGGATTTCGCCGCCCGTTCGCGGCCGTGCTCGCGCAGCGCGTGCGCGATCTCGTGGCCCATGATGGTGGCCACCTCGTCGTCGGTCAGCTTCAGCGTGTCGATGATGCCGGTGTAGAACGCGATCTTGCCGCCCGGCATGCAGAACGCATTGATCTGCTTGGAGCCGATCAGCTGCACCTCCCACTTCCATTCCGCGGCACGCGGGTTGAAGCGCGTGGCGTGGGGAATCAGCTGCGCGGCGATCCGGCGCAGGCGACGCAGCTGCGGATGGTCGTCGGGCGCCAGCGCGTTCTTGGCGCCCGCCTGCTGCTTGAGCTGGTCGAACTGCGCGGCCGCCTCGCGCTCGATGCGCTCGGCCGACACCAGGCTGGCGACGCGGCTGCGCTCGCCGACCGCAACGCCGTCCTGTCCGGCGGCCTGGCCGCCCGGCTGCGCGCCGGCGCCCGTGCCCTGCGTCAGCAGCGACAGGCCCAGCACGAATGCGGCGAATGCTCGGATCGGGTTCATCGGGCGGATCCCCGGCAGCGGGCGCGCAGGTGGGTCGGAAAGCGGTCGGGCGCGGTCCCGGGACCAAACCGCTTCGCGCGCAAGATGGTACCGGAGCGCCTGCAATGCAAGAGCCCTGCGCGCCCGGTGCCGGAGCCCTCCGCTGCTACACTGCCCGCGCGATGACCGAGGCCCGCCGCAGTCCCCTTCTCGAGGTGTTCGCGAGCCGACGCATGGCCGCGATGCTGCTGCTGGGCTTCGCGAGCGGCCTGCCGCTGGCCTTGTCGGCCGGCAGCCTGCAGGCCTGGCTGACGGTGTCGGGCGTCGACATCAAGACGATCGGCTTCTTCGCGCTGGCCGGTCTGCCGTACACGTTCAAGTTCGTGTGGGCGCCGCTGATCGACCGCTTCGAGCCGCGCTGGCTCGGCCGTCGCCGCGGGTGGCTGGTGCTGACCCAGCTGGCGCTGGCGCTGGCCTGCGTGGCGATGTCCGGGCTCGATCCGGCCGACTCGGTCGCCGCCATGGGCGCCTGCGCGGTCGCGATCGCCTTCCTGTCAGCGTCGCAGGACGTGGTCTTCGATGCCTACCGCAGCGACCTGCTCACCGCGGCCGAGCGGGGCGCGGGCGCGGCCGTGTCGGTGCTCGGCTACCGGCTCGCGATGCTGGTGTCGGGCGGACTCGCGCTGATCCTCGCCGAACAGTGGCTCGGATGGCCCGGCACCTACCGGCTGATGGCCGGGCTGTTCGTCGTCCTGTCGCTCGTCTCCCTGTGGGCGCCGCGGCTGGCCGACACGGTGCGCACGGCGACGCCGGTCCGGCGCGAACTGACGGGCTTCGTCGCGATGCTGGTCGCGGGCGGCGGCACCTGGCTGCTGGCCTCTTCGCTGCCCTGGGACGCGCTCGAGCCGGGCCGCTTCGGACGGCTGGCGATCCAGACGTTCTGCATGGCGGCCGCGTTCGCCGCGGCGCTGAAGGCCGCGCGCTGGGCGGGCTTCCCCTCGTTCGTCGAACCCTGGGATGCGTTCTTCACGCGCGAGCGCGCCTGGGCGCTGCTGGCGCTCATCGTGCTGTACAAGCTGGGCGATGCGTTCGCCGGCAGCCTGTCGACCACGTTCCTGATCCGCGGTGCGGGCTTCACCCAGACCGAGGTCGGCGCCGTCAACAAGGTGCTCGGGCTGTGGGCGACGATCGTCGGCGCGATCGCGGGCGGCGCGTGGCTGGCGCGGCGGCCGCTGTACGGTGCGCTGCTCGTGTTCGGCCTGCTGCAGGCGGTGTCGAACCTCGGCTACTGGCTGCTGTCGGTGATGCCCAAGAGCTATGCGCTGATGACCGCGGCGATCGGGGTCGAGAACCTGTGCGGCGGCATGGGCACGGCCGCCTTCGTCGCGTTCCTGATGGCGCTCACCGACGCGCGCTTCTCGGCCGCCCAGTTCGCGCTGCTGTCGGCGCTGGCGGCGGTCGGCCGGGTGTACGTGGGGCCGGCGTCCGGCGTGCTGGTCGAGGCCTTCGGCTGGCCGACCTTCTTCGTGATGACGGTCGCAGCGGCGCTGCCGGGCGTGTTGCTGCTTTGGTGGCTTCGCTCCACAATCGAAGGCTTGTCAACGGCCGGCCGGCCGGAGGAGAACGCACCGTGAACGATATCGCCAGGACCGGGGATTTCACCCCCGAGCACACCGGTACCGAGAAGCTCGAAGCCTTCTGGATGCCCTTCACCGCCAACCGGCAGTTCAAGTCGGCCCCGCGCCTGATCCAGCGTGCCGAGGGCATGTACTACTACACGCCGGACGGCCGGCAGGTGCTCGACGCCCAGGCCGGCCTGTGGTGCGTGAATGCGGGGCACTGCCGCACGCCGATCGTGCAGGCGATCGCGCAGGCCGCCGGGTCGCTCGACTTCGCCCCCACGTTCCAGATGGGCCACCCGATGGCCTTCGAGCTGGCCGAGCGCCTGGTCGCGCTGGCGGGCAAGCCCTTCAACCACGTCTTCTTCTGCAATTCGGGCTCCGAGGCGGTCGACTCGGCGCTGAAGATCGCGCTGGCCTACCACCGCGTGCGCGGCGAAGGGCAGCGCACCCGCTTCATCGGCCGCGAGCGCGGCTACCACGGCGTGGGCTTCGGCGGCATCTCGGTCGGCGGCATCGTCGGCAACCGCAAGATGTTCGGCACGATGCTGCCGGGCGTCGACCACCTGCCGCAGACCTGGAACCTGAAGGAGCAGGCGTTCTCGCGCGGCCAGCCGCAGTGGGGCGCGCACCTGGCCGACGAGCTCGAGCGCATCGTCGCGCTGCACGATGCGTCCACCATCGCCGCCGTGATCGTCGAGCCGGTCGCCGGTTCGGCCGGCGTGCTCGTGCCCCCGGTCGGCTACCTGGAGCGCCTGCGCGAGATCACCGCGAAGCACGGCATCCTTCTGATCTTCGACGAGGTGATCACCGGGTTCGGCCGCATCGGCAAGCCGTTCGGCTTCCAGCAGCTGGGGGTCACGCCCGACCTGTACACCGTCGCCAAGGGCATCAACTCGGGCACGGTGCCGATGGGCGGCGTGTTTGCACGCGAAGGCATCTACGAGGCCTTCATGCAGGGGCCGCAGACGGCGATCGAGTTCGCGCACGGCTACACGTATTCCGCGCACCCGCTGGCCTGCGCCGCGGCGCTCGCCTGCCTGGACGTGTACCGCGACGAGGGGCTGCTGACGCGCGCCGGCGAACTGGCCGGCTACTGGGAGGACGCGCTGCACAGCCTGCGCGGGCTGCCGCACGTGATCGACATCCGCAACATCGGGCTGATGGGGGCGGTCGAGCTGGCGCCGCGCCCGGGCGCCGCCGGCGCGCGCGCGTTCGACGTGCACGTGAAGGCGTTCTTCGAGGAGAACCTGCTGGTGCGCTTCACCGGCGACATCCTGGCGCTGTCGCCGCCGCTGATCGTCGAGAAGGCGCAGATCGACCGCATCGTCGACGGCCTGCGGCGCGTGCTGTCGAAGCTGGACTGACGCGGGGCGCCGTTCGTGATCGACAAGATCGTCGCCGACTGCGCGTCGGCCGTCGCCGGCGTGCCCGACGGCGCCACCGTGCTGGTCGGCGGCTTCGGCGGCGCGGGGCAGCCGATGCACCTGATCGACGCGCTGCTCGCGCAGGGCGCGCGCGACCTGGTCCTGGTGTCCAACAACGCCGGCAACGCCGAGATCGGGCTGGCCGCGCTGCTCAAGGCCGGGCGGGTGCGCAAGCTGATCTGCTCGTTCCCCCGTCAGGCCGACTCCTACGTGTTCGACGGGCTGTACCGCTCGGGCAGGCTGGAGCTCGAGCTGGTGCCGCAGGGCAACCTGGCCGAGCGCATCCGTGCGGCGGGCGCCGGCATCGGCGCGTTCTTCACGCCGACCGGCTACGGCACGCCGCTGGCCGAAGGCAAGGAGACGCGCCGCATCAACGG
Source organism: Pseudomonadota bacterium (assembly GCA_029779755.1). Classification (GTDB taxonomy): domain Bacteria; phylum Pseudomonadota; class Gammaproteobacteria; order Burkholderiales; family Burkholderiaceae_E; genus Quisquiliibacterium. Next base: position 6,764 of record JAKOZZ010000268.1, read on the forward strand.
GCGCGACTACGTGCTCGAGTACCCGATCCACGCCGACTTCGCGCTGATCAAGGCACAGCGCGGCGACCGCTGGGGCAACCTGGTCTACCGCAAGGCGGCGCGCAACTTCGGCCCGGTGATGGCGATGGCCGCGCGCTGCACCGTCGCGCAGGTCGACGAGGTGGTGCCGCTCGGCGCGCTCGACCCGGAGCACATCGTCACGCCGGGCATCTTCGTGCACCGGGTGGTGGCGGTCGGCGACACCGTGCAGATCGGGCCGGCACCGGCCCCGGCGCCCGGGCCGGCGCCGAAGGCAGACTGAAGGAGCGCGTGATGCAACGTCTGAGCCGCGACCAGATGGCGGCGCGCGTGGCGCGCGACATCCCCGAGGGCGCGTACGTGAACCTGGGCATCGGCCTGCCCACGACCGTCGGCAACCATCTGCCGAAGGACCGCGAGATCTTCCTGCACAGCGAGAACGGCATCCTGGGCATGGGACCCGCCCCCGCCAGGGGCCAGGAGGACTGGGACCTGGTCAACGCCGGCAAGCAGCCGGTCACGCTGCTGACCGGGGGCGCGTTCTTCCATCACGCCGACTCGTTCGCGATGATGCGCGGCGGTCACCTCGACATCTGCGTGCTGGGGGCGTTCCAGGTGTCGGCCACCGGCGACCTGGCCAACTGGCACACCGGCGCGCCGGACGCGATCCCGGCGGTCGGCGGCGCGATGGACCTCGCCATCGGCGCGCGCCGCACCTTCGTGATGATGGAGCACGTGACGAAGTCGGGCGAGCACAAGATCGTCGCCCGCTGCAGCTACCCGCTCACCGGCGTGGGCTGCGTGTCGCGCATCTACACCGACCTGGCCGTGATCGACGTGACGCCCGACGGGCTGGTGGCCCTCGAGTGGGTCGACGGGCTGTCGTTCGACGAACTGGCGCGCCTCACGGGTGCGCCGCTGCGGCCCGCCCGGGCCGGCAGCTAGTCCGGTCGCCGCGTGCCGCCGGGCGCGCGCGGCCATCGCCGGTGATCGTCGCCGACCCGCTCTTCTACCTGGTCGCGGTGCCGGCCGTGATCATGACCGGCATCTCCAAGTCCGGGTTCGGCGGTGCGGTCGGCTCGCTGGCCGTGCCGCTGATGTCGCTCGTGATCGCGCCGCCCCAGGCGGTGGCGATCATGCTGCCGATCCTGCTCGTGATGGACGCGATGGGCCTCGTGGCGTTCCGCGGCCAGGTGTCGCACGCGATCCTGCGCGTGGCGCTGCCCTCCGGGCTGCTCGGCATCGGCGTCGGCTGGCTGCTCTTCCGGCACATCGACGCCCGCTGGGTGTCGCTGCTGATCGGGGTCGAGGCGATCGTGTTCGCGGTGCAGCGCCTGCTCGAGGGGCAGCGCGCGTGGACCGGGCCGCCACGCCCCCTGCGCGGACCCGCCGCGGCGTTCTGGTCGGCGCTGTCGGGATTCACCAGCTTCGTCTCGCACGCCGGCGGCCCGCCGATGATGCAGCTCATGATGCCGCTGAAGCTCGACCATCGCATCTTCGTCGGCACGCTCGCCTGGTTCTTCGCTGCGATCAACGTGTCCAAGCTGCTGCCGTACGCGCACCTGGGGCTGTTCGACGGAGCCAACTTCGCGACCTCGCTGGCGCTGATGCCGGTGGTGCCGGTCGGCTACCTCATCGGATTGAGGCTGCTGCGCTGGATGCAGCCGGCGGTGTTCGTGCGCGTCGCCACGATCGGCCTGCTGCTCACCGGCATCAAGCTGTGCTGGGACGCCTCCGGCCTGGGCGTCTGAACGTCGCACCGGGTGCGCATCGGGTCGCCTGGCGCGCACCTGGCCACCCGACGTGCGCCCCCGGTCACCCGGCGTGCGCACCCGGCACTGTCCGCGGCGGGTCGCCCCCTGTGCCGGCCCCCTCTTGAAACCGGTCGGCCGATACCCATCTTCGCGGTACCGGTTCGCGAGAACCTGCTGCCACAAGGAGACCCGACATGAGCCGACTGACCGTCAACGACCCGTTCGCCGAAGTCTTTCCCGAGCTGTTCCGCGGCTTCCTCGCACCGACCCGTCCTGCCGACGCGCCCGCGCTCGAGATCCGCGTGGACGTGAAGGAGTCCGCCGCCGACTACACCGTGCATGCCGAGCTGCCCGGCGTTGCGAAGGACGACATCCACGTCGAGATCGAGGGCAACCGCGTGTCGATCAGCGGCGAGGTCAAGCGCCAGTCCGAGAAGAAGGAAGGCGAGCGGGTGCTGCGCAGCGAGCGCTACTACGGCAACGTGGCCCGCACGTTCGTGCTGGCCAACGAGGTCGACGAGAACAAGGCCGAGGCGAAGTACGACAACGGCGTGCTGACCCTGGTGCTGCCCAAGCGTGCGGTCGCCGGTGGGCGCAAGCTGACGATCAGCTGATCGCGATCCGCCCGGGTCCGATCGTGCACCGGCGGGGCTCCCTCGCCGCGCCGGTGCGCAGGTGCGGGCTGCGCGTGCCGATCCCGCCGGCCGGATTGCGTTTTCTCGTCGCGCGTGGCGCGCCTCCCGCCGCACAATGGGTGCATCCAGCGAGGAGACCCACGCCATGACCTCCGGCCGCCCTGCCGCACTGCACATCATCCACGACGAGCACCGCGCGCTCGCCGCCATGCTCAATGCGCTGAAGCTGCTCGCCGACGACGTCCGGCGCAGCGGCCGCGCGCCCGA
>JAKOZZ010000278.1 GCA_029779755.1 Pseudomonadota bacterium
ACCGGCGGCGGTCGACGGCATCGGGACGGGTCCGTGCTGCAGCAGGCCGACCCGCCCTTCATCACGACAACAATGGCAACACCCAAGGAAGGCAGCAAGATGAACTCCGGATTCGGTTTGACGGTGGGGCGCCGCATGGCGCTGGGCTTCGGGGCCGTGCTGGCGCTGCTCACGCTGATGGCGGGCATCAGCATCTGGCAGCTCGACGTGATGAACCGCAAGGCCAAGGAGATGGCGGGCTCCGATGCGCGCAAGGCGCTGCAGTCGATGCGCTGGGAGCGCAACGTCTCGGTCAACGGCGCGCGGTCGGTGGCCCTGCTGAAGTCCTACGACGCCGCCCACAGCGAGCGGCTGAAGAGCGAGATCGCCGAAACGTCGAAGGAGATCACGGCGATCCAGAAGGAGCTGACCGAGACGATTACGTCCGACGCCGGCAAGGCGGTGCTGGCCGAGATCGCGACGCGGCGCGACGCGTACATGAAGATCCGCACCGACCTGCTGCGCCGCCTGGAGGCCGGCCAGGAGCTGACCGACACGGCGCTGACCAAACAGTTCCAGCCGGTGCTCGACGCGTATGTCGCCGCGATGGGCAAGCTCGTGGAGTTGGAGAAGAGCCGCTTCGACGAGGCCGTGACCGAAGCCGAAGCGGTGGCCGTCTGGTCCGAAGTCGCGGTCGGCACGCTTGCCGCGGTCGCGCTTGCGATCGGTGTCGTGCTGTCGTGGTGGATCACGCGCTCGGTCGTGCAGCCGCTGCGCGAAGCCGGCCGCATGGTCGAGGCGGTGGCGCAGGGCGACCTGAGCCAGGAGACGCATGCGCAGGGCAGCGACGAGATCGCGCACCTGCTGCGTGCGGTGTCGTCGATGACGGCGTCGCTCAAGCGCACGGTGACCGAGGTGAAGAGCTCGGCCGAGAGCATCGCGACGGCGTCGGGCGAGATCGCGGTCGGCAACGGCGACCTGAGCGCCCGCACCGAGGCGCAGGCCAGCAGCCTGCAGCAGACGACGGCCAGCATGGAGCACCTGACGCAGACGGTGCGCAGCAACGCGGACAGCGCACGGCAGGCGAACCAGCTGGCGATGAATGCGTCGGAGGTGGCGCAGCGCGGCGGCACGGTGGTGGGCGAGGTGGTGGAGCGGATGGACGCGATCACGGACAGCTCGCGCAAGATCGCGGACATCATCGGGGTGATCGACGGGATTGCGTTTCAGACGAACATCCTGGCGCTGAACGCGGCGGTGGAAGCGGCGCGTGCGGGCGAGCAGGGTCGTGGGTTCGCGGTGGTGGCGGGCGAGGTGCGCAACCTGGCGCAGCGCAGCGCGGAGGCGGCGCGCGAGATCAAGGGGCTGATCACGACGTCGGTGAGCGAGGTCGAGAACGGCTCGAAGCTGGTGAAGGACGCGGGCGCGACGATGCAGGAGATCGTGACGTCGGTGAAGCGCGTGACGGACATCATCGGGGAGATCAGCGCGGCGACGGGCGAGCAGAGCGGGCAGATCGGCCAGGTGGGTGCGGCGGTGGGTCAGCTGGACCAGATGACGCAGCAGAACGCGGCGCTGGTGGAAGAGAGCGCGGCGGCGGCCGAGAGCCTGAAGGAACAGGCCCGCGCACTGAACAACGTGGTGGCGAAGTTCCGCGTCGAGGCCTGAGCATCGTGACCGGACCCCGCGACGAAGCACACAACGCACTGCTCGCCGACCGGCGCAGCGCACCGCAGCCATGAGCCACGCCGAGCACAAGGCCCTGAGCGAGGAGGCGTTCAGCCTGTCGGCGCACGACTTCGAGCGGGTGCGCGAGCTGATCTACCGCCGCGCGGGCATCACGCTGGCGCCGACCAAGCGCAGCATGGTGTACAGCCGCCTGAGCCGGCGGCTGCGCGACACCGGGCACACCGACGTCGGCGCCTACCTCGACGCGCTGGGCAAGGCCGATTCGCCCGAGTGGCAGTCGTTCGTGAACGCGCTGACCACCAACCTGACCTCGTTCTTCCGCGAGGGCTACCACTTTCCCGTGCTGGCCGAGCACCTGCGGCGCCTGGTCGCGGCGCGCGGCAAGGCCAGCATCTGGTGCGCGGCCGCGTCGACCGGCGAGGAGCCGTACTCACTGGCGATCACCGCGGTCGAGGCGCTCGGCGCCCGGCCGCCGGTCACGATCTTCGCCTCCGACATCGACACGGACGTGCTCGCCAAGGCGCGCCGCGCGGTCTATCCGATCAACACCGTGGAGTCGCTCGAGCCCGATCGGCGCCGGCGGTTCTTCATGCGCGGCACCGGGAGCAACGCGGGCATGGTCCGCGTGCGGGCCGAGGTCGCCGGGCTCGTCGAGTTCGGGCAGGTGAACCTCGCGGCCGAGCCCTGGCCGTTCCGCGAGCCGTTCGACGTCGTGTTCTGCCGCAACGTGATGATCTATTTCGACACTCCGACCAAGGCGGCCGTCCTGACGCGCATCCACCGGGTGCTCCGCCCCGAGGGCCTGCTCTTCGTCGGCCACTCGGAGAATTTCTCCGACCGGCGCGACCTCTTCTCCCTGCAGGGGAAGACCGTCTACCGCAAGGTCGGTTGAGGAAACCGGATGCAGGACACTCCCAGACTCGCCCTGTTGCGCCGCAGACCGAAGCGCCCGGGCGAGGCGTCGTTCTTCTTCTTCGACCACACGTTCCAGGTCGAGGCGTGCAAGGTGCTGCCCGGCGAATACTTCGTCTACCACGAGGACATCGTCATCCAGACGGTGCTGGGCTCGTGCGTGGCGGCCTGCCTGGTCGACCGGGGCGCCGGCATCGGCGGGATGAACCACTTCCTGCTGCCCGAGGGGGACGACTCGTCGGCCCGCTATGGCGCGTTCGCCATGGAGCTGCTGATCAACGAGCTGATGAAGGCGGGCGCGCGACGCGGCAGCCTGGAGGCGAAGATCTTCGGCGGCGCCGCGGTGATCCAGGGCATGACCCAGCTCAACGTGGGCAAGCAGAACGTCGAGTTCGTCGAGCGCTTCCTCGCCCAGGAGCGCATCCCGATCGTCTCGAAGGACGTGCTCGACGTGACGCCGCGCAAGGTGTGCCTGTTCCCGAAGAGCGGCCGGGCGATGGTGAAGAAGCTCGCGCCGGCGACCGCGCCGAGCGTTGCGAGCGAAGAGGTGTCGTACCGGCGCAGCCTGAAGACCGCTGCCGTCCGCGGTGGCGCCGTCGAACTCTTCTGACGGACTCGGTCCTTCAGGCTCCAGGAGAACAAGAATGCCCAAGACGAAGGTGCTGGTGGTCGATGATTCCGCGCTGGTGCGCACCATGCTGGCGAGCTTCATCAACGCCCAGCCCGACCTCGAATGCGTGGGCGCCGCCAGTGACCCGTACGTGGCGCGCGAGATGATCCGCAACCTGAATCCCGACGTGCTGACGCTGGACATCGAGATGCCGCGCATGGACGGCATCGACTTCCTCGAGAAGCTGATGCGCCTGCGGCCGATGCCGGTGGTGATGGTGTCCACGCTGACGGAGCGCGGGGCGGACATCACGCTGCGTGCGCTCGAGCTCGGCGCGATCGACTTCGTCGCGAAGCCGAAGATCGGCGTGTCGCAGGGGCTGCAGGAAGCGGCGGCCGAGATCATCGAGAAGGTGCGCGTCGCATCGCGCGCGCGCATCGGACGGCGCCTGATGCCGGCCGCTGGCACGGCGCCCGCGGCGGCCGCACGCGGCGCCGCCGCCGGGATGGGCGTCGCGCCCGCGACCCCGCCCGCAGCGCGGGCGCCGGTCTCCGCCGTGCGGCACGGCACCGAGAAGCTGGTGGCGATCGGTGCCTCCACCGGCGGGACGGAGGCGATCCGCGCGATCCTCACCCGTCTGCCGGCCGACTTCCCGGCCATCGTCATCACGCAGCACATGCCGCCGGGGTTCACCCGCAGCTTCGCCGAGCGGCTGGACGCGCAGTGCCGGATCCGCGTGAAGGAGGCCGAGCACGGCGAGCGCCTGGTGCCGGGCCATGCGTACATCGCCCCCGGCGGGCGCCATCTGCGGGTCGACCGCAGCGGTGCAAACTACGTGGCCGTCGTCGACGACAGCGCGCCGGTGAACCGGCACAAGCCGTCGGTGGACGTGCTGTTCGCGTCGGTCGCCAGCCGGGTCGGGCCCAACGCCATCGGCGTGATGCTGACCGGGATGGGGCGCGACGGGGCCGACGCGATGCGGACGATGCGCGACGCCGGCGCCTTCAATCTTGCGCAGGACGAGGCGAGCTGCGTGGTCTACGGCATGCCGCGCGAAGCGGTCGCGGCCGGGGCGGTGCACGAGTCGGTGGTCCTCGACGGCATCGCCGCGCGCCTGGTCGAGCAGCTGCGCAGCGCCGGCGCCGTCACCAACCGCGTCTGAGCCGCCGGCGCGCGGATCTGCCGCGCGCCCGGGCAGGACGCGCGATGCGGGTCGTGCGATCCGGGACGGGCGGTCCGCCGCGCCAGGCGCCGGACGTTCAGCGCACCAGGTGGGACAGCATGCGCTCGATGCCGGCGTTCAGCGGCGCCTCGATCATCGGCAGCCCCAGCGTGAGCAGCAGCAGCCCGGTGAAGATGGTCACCGGAAAGCCGATCGACATCAGCTGCAGTTGCGGCGCGACGCGCGAGATCACGCCCAGGCTCAGGCTCGAGAAGAGCAGCAGGGCCATGAAGGG
>JAKOZZ010000287.1 GCA_029779755.1 Pseudomonadota bacterium
GGTGCAGCGCCTGTGCCTGGAGGCCGGTGCGTCGATCAGCCATCATCACGGCGTCGGCGCCTGGCGCGGCGGCTGGCTGCGGGCCGAACTGGGTAGCGGCTTCACGCTGCTGCAGGCGCTGAAGGACCACCTCGATCCGGACAACCTGTTCGTGCCCGGACAACTGGGCCTGCGCGCCCGCGACGGCGCGGTGCGGCTGGAACCCGAAGGAGACGTGCAATGAGCACCGATGCCGCGCCCCTGGAGGGCCGTGCCCTGTTCCTGTACTGCGCCTGCTGTCCGACCCCGTGCCGGCGCGCGATGCCCATGGACGACGCCGCACAGCACGAGGCGTGCACGCCGTCGTCGCTGTCGATGATCGCGCTGGCCGTGATCGACGGCCAGCTCGCGCCGGACGCGGCCACGCGCGCGGCACTGGCGCGCACGGCCGCGGCGCGCGCCTGCCGTGCGGCCTGCCCGTACGGGTTCGACGTGGCGGGCGCGGTGGAGGCGTTCGCGGCCGGGCTCGGTCCGGCGCCCGCTGCCGCTGATGCCGCTGCCGCCGGAGCCGGAGCCGGAGCCGGAGCCGCGGCGGGCGGTCCCTCGACCGGCGGCGCCCGATGACGGGCGGGGCGGCATCGGCCGCGTCCGGACCGGTCGACGCCTGCGTGCTGGGGGTGGACATCGGGGCCGGCAGCCTGAAGACCACGGTCGTCGACGCCCGCGGCCGCGAGCGCGGCAGCGCGTCGCATCCGGTCGCGACGCACACGCCCCACGCCGGTTGGAGCGAGCAGGACCCCGAGCAGTGGTGGACCGCGCTGTGCGCGACGGTGCCGCGCGCGCTGGCCGACGCCGGTCTGCCGGCGGCGTCGGTGCGCGCGGTGGCGTTCAGCGCCGGCGCGCACACGCCGGTGCTGACCGGTCGCGACGGCCGCGTGCTGCGCCCGGCCATCCTGTGGAACGACCAGCGCAGCGGGCAGGAGTCCGCGGAACTGCAGGCCAGTGACGGCGAACGCATCCTGGCGATCGCGCTGAACAAGCCGTCGCCCACCTGGACGCTGCCGCAGCTGATGTGGGTGGCGCGGCACGAGCCCGAGGTGGCGCGCGCCACGCACCGGGTGTACGTGGCCAAGGACTGGCTGCGCATGCGCCTGACCGGCGACTGGCACACCGATCTCACCGACGCGGTCGGCACCCTGATCTGGGACCACGGGGCCGCCCGCTGGTCCGAGGCGCTGTGCGCGCGCATCGGCTGGGACCCCGCCACCCTGCCGCCGGTCGTGTCGCCGACCACCGTGGTCGGGACCGTGCATGCGGCGGCGGCCCGCGCCACCGGACTGCCCGAGGGCACCGCGGTGGTCTGCGGCACCTCCGACACGTCGGCCGAGGTGTTCGGCGCGGGCGCCGACACCCCGGGCGCGGGGGTGGTCAAGCTGGCCACCGCGGCCACCGTCAGCGTGGTCGGCCTGGCGCCGCAGGTGCACCCGACCCTGATCAACTATCCGTTCGCCATCCCGGGCATGTGGTACGCGCTGACCGCCACCAACAGTTGCGCATCGGCGCACCGATGGCTGCGCGACCGGTTCTTCCTGCGCCCCGGCGACGACGGTGCGGCGGTGTTCGCCGAGATGGACCGGATGGCGGGTGAGATGCCCGTGGGCGCCGACGGGCTGCTGTTCCATCCCTACCTGCAGGGCGAGCGCTCGCCCTACTGGGATCCGCTGCTGCGCGCCGACTTCGTCGGCATGACGATGCGGCACGCGCCCGGCCACTTCGTGCGCGCGCTCTACGAGGGCATCGCATGCTCGCTGCGCGACGCGCTCGGGCAGTTCCGCGCGCAGGGCATCGTGCTGAACGAGGCGCGCATCGTCGGCGGCGGGGCGCGCAGCGCGCTGTGGCGCCAGATCGTGGCCGACGTGCTGGGCGTGCGCATCGTGCTGCCGGCCGTGACCGACGCCTCGTACGGGGTGGGGCTTCTGGCGGGCGTCGCCGCCGGCTTCTTCGAGAGCGCGGCCGCCGCCGCCCGGCTGGCCCAGGGGGTGCGCGCGGCGCACGATCCCGATCCGGCCCGGGCGGCGCGCTACGACGCGCTCTTCGCGCTGTACAAGGACACGCAGGCGGTGCTGGCGCCGATCAACCACCGGCTGCACGCGTTCGCGCAGCAGCGCTGACGGGCCGCACGCCACACACGACACGCAAAGGAGACGGATCCATGAGCAACCCACTGACCGGACTGCGCATCGCGGGGTTCCCGGGACGGTATCTGCAGGGGCCGGGCGCACTGGCCGCGCTGGGCACCCTGGTCAAGGAGATGGGCGCCGCGCGTCCGGTGCTGATCAGCGACGACATCGTCGAGTCCACCGTGGGCGACGCCGTGCGCGCGTCCCTGGCGGGCGCGGGGCTGACGGCGACGCGTCTGCGCTTCGGCGGCGAGTGCACGCGGCCCGCCATCGCGCAGCTGACCGCGCAGGCGTCCGCCGCGCAGGCCGACGCCATCGTCGCGCTGGGCGGGGGCAAGACGATCGACACCGCCAAGGGCGTTGCCCGCGCGCTCGGCACGCGGCTGCTGGTGGCGCCGACCGTCGCCTCGAACGATGCCCCGACCTCGCGCCTGATCGTGATCTACGACGACGCGCACCGCCTCGTCGGGGTCGATGCGCTCACCCGCAATCCGGACGTGGTGCTGGTGGACTCGGCGGTGATCGTGCAGGCGCCCGTGCGCTTCTTCCGGGCCGGCATCGGCGACGCGCTGTCCAAGCGCTTCGAGGCCGACCAGTGCCGGCGGGCCGGCGGGCTGAACTTCTTCGGCGGTCTGCCGCCGGAGACGGCGCAGGTGCTGGCCGACCGCTGTTACGCAGTGCTGACCGCGCACGGCGTCGACGCGATCGAGGCCGTGTCGCGCAGGCAGTGCACGCCGGCCGTGGAGTCGGTGATCGAGGCGACGGTGCTGCTGAGCGGTCTCGGCTTCGAGAGCGGCGGATTGTCGATCTCGCATGCGCTGACCCGCGGCTTCACCACGATCCCCGCCTTCGCGCAGGCGCTGCACGGTGAGACGGTGGCGTTCGGCACCCTGGTGCAGCGGGTGCTCGAGCAGCCGGGCGAGGCTGGGGTGCGGGCGCACGCCGCGCTGCTGGCGCAGCTCGGGCTGCCGGCCAGCTTCGAGGCGCTGGGCCAGGCGCAGCTGTCGGACGAGGAGCTCGCCCGGATCGGCGCGGCGACGATGACGACCTCCTACATCGGCAATTTCGACCATCCGCTGGATGCGGCGATCGTCGCCCGCGGCCTGGTCGAGGCCGACCGCATCGGCCGCGCCGCGCGCGCGCCCTGAACGGAACGGGGGATCACCCGCCGCGTGCGCAGGGCATCGTACTGAGCATAAACTCGCGCAGGCCGCGGCACGTGCGGTCACCCGCGGCCGTGGCGGCCGCGGATCCTGCCCGGCCGTCTCGGGCGTCCCTTCCGTGCGAGCGTTCTCCATGGCCACCATCTCCTATCTCACCACCGTCCAGTTCGACTTCGGTGCGCTATCGCTGCTGCCGGGCGAACTCGCGCGCCTGGGCATCCGGCGGGCGCTGGTCGTCACCGACCGCGGCGTCGCGGCCGCCGGCCTGCTCGAGCGCGTGATCGCCACGATCGGCCAGGCCGCCGAGGTGCGCGTGTTCCAGGACACGCCGCCGAACCCGACCGAGGACGCGGTGATGGCGGCCGCGGCCGTCTATCGCGCCGAGGCCTGCGACGGCATGGTGGCCGTTGGCGGCGGTTCGTCGATGGACCTGGCCAAGGGCGTGGGCGTGATCGTCACGCACCCCGAGCCGCTGCTGCAGTACGCCGCCGTGGAAGGCGGGGTCGCGCGCATCACGCCGAAGGTCGCGCCGCTGATCGCCATTCCCACCACCGCGGGCACGGGCAGCGAGGTCGGCCGCGGGGCCGTGATCGTGATGCGCGACGGACGCAAGCTGGCCCTGGTCAGTCCGTACCTGTTCCCGACCGTGGCCCTGTGCGACCCCGAGCTGACGCTGGGGCTGCCGCCGCTGCTCACGGCGGCCACCGGCATGGACGCGGTCGCCCACTGCATCGAGACCTTCGTGTCGCCGCTGGTGAACCCGCCGGCCGAGGCGATCGCGCTCGACGGGCTGCGGCGCGCGATCGGCCACATCGAGCGCGCCACGCGCGATGGCAGCGACCGGCAGGCGCGCTGGGAGATGATGATGGCCGCGATGGAGGGCGCGATGGCGTTCCAGAAGGGCCTCGGCTGCGTGCACGCGATGTCGCATCCGCTCGGTGCGGTGCCCGGCCTGCCGCTGCACCACGGCACCCTCAATGCAGTGCTGCTGCCGGCCGTGCTGCGCTTCAATGCGCCGGTGATCGGCCACAAGGTGCGTGCGCTCACCGACGCGCTGGGGCTGCCCGCCGGCAGCGATCCGGCGGCCTTCATCGCCGATCTGAACCGGCGGCTCGGCCTGCCTGGCGGGCTGGCCGCGATGGGGGTGCGCCGCGAGCTCTTCGGCACCATCGCGGATCTGGCGATGGCCGACCACTGCCACACCACCAACCCGCGCACGGCCAGCCGCGACGAGTACATTGCCATGCTCGAGGCGTCGTACGGTGCCTGAGCGCCGCACGCCGCGGGCCGGCGACCCGCACGGTCCCGCACCGCACGATCCCGCGCGGCACGATTCTGCGCGGCACGATTCCGCGCGGCACGATCCCGCGCGATATGGCACCGCGCTGTGCATGCCCCCGTTCCCCTGACGATCGATCCCTTTCCGGCGCCCGACGCCGTTCGACCTCCGAGGCTCCACATGTACTACACCACCGACGAGAACAAGCACGGTCTGAAGCACGATCCGTTCAAGGCCCTGGCGATTCCGCGCCCGATCGGCTGGATCTCCACCACCAGCAAGGAGGGCAAGCACAACCTGGCGCCCTACAGCTTCTTCAACGCGATCAGCGACCGGCCGCCGATGGTCATGTTCTGCAGCGCCGGCCACAAGGACAGCCTGCGCAACATCGAGGAGACGGGCGAGTTCACGTGCTCGCTGTCCACCTGGGACCTGCGCAACGAGATGAACGTCAGCTCCGCGACCGTCCCCTATGGCGTGGACGAGTTCGCGCTGGCCGGTCTGGAGCCGGCGGCCTCGGGCCAGGTGCGCCCGCCGCGCGTGGCGCGCAGCCCTGCGGCCTTCGAATGCAAGCACTGGAAGACGATCGAGCTGCCGGCGCCCACCGGCAAGGGCACGCCCTACATCATGGTGCTGGGCACCGTGGTCGCGATCTACATCGACGACGCCTATGTGCGCGACGGCATGGTCGACACCCCGGCGATGAAGCCCCTGGCGCGCCTGGGCTACATGGACTACTCGGTGCTCACCCGCGAGGCGGTGTTCGAGATGCAGCGTCCGATCGCCCAGCCCGACGGTTCGCTGAAGACGCCGTCGGGCCCGTGGGACGGCGTGTACCGCTGAGCGCGCGCCCGCGGGCGCGGCGGCAGGCATTGCAGCCGCCGCTGCAACGGGCACTGCCGCAGGCGCTGCGATGCGCGCCTTGCCGGGGGCCGCGACGCGCGGCGTGCCGGGGGCGGCCCGCCCGTGCGGACACGCGATGCGCGGTCTGCTGAAAGGGGCGGGCACCGTGGTCCTGCTGGTCGCGCTGCTGCTGCTCGGACCGCTGGGCGTGCTGGCCTTCGGCGACCTCGACCTGGATTCGCACTGGAGCCAGGCCCGCATGGACAGCACCGGGCAGGCGCCGGATCCGGCCAACACGCCCGAGCCGGTGGTGCAGGTCTACGGTGCGCGCACGTACCACTGGCGGGGCGCGTTCGGCATCCACACGTGGATCGCCGTCAAGCGTCGCCAGGCACCCCACTACACGGTGTACCAGGTGATCGGCTGGAACCTGCGCGGCGGCCGGTCGGTGGTGACGGTGACCGAGCGCGGACCGGCCGACTTCATGTGGTTCAACGCCCGCCCCGTGCTGCTGGCCGAGCGGCGCGGCGACGACGTCGAGGCGCTGATCGACCGCGTCGAGCAGGCGGTCGCAGCGTATCCGTATCCCGACCGGTATTCGGCCTGGCCCGGCCCCAACAGCAATACGTTCACCGCCTTCGTCGCGCGGCGCGTGCCCGAGCTGCGGCTCGACCTGCCGCCGACGGCGATCGGCAAGGACTACCTGCCGGGCGGCCTGCCGCTGGCTTCTGCACCCAGCGGCACCGGCGTGCAGCTCTCGCTGTTCGGGCTGGCCGGTCTGACGCTGGCGCTCGAGGAGGGCATCGAGGCCAACCTGCTCGGTCTGTCGTTCGGGGTGGACCTGAACGACTTCGCGCTGCGCCTGCCCGGGGTGGGGCGGGTGCCGTAGGCGGCGGCGCCAGCGGCCGGTCCGTCCGTCCCGGCTCAGCCTGCCGGGTTCGGGTACAGGAGCTGGATCTTCGCGATCTCCGCGAGGGTCTCGGCGTCGAGCACGACCTGTGCGCCCGCGATGTTCTCGCGGAGCTGCGCCACCGACGTCGCGCCCACGATGGTGGCGCCGGTGAACCACCGGCTCTTCACGTAGCCGAGCGCCAGTGCAACCAGACTCAGGCCGCGGCGCTTGGCCAGCGCGGCATACGCGTCGATCGCCTCCGCCACGTAGGGGCGGCGGAAGCGCGCGCCGAGCTGGTCGAAGCGCGTGAAGCGCGCACCGGGCGGCTGCGCGCCCCCCAGGTACTTGCCGCTGAGCATGCCGCCGGCCAGCGGGCTGTAGGCCAGCAGCGACATCGTCTGGCGATGCAGGGCCTCGGCCAGGTCGCCGTCGGTGCTGCGCGACACGAGGCTGTAGCTGTTCTGCACCGTGACCGGTCCGGGCACGCCCAGCGCCCGGGCGACGCGATGGAACTCGCACACGCCCCAGGCGGTCTCGTTCGACAGCCCGTAGTGCCGGATCTTGCCGGCGCGGATCAGCGCGGCCATGCCCTCGACCTGGCCTTCGATCGAGGGGCCGGGACGCTCCTTGGCCGGGTCGAATTCGGTCGATCCGAACATCGGCACGTTGCGCTGCGGCCAGTGGATCTGGAACAGGTCGATGCAGTCGATCTTCAGCCGGCGCAGGCTGAGCTCGCAGGCCTCGGCGATGTTGGCCGGGGTGAGGTCGGTGCGGCCGTCGCGGATCCAGTCGCGCCGGCCCGGTCCGGCCACCTTGCTGGCGATGACCAGGCCGTCGCGTGACCGCCCCGCCAGCCAGTTGCCGAGGATGGTCTCGGTGCGCCCCTGCGTGGTGGCGTTGGGGGGCACCGGGTACATCTCGGCGGTGTCGATGAAGGTGACGCCCGCGTCGAGTGCGTGCTCGAGCTGCGCGTGCGCGTCGGCCTCGGTGTTCTGCTCGCCCCAGGTCATGGTGCCGAGACAGACTTCCGACACCTTCAGGTCGGTGCCCGGGAGGATGCGGTACTGCATGCGGGCGCCCTCAGCCCTGGCCGTGTGTGCGCTGGTACAGCTTCTGCATGCCACCGAGCCAGCGATCGTAGTCGTTGGTCTTGTGGCGCAGGTACTGCAGCACCTGCGGATGCGGCAGCACGAGGAAGCGCTCCTCGGCCATCGTCCTGACGATGTCGTCGGCGACCTGCTCGGCGCTCAGGATGCCGTCGCCGCCGGCGGAGCCGCCGTCGCCCGGCACCATGCCCGTGCGCACCGCCTGCGGGCACAGGCAGGACACGCGCAGGCCCTGCCGGCCGTAGGCGATCGACAGCCACTCGGCGAAGGCGACCGCGGCGTGCTTGGTGACGCCGTAGGGGGCCGACTCGACGATGTTGAGCAGGCCGGCGGCCGAGGCGGTGATGAGGAAGTAGCCGCCGCCGCGCCCGAGCATCTTGTCGACCGTGGCGCGCGACGCCCACACGTGGGCCATCAGGTGGATCTCCCACATCTTGTTCCACAGCGCGTCCGGGGCTTCCGGACCGCCGCGGCCGTCGATGCCGGCGTTGGAGAAGTAGACGTCCACGCGGCCGTACTTCTCCTCGGCCCGTGCCACCAGCGCGCGGATGTCGGCTTCGCGGCTGACGTCGCAGCCCACGCCCAGCCCGCCGATCTCGTCGGCGACGGCGCGTGCGCCGGCTTCGTTCAGATCGGCGACGACCACGCCGGCCGCACCGTCGGCGGCGAACCGGCGTGCGGTGGCGCGGCCGATGCCGCTGGCGCCGCCGGTGATCACGGCGACCTTTCCTCTGACGTCCATGGCTCCTCCTCGTGTCGTGTGGTCGTGGTGCGGGCGGGGCGACCGCCGTCCTAGATCTCGATGTTGTCGAGCAGACGGGGCGTGCCGATGCGGGCCGCCGCCAGTGCAACGAGCGGCGTGTCGCCGTCGAGCTCGGCCTGCGTGGGCGCGAGCAGGTCACGCTGCCGGCGCACGGTCAGGTAGTCGGGGGTCCAGCCGCGTGCCGCCAGCGCGTCCACTGCCTGCTGCTCGAGCGCAGCCAGCGCGTCGCGCGTGATCGGCGTGCCCCCGGGCGCGCGCGCCGAGCGCACGGCGTCGACGAGGCCGCGCAGCACGCGCTGCATCTGCGGCGCCTCGGCGCGCTGGGCGGCGTCGAGATACCCGTTGCGCGACGACATCGCCAGGCCGTCGGCCTCGCGCACCGTGTCGTGGGCCACGATCTCCAGCGGCAGCGCGAACTGGTCGACCATGCGCCGCACCAGCATCAGCTGCTGGTAGTCCTTGCGGCCGAACACCGCCAGATGCGGGGCGACGATGGTGAAGAGCTTCATCACGACCGTGCACATGCCGGTGAAGTGGCCCGGACGCACCGCGCCTTCGAGGATCGACGCCAGCGCCGGGTCGGGGGTGACCTGGAAGGTCTGCGGCTCCGGGTACATCTGGCGCTCGTCGGGCGCGAACACCAGGTCGCAGCCGTGTTCGCGCAGCAGCGCGCAGTCGCGCTCGAACGTGCGCGGATACTTGTCGAAATCCTCGCCGGCACCGAACTGAAGCCGGTTCACGAAGATGCTGGCGACCACCATGCCGTCGGCGCCCACCCGTGCCCGCGCGGCGTCCACCAGCGCCAGGTGTCCCGCGTGCAGGTTGCCCATCGTCGGCACCAGGGCGACG
This sequence comes from Pseudomonadota bacterium, assembly GCA_029779755.1. Lineage (GTDB taxonomy): Bacteria > Pseudomonadota > Gammaproteobacteria > Burkholderiales > Burkholderiaceae_E > Quisquiliibacterium. The sequence continues at coordinate 9,055 of JAKOZZ010000287.1, forward strand.
GCGCGCCGCCCGGCCAGGGCCGCGCGCAGGCCCGCGACCGTATCCTCGACTCGCATGCGCATCCTCCTCAGACGGCCATCGGCGCGCTCAGCGCGCCGTGGTGACGGTAGTCGACGAGGCGGAAGTCGTCGGGCTCGACGCGTTCGAGCCATTCCGGTTCGTAGACGCCGGTGACCGCGTGGTCGGGGATGCGCGCGGAGATCTCGAGGCGCGGCGGAGGCAGCGGCTCGCGGGAGAGTTGTTCGTTCAGCATCGGGAGGTGGTTCTCGTAGATGTGCGCGTCGCCGATGAAGTAGGTGAACCAGCGCGGCGTGTAGCCGGTGAGACGGCCGACCAGCGACAGCAGGGCGGCCCCTTCGGCGAGGTTGAAACCGGTGCCGAGTCCGACGTCGTTGCTGCGGATGTACAGGCACAGCGAGATCTCGCGCCGCGCGACGTTGGGCAGGAACTGGTAGAGCAGATGGCAGGGAGGCAGCGCCATCTCCTCGATCTGCGCCCAGTTCCAGCCGTGGAACAGGATGCGCCGGTCGGTGGGATTGCGGTGGATGGTGTCCAGGCACTGGCGCAGCTGGTCGACCGCCTTGTAGAGGAGGGCGGCCGGATGGCCGTCGTCGTCGATGCGCGCGACGATGCGGTAGCCGCGGGCGAGTGCGTCTTCGATCTGTGCGGGACGGTCCTCGCGCAGCACCTTGTACGCCGGCCATGCACGCCACTGACGGCCGTACACCTCGCCGAGGTCGTCGGTGCCCAGCCGGTACGGATTGGCCAGCCACTGGGCGTTCTCGTTGGCGTTCTGGTCCCACACCTTGCAGCCCAGCGCCCGGAAGTCGGCCGCGCTGCGCGATGCGCGCAGGAAGCCGACGAGCTCGCCGATGGCCGACTTGAACGCCAGCTTGCGGGTGGTGATCGCCGGAAAGCCGTCGTTGAGCAGGTCGAAGCGCATCATCGCGCCGGGGATGCTCAGCGTGCGGACACCGGTGCGGTTGTCCTGCCAGGAGCCGGTCTCGAGGATCAGCCGGACGAGGTCGAGGTACTGTTTCATGGGTGCTTCGGACGCCGGTCGGCGGCACAGGGCGAGGGGTCGAAGTCTAATGGTACGCGTGCGCGGCGCGCCGTCCCCAGGTGTCCCCGGCCCCGACCCCGGGCCCGGCCGCAGCCCCGCGCGCGATCAGCCCGCCAGCCCCCGGAAGCAGGCCGACACCATCTGGTCGACGATCTCGTCGTCGCTCATCGATCCGGCCGCCTTGAGGAAATCGAGCGTCGGATCGCAGGAGCGTGCATAGAACGTGTAGAGCACGAATTCGTCGCGCAGGTCGGCGCGCAGGCCGCCGTCGGCCTTCGCCTTCTGGATGAGCGTGCCGATCGACTCCGACAGCGTCATCAGCTCGTCCATGTAGTCGTGATTCGCCAGCAGGCTGTCGCGCAGCGACTGGCTGGCCGAGGGCAGGTGCGGCACGCCGCCCGCAAGGCGCTCGCGCAGGGTCCAGCGCAGCAGCGCCTCGAGGTGCGCGCGCGCGTCGAGGTGCGCCGGCTGCGCCTCGAGCGCCAGGCGCGTGCGGCGCAGCAACCGCACCATCACGGCGCCCGCCAGCGCCTCCTTGGACTCGAAGTGCTTGTACAGGCTGCCCTTGGCGATGCCCACTTCGGCCGCGATGTCGTCCATCGACATCAGCTCGTATCCGCGGGTGGCGAGCAGCCGGTTGGTCGCTTCGATGATCGCTTCCTCGCGCGACTCGAACTGCGCGACGCGGAACGGTTTGCGCACGGGAAGAGAGGTTTGCGTCGCCAAGGGGAGTGCCTGCAAGAGTGGGCGCGACCGGATTGATCGATACTGGCAGGTCCAGAACGTGACCGGTCAGTCATGAAAGTGTAGCCGAAACCGGCGCACCCCGGTCCGCAGGGGGCGGAGGGTGGGGGGCGGGTGACCGCCGGTGCGGGCGTGCCGGCCTGCGGCACCGCCCGGCGGGCGCGTCAGCGCGGCACGCGCCCGGCAGGCGCGTCAGCGGTTCATCGTGCGCGCCTGGCGCGGCGGCTCGCCCCCGGCGGACGCCCCGGGATTGCCGGCCGCCGCGGCCGCCGCGGCGTCGGGCGGATTCACCGGCACGATGCCCGGCGTGCCGGGGGGCGGCGCGCCCGGCGCCGGCATCCCTGCCGAAGCCGGCCCCGGCGGGGCGCCGGGCAGGTCGGAGCCGGCATGGGGCGCGACCAGGGCGGGGGCCGGCGCCGGCGAGGGCCCCGACGCCGGGCCGGGCAGGACGGGGACCGGGCTGGTGGTGGCCGCGCCGGCGCTGCCGGGCGGCCCGGACCGGGCGGGGCCGGAGGTGAGCACCGCGATCGAGCCGCGCGGCGGCGCCGGCAGCTCGGTGCGCTGTCCGGCGGCTTCGATCACGACGGCGTCGTCGTGCACGGCGGCCAGTCGCTGCGTCGGGGTCACGTCGGTGCCGACGGTGAACATCTTCGGGCGCTGCCCGTCCACCGCGATGATCGCGCTGCCGAGGCGGCCGGCCGCCACGATGCCGAGCACCTGCAGGTTGGAGGGCGCCGCCACGGCCACCGTCGCGGCGCGGGTGCTGCCGAACACCTGGCTGGCGGGCCGCAGGTCGGGCAGTGCGACGGTCTCGGCGGTGCGCGCCGGTGCGATCGGCGTGGACGGGGCCAGCAGCTGCATCGCCCAGTACGTGCACGTCGCGCACAGCAGCGCCAGCGCGGCGACGCTCGCCAGCCACGCGGGCCAGCTGATCGTGCGGATTGCGGACAGGGGATTGCGGCGCATGCGGGGTCGGGGGCGGCTCGTCGGGTGATCGGGTGATCGGGTGATCGGGTGATCGGGTGATCGGGTGATCGGGTGATCGGGGCACCGTGCGGCGGCACGGCCCGACGGGCGGTGCGGAAGCGTCATACCCCGCTGGTATGATAATCCGCACACCGGCAGACCCGGTTCCTGGAGACGACGAATGGCATTGGCGCATCGACCCGCAGCGGGTTCCCGCATCGCACTCCGTGCGGCGCGCGGCTTCACGCTGATCGAGGTGATGGTCGTGATCGTGATCCTCGGCGTGCTGGCGGCGCTGGTCGTTCCGCGCGTGATGAACCGTCCCGACGAGGCCCGTGTCGTCGCCGCCCGGCAGGACATCGCGGCCGTGATGCAGGCGCTCAAGCTGTACCGTCTCGACAATCAGCGCTACCCCAGCACCGAGCAGGGCCTGCAGGCACTGGTCACGCGCCCGACCAGCGGCCCCGCGGCCACGAACTGGAAGGCCTATCTCGACAAGCTGCCCACCGATCCCTGGGGCAAGCCGTACCAGTACCTGAACCCGGGCGTGAAAGGCGAGATCGACGTCTTCAGCCTGGGCGCCGACGGACAGCCGGGCGGCAGCGGCGTGGACGCGGACATCGGATCGTGGGGCCTCTGAGCGCACACGGCGCGCGCGTTCCCTTCCCCGAGCGGACCGGACGCCCCTGCACGCGTTCCCAGGACCGCGGCTTCACCCTCATCGAGCTGCTGGTCGCCATCGTGGTGGCCGGCGTCGCGCTTGCCATGGTGGCGGTCAACGGCATGCCCGGCGCACAGCGCGGGCTGCGCTTCGAGGCCGAGCGCCTGGCGCAGCTGCTGTCGCTGGCGCGTGAGGAAGCCCAGGTGCGCGGTCAGCCGCTGCGGCTGCAGGCCGACGAGGCCGGCTACCGGTTCGTCGTGCTGCGCGATCGCCAGTGGCGTCCGCTGCTCGACGACGCCGATCTGCGGCCCCGCGGCTGGGACGGTCCCACCCGCGTGCTGGTGCGCCGGCCCGACGAGCGGCGCGAGATCGAGTTCGGCCGCGATGCCATCGACGTCCCGTTCACGCTCGAGCTGGTGCGCGACGAGGCACGCGTGGCGATCCTCTCGAACGGCCTCGGTCTGTTCGATGTGCGCTGAAGTCGCAGCGGCGCGGCGCGCCGCACGGGGATTCACGCTGATCGAGGTCCTCGTGGCGCTCACCATCGTGGCGGTGGCGATGATGGCCGCGCTTCGGGCGGCGGGGTCGCTCACGCAGAGCAGCGCCGACCTGCGTGCGCGGACGCTCGCCCAATGGAGCGCCGAGAACCGTCTGGCGCAGATGCGCGTGCAGGCCGAATGGCCGGCGCCGGGGCGTACGCGCTACGACTGCAGTCAGGCAGGGGTGACGCTGGTCTGCCAGGAAGAGGTCTTCGTCACGCCCAACGCCGCATTCCGCCGCGTCGAGCTGTCGGTGTTCGACGGGCAAGGCACCGCGCGCCTGGCGCGACTGGTCGGCTTCAGCACCAACCTGCCATGACCGCCGCCCTGCCACGTGCACGCCGGCAGACGGGTTTCACCCTGCTGGAGCTGCTGATCGCCGTGGCGCTGATGGCGGTGCTGGCGGTGCTCGGCTGGCGCGGGCTCGATTCGGTGCTCGCCACCCGCGATCGCATCGTGCAGGGGTCCGACGACCTGCGCGCGCTGTCGGCCACGTTCGCGCAGATGGAGGACGACCTGCGGCGCGCATGGCCGGTGCGTCTGCTCAACCTGCCCCTGCCGCCGGTCGCGTTCGTGCCCGAGGGCCCCGACGGCGCACCGGGCATGCAGCTGCTGCGCGAGCTGCCGCCCGGCAACGCCACCGTGCCGGTGCAGCGGGTCGTCTACCGCATGCGCGACGGCGTCTTCGAGCGCGGCTTCGCGGCCTGGGCGATGCCGGGCACCGACGCGTCGGGCGGTTCCGCGGGGCCGGCGCAGCGCATGACGTGGCAGCCGGTGCTGGCCGAGGTGCGCGACGTGCAGATGCGCGCGTGGATCGCCGGCCAGGGCTGGGTGCCCGCCGCGGCGCTGCTGCTGCGCCCCGGTGTCGCCACGCTCGCCGGGCAGGTCACCGGGATCGAGATCGTCGTCGATCGGCGCGACGGCTCGCGCATCGTGCGGGTGTTCCCGGTCAAGGACTGAACCCATGACGCGGAACGGTCGGCGCGGCAGCGCGCAGCGGGGGGCGGCGGTGGTCAGCGCACTGCTGGTGGTCGTGCTCGCCACCACCGTGGTCGCCGGTCTGTTCGTGCGCGAGAGCGTCACGGTGCGCTCGGTCGAGAACCGGCTCGCGATGTCGCAGACGCGCTGGATCGAACGTGCGGCGCTCGACTGGGCCAAGGTGATCCTGCGGGCCGATGCGCGCGGCGGCTCGGCGAGCCAGACGGTCGACCACCTGGGCGAGCCCTGGGCCGTGCCCGTGGCCGAGACCCGTCTCGACGAGACGGTCACGGCCGGCGCCCGCATCAGCGATGCGAGCCGTCCGGCGATGGTCGCGGGTCAGATCCTCGATGCGCAGGCGCGCCTCAACCTGAATTCCCTCGTGCGTTCCGGCGAGGTGTCGCGCCCGCACGTCGAGGCCCTGCGCAAGCTGCTGCAGCTGCTCGGGCTGTCGGGCGGGCTGGCCGACGGCGTGGTCACGCGTCTCGTGGCGAGCACGCCGCGCACCGTGGACGGAGTGGCGGTGCCTGCGTCCGCCCTGCCGCTGGTACGCGTCACCGACCTGCAGACCGTGCCCGGCTTCGATGCGGCGATGGTCGAGATGCTGTCGCCGTTCGTGGTCGTGCTGCCGCGTCCGACCGACGTGAACCTGAACACCGCACCGCCCGAGGTGATCTCGGCCGTGATCCCGTCGCTCGACCTGGCGGGCGCGCGGCGCTTCGTGGCGCGGCGCGAGCGCACGTTCTTTTCGCAGACCGCCGATGCGGTCGCGCAGATCGACGGTCAGCCGGTCCTGCCGCCCAACATGCTGTCCGTCGGATCGAGCTTCTTCATCGTGCGTGGAATGGTACGCTTCGACCGGGTCGAGGCCTCGAGCGAGACACTGCTCGAGCGCAAGGGTTCCGAGAGCGTCGAGATCGTATGGCAGCAACGTTACTGAAGCGCACTTCCGCCGTCTGGGTGCCGCCGCGATCGACCGGCGAGCGCGCGTTCGCCAACGAGCCCTGCCTGATCGCGATGTCGCCGTCGCCCGACGGCGCGCAGATGCGCTGGTCGCGCTCGAGTCTCGAGGCGCTGCCCGCGATGAAGACGACGGTGCTGCTGTTCGACGCCCGCGACGTCACCCTGATTCCCGTGAAGCTGCCGCCGCTGTCGGGCACGCGCCTGATGCGCGCGCTGCCCAACCTGGTCGAGGACGCGCTGCTGCAGGACGTCAACAGCTGCGCGATCGCGCTCGGTCCGCGCGTCGGCGACGAGCAGCGGCTGCTGGCCGTCATCGACCGGGCCTGGCTCGAATACGTGATCGGCGCGTTCGAGCGCCGCGGCATCCGCATCTCCGCGGCTTGGCCCGCGCAGCTCGCGCTGCCGCTCGCGCCCGGCGGCTGGTCGGTCGCGTGCGTGCACCAGGGGCTGGCCGTGCGCACCGGCGAAACCGACGGGTTCGGCTGGTCGGCCTCGACCGACGCCGACTTCCGCACCGAGGCGCTGGCCTGTGCGATCGAGGCTGCCGCTCAGGCGGCGCCGCGCGCCGAGTCCATCGACGCCTTCGCCGACGACCGCGCCTGGCAGGTCAGCGTCGACCGTGCGTCGAAGCGGCTGGGTGTCGAGATGCGCTTCTCCGGGCTGCCCGCGCCCGTGCCCGCACCCGTCGACCTGCTCGAGGCCCGCCAGGGCACGGCGGGCCGGCGCTGGCTGGCCTCGATCGACTGGCGCGCCTGGCGCATCCCTGCGGCCCTCGCGGCCGGGGCGCTCGCCGCCTTCCTGATCGGCCTCAACCTGCACTGGGGGCGCCTCGCACAGGAGCGCGCGGTGCTCAAGGTCCAGATGGAGTCCACGTTCCGGCAGGCGTTCCCGAATGCGCAGGTGATCGTCGATCCGATGCTGCAGATGCAGCGTCAGGTGGCCGACCTGCGCCTGAAGGCCGGCCAGACGGGGCCCGACGAC
>JAKOZZ010000320.1 GCA_029779755.1 Pseudomonadota bacterium
ATCGATCGCCGGCAGGATGCGGTCGCGGTGCAGGCCGTCGGGATACAGCCCGTCCGGCTGGTAGTTCGACGTGATCACGAAGGTGACGCCGTTCTCGAACAGGCCGCGCATCAGCCGCTCGAGGATCATGGCGTCGGCGATGTCCGACACGTGGAACTCGTCGAAGCACACCAGCCGGTACCGGCGGGCGACCCGGCGCGCGACCTCGTCGAGCGGGTTCGGCATGCCCTTGAGCTCGTCGAGCTCGCGATGCACGCCGCGCATGAACTCGTGGAAGTGCAGCCGCGTCTTGCGCACCACCGGCACGGCACCGTAGAAGCAGTCCATCAGGAAGCTCTTGCCGCGCCCCACCCCGCCGTACAGCCACACACCGCGCGGCACGTCGGGCCGGTTGATCAGCTTCTTGAGCGCATTGGAGCGGCGCGCCTTGAACGCGCGCAGCTCCTGGTTCATGCGCTCGAGCCGGTCCACCGCGGCCAGCTGCGCGGTGTCGGCCACATAGCCGCGCTCCTTGAGGACCGCGTGATAGGCGTCGACGACGCTCACATGTTCAGGGCGCGCTTGTCGGTGGCAAGCGCAGCCTCTCGGATCACTTCGGACATCGACGGATGCGGGTGGCAGATCCTGCCGATGTCCTCCGCCGCCGCCTTGAACTCCATCGCCACCGCCGCCTCGGCGATCAGGTCGGACGCGTTCGCGCTGATGATGTGCACGCCCAGGATCTCGTCCGTGACCGCATCGCACAGCACCTTCACGAAGCCTTCGGCGTTGTTCATGCCGAGCGCCCGGCCGTTGGCCGCGAACGGGAACTGGCCCTGCTTGTAGGCCCGGCCGTCCGCCTTCAGCTGCTGTTCGGTGCGGCCGACCCACGCGATCTCGGGCGAGGTGTAGATCACCCAGGGGATCGTGTTGTAGTCGATGTGCGGCCGCTGGCCGGCGATGATCTCGGCGACCATCACGCCTTCGTCCTCGCCCTTGTGCGCGAGCATCGGACCGCGCACCACGTCGCCGATCGCGTACACGCCCGGCACCTTGGTGCGGCAGTGGTCGTCGACCTCGATGAATCCGCGCGCGTCGGTCGACAGGCCGATCGCATCGAGCGCCAGACCGTCGGTGTTCGGCACCCGTCCCACCGACACGATCAGCTTGTCGACCTCGAGCTGCTGCGCGGCGCCCGATGCGTCGGCGTAGTCGATGCGCACCGACTTCTTCCCGACCTCGACGGCGCCGATCTTCACGCCCATGTGCATCTTCAGGCCCTGCTTCGTGAAGATCTTCCAGCACTCCTTCGACACCGCCTCGTCGCAGGCCGCGAGGAACGCGGGCATCGCCTCCAGCACCGTGACCTCGGCACCCAGGCGACGCCACACCGACCCGAGCTCCAGACCGATCACGCCGGCGCCGATCACCCCCAGCCGCCTGGGCACGTCCGGGAACGCCAGCGCGCCCTCGTTGTCGCAGACCAGCACGTTGTCGACGTCGACGCCCGGCAGGTGCCGGGCCTTCGAGCCGGTGGCGATGATCACGTTCTTGGCGCCGACCAGCAGAGGCTCGCCGTCGCCGCTGATCTCGACCGCGATGTTGCCGTCGTCCTCGCCGAAGAACTTCGCGTGCCCCTTGAGCCAGGTGATCTTGTTCTTGCGGAACAGGAACTCGATGCCCTTGGTCATCTTGGTGACGATGCCGTCCTTGCGCGCCACCATCTTCGCGACGTCGAGCTTCACCCCGCTCACCGAGATGCCGTGCTCGCCGAGGTGATGGCAGGTGTTCTCGTACTCCTCGGACGAGGCGAGCAGCGCCTTCGAGGGGATGCAGCCCACGTTGAGGCAGGTGCCGCCCAGTGCCGCCTCGCCTTTCGGGTTGCGCCACTTCTCGACGCAGGCGACCTTGAAGCCCAGTTGCGCGGCGCGGATCGCCGCCACGTAACCAGCGGGACCCGCGCCGATCACGATCACGTCATACCGTTCAGCCATGTTCGTTCTTCCTCGCGTTCGATCAGAGGTCGAGCAGCAGGCGCGCGGGATCCTCCAGCGCCTCCTTGATCGAGACCAGGAACAGCACGGCCTCGCGCCCGTCGATGATGCGGTGGTCGTAGGACAGCGCCAGATAGTTGATCGGGCGGATCACGATCTGCCCGTTCTCGACCACCGGCCGGTCCTTGGTGGCATGCACGCCGAGGATCGCCGACTGGGGCGGGTTGATGATCGGGGTCGAAAGCATCGAGCCGAACACCCCGCCGTTGGAGATGGAGAACGTGCCGCCGGTGAGGTCCTCGAGACCGAGCTTGCCGTCGGCCGCCTTCTTGCCGTAGTCCGAGATCTGCTTCTCGATCTGGGCGAAGGTCATCTGGTCGGCGTTGCGCACCACCGGCACCACCAGGCCGCGCGGCGATCCCACGGCCACCCCGATGTCGAAGTAACCGTGATAGACGATGTCGTTGCCGTCGATCGAGGCGTTCACGACCGGGTACTTCTTGAGCGCGTGCACGGCCGCCTTCACGAAGAACGACATGAAGCCCAGCCGCGCGCCATGCTCCTTCTCGAAGCGGTCCTGGTACTTCTTGCGCAGGTCCATCACCGGCTGCATGTTCACTTCGTTGAACGTGGTGAGGATCGCGTTGGTCGCCTGCGACTGGAGCAGCCGCTCGGCCACGCGCTGACGCAGGCGCGACATCGCCACGCGCTGCTCGGGACGCCCCTCCAGCAGCTTGGCGGTGTCGATCGGTGCCTTCACCTGCGGCAGGCCGCCGCTCGGCACGCCCGTCGGGATCGCCGCGCCGGCGGCGACCACGTTCGCGGGCACCGGCGCTGCCGCGCGGGCACCGCCCGACTGCACCGCCGCCAGCACGTCCCCTTTGGTGATCCGGCCGTCGCGCCCGGTGCCGGTGACGTCGCCCGTGCCCAGGCTGTGTTCGGCCATCAGCTTGGCCGCCGACGGCATGGCGACGTCGCCTTTCAGTCCGGCCGGCCCCGGTGCCGGTGCAGCCAGCGAGCCCGGCGCCTGCATCGGCGCGGCGGCGGCGGCGGGCGCCGGCGCCGGAGCGGCCGCGGGCGCCGCCGCGCCCGCCTGGGCCTCGGTGTCGATGACCGCGATCACTTCGCCGGCCACGACGGTCGCGCCGTCGGCCTTGACGACGCTGGTCAGCACGCCGGCGCTCGGCGCGGGCAGCTCGAGCACGACCTTGTCGGTCTCGATGTCGATCAGGTTCTCGTCACGGGCAACGGCCTCGCCCACCTTCTTGTGCCATTGCAGCAGCGTCGCCTCGGCCACCGATTCCGACAGCTGCGGAACCTTCACTTCGATCAATGCCATGTTCTTGCTCCAGATGCGTATTCGTGGTGTGCGCCGGCCCGCGTCCTGCCGCACCCGTGATCGGGCGCGGGGTCGGGCGGGCGCCGCGGTGCCCGGACGGTGGGGTCACCCATGCCTGCGAGGGGATCCGTCCGGAGACCGCAGAGATTCGGAACCCTGCGACCGGTCAGGCCTTGCGCGCGCGGCTGCGCGTCTCGCCCAGCGCGGTCGAGATCAGCTCCTTCTGCTGCGCGTAGTGCTTGTCGTAGTAGCCGACCGCAGGCGACGCGGAGGCGGGCCGCCCGGCGTACACCAGCTTCTGCCCTTCGCGCAGCGCCTCGCCCAGGTGGTGCTGCACGTAGAACCAGGCGCCCTGGTTCTGCGGCTCGTCCTGGCACCAGACGATCGTGGTGGCGTTGGGGTAGCGCTTGAGCTCGGTCTCGAACGCCTTGTGCCCGAACGGATAGAGCTGCTCGATGCGCACCAGCGCCACGTCGTCCAGGGTGCGCTCGCGCCGCGCCGCCAGCAGGTCGTAGTAGACCTTGCCGGTGCAGACGACCACGCGCTTGACCTTCTTGGCGTCGATGCCCGCGTCGGTCTCGCCGATCACCGTCTGGAACGCCCCGCGCGCCAGGTCGTCGAGCGACGACACCGCTTCCTTGTTCCGCAGCAGCGACTTCGGCGTCAGGATCACCAGGGGCTTGCGGAACAGGCGGATCATCTGCCGCCGCAGCAGGTGGAAGATCTGCGCGGGCGTCGTCGGCTGGCACACCTGCATGTTGTGCTCGGCGCACAGCTGCAGGAAGCGCTCCGGCCGGGCCGACGAGTGCTCGGGGCCCTGCCCTTCGTAGCCGTGCGGCAGCATCATCGTGAGCCCCGACACGCGTCCCCACTTGGTTTCGCCGGACGAGATGAACTGGTCGATGACCACCTGGGCGCCGTTGACGAAGTCGCCGAACTGGGCCTCCCAGATCACCAGCGTGTTCGGCTCGGCGGTCGCGTAGCCGTACTCGAACGCGAGCACCGCCTCCTCGGACAGCACCGAGTCGATGACGGTGAACGGGCCCTGGTTGTCGGCGACGTTCTCGAGGGGGATGTACGTGCCCTTGTCCCACTTCTCGCGGTTCTGGTCGTGCAGCACCGCGTGCCGGTGGGTGAACGTGCCGCGGCCGGAGTCCTGGCCCGACAGCCGCACGCCGTAGCCCGACGACAGCAGCGTGGCGAATGCCAGGTGCTCGCCCATGCCCCAGTCGAGCGGCGCATCGCCGGCGGCCATCGCGCGCCGGTCGGCGATCACCTTGTCGACCAGCGGATGCAGCTTGAAGGTGCCGGGGATGGTGGTGATCTTGCCGGCGATCCGCTTCAGCTCGGCCTTCGGCACTGCGGTGTCGGCCGCGTCGGTCCACTTGCGGTTCAGGAACGGCATCCAGTCGACCGCGAACTTGCTCTTGAAGTTCGACAGCACCGGGTCGACGGTGTGCCGCCCCTCGTCCATGGCCGCGCGGTAGCGCGTCACCATCGCGTCGGAGTCCTCGAGCGTGATCAGGCCCTGCGTAGCGAGCCGCTCGGCATAGAGCCGTCGCGTGCCCGGGTGCTGACCGATCTTCTTGTACATCAGCGGCTGCGTGACGGCGGGGGTGTCCTGCTCGTTGTGGCCCAGCTTGCGGAAGCAGATGATGTCGACGACGATGTCCTTGGCGAACTCGCGGCGGAAGTCCAGCGCGATCTGCGTGGCGAACACCACGGCATCGGGATCGTCGCCGTTCACGTGCAGCACCGGCGCCTCGATCATCTTCACGACGTCGGAGCAGTAGATGGTGGAGCGCGTGTCGCGCGGGTCGGAGGTGGTGAACCCGATCTGGTTGTTGATCACGATGTGCACGGTGCCGAAGGTGCCGTAGCCGCGCGTCTGCGCCAGGTTCAGCGTCTCCATCACCACGCCCTGGCCGGCGAAGGCCGCGTCGCCATGCACCAGCACCGGCAGCACCTCCGAGCCGTTGGTGTCGCCACGGCGGTCCATGCGCGCCTTGCACGAGCCTTCGACCACCGGATTCACGATCTCCAGGTGCGACGGATTGAACGCCAGCGACAGGTGCACCGGACCGCCGGCCGTCGAGATGTCGCTCGAGAAGCCCTGGTGGTACTTGACGTCACCCGACGGCAGATCGTCGGCGTGCTGACCTTCGAACTCGGCGAACAGGTCCTTCGGCATCTTGCCGAGGGTGTTCACCAGAACGTTCAGCCGGCCGCGGTGGGCCATGCCGATGACGATCTCCTGCACACCCTGCTCCCCGGCGCGCTGGATCAGTTCGTCCATGGCCGCGATGAAGCTCTCGCCGCCTTCGAGCGAGAACCGCTTCTGGCCGACGTAGCGGGTGTGCAGGTACTTCTCGAGCCCCTCGGCGGCCGTCAGCCGGTCGAGGATGCGGCGGCGCTTGTCGGGCGAGAACGACGGCTTGCTGCGCGTGCTCTCGAGGCGCTCCTGCAGCCAGCGCTTCTGGGCCGGATCGCTGATGTACATGAACTCGGCACCGATCGTGCCGCAGTACGTCTCGCGCAGCGCCCGCAGGATGTCGCGCAGCGGCGCCTGGTCGAAGCCGAAGTAGGTGTTGGCCGCCGAGTAGATGTTGGCGTGGTCGCCCTCGGAGAAGTCGTAGAACGCCGGCTCCAGCTCGGGGATCGGCGGACGCTCCTGCCGCTTGAGCGGATCGAGATCGGCCCAGCGCGAGCCGAGGAAGCGGTACGCCGCCACCAGCTGCTGCACGAACACCTGCTTGCGGGCCGTGGAGGCATCGCCGCCCATCAGGCGCGGCTGCAGCGTGCCTTCCTTCGCGCGCTCGGCAAAGGACTGGACGATCGGCGCATGCGCGACGTCACGGGTCTGGGGGTTGCCGTCGGAGGCGGGGACGACCTGCAGGTTGTCGAAGTATTCCCGCCAGTGCTCGGGAACGGATCCCGGGTTGTTCAGGTAGCTCTCGTAGAGCTCTTCGACGTAAGGGGCATTTCCGCCGAACAGATAGGAGTTCGACTGGAAGGACTTCATCATGGCGCTTCACCTTTCGAAACGAGTTTCTCGTCAAAGATGCTCGGCCGCCGCAGCCGGCGGCGGCCGACGACCGCCCCCCGGTTTCCGGAGGCACGGTTCGAGACAGATAGGAATGACGGACGCAGGCTAGGTCATAGGCAGTCTTTGGCGAACCCGCGCAGGATACCACCCGGTGCCCGCGCCCCCGGCGTTCCCGCACCACAGTCGGCATGGTCGCCACGCCCGCCCGACCAGGGTGGAACGCAGGGCGACCGGTGGTCGTGTGCACCGACTTTGCACTCATTGCACCAGGCGGTAGACTCGCGGCACAACAACAGACCGCACACGTTTTGCGGTCTGCAATCCGGTTACTACGGAGACTTGACGTTGCAGCCTACCGACATCCGCAACCCCGACTACTTCCATAAAGTGGTCGATTGTCAGTGGGCCTGCCCGGCCCACACCCCGGTTCCCGAATACATCCGGCTGATCGCCGCCGGACGATACTCGGACGCCTATATGGTGAACTGGCGTTCGAACGTCTTCCCCGGCATCCTCGGACGCACCTGCGACCGCCCGTGCGAGCCGGCCTGCCGCCGCGGGCGCGTCGAGGAGGAACAGGCGGAGCGCCCCGAACCCGTCGCCATCTGCCGCCTCAAGCGTGTCGCGGCCGACTTCAAGGACGACGTCTCCCACCGCATGCCAAAGCCGGCGGCGCGCCGCAACGGCAAACGCATCGCCTGCGTCGGCGCCGGGCCGGCCTCGCTGACCGTCGCGCGCGACCTGGCGCCGCTCGGCTACGAAGTCACCGTGTTCGACGGCGAGAAGAAGGCCGGCGGCTTCATCCGGTCGCAGATCCCGCGCTTCCGCCTGCCCGAGGAAGTCATCGACGAAGAGACTGGCTACGTGCTCGACCTGGGCGTCGAGTTCCGCGCCGGCGAACGCGTCGACTCGATCAAGACCCTGATGTCGCAAGGCTACGACGCCATCTTCGTCGGCTCCGGCGCACCGCGCGGTCGCGATCTCGACATCCCCGGCCGCCAGGAAGCCGCCGCCAAGATCCACATCGGCATCGACTGGCTGTCGTCCGTGTCGTTCGGCCACATCACGGCCGTCGGCAAGCGGGTGATCGTGCTGGGGGGCGGCAACACCGCGATGGACTGCTGCCGCACCTCGCGCCGCCTGGGCGGCGAGGACGTCAAGGTCATCGTGCGCTCCGGCTTCGACGAGATGAAGGCCTCCCCCTGGGAAAAGGAAGACGCCATCCACGAAGGCATCCCGATCCTCAACTACATGGTGCCGAAGGCCTTCACGCACGAGAACGGCACGCTCACCGGCATGGTGTTCGAGAAGGTCAAGGCCGTCTACGACGACAAGGGCCGGCGCGAGCTGGTGCCGACCGGCGAACCCGACGAGCACGTGCCGTGCGACGAGGTCCTGATCGCCGTCGGCCAGGAGAACGCCTTCCCCTGGATCGAGCGCGACAGCGGCATCGAGTTCGATCGCTGGGGCATGCCCAAGCTGAACGAAGCCACGCTGCAGTCGACGGTCCCCAACGTGTTCTTCGGCGGCGACGCCGCGCTGGGTCCCAAGAACATCATCTGGGCGGTTGCGCACGGCCACGACGCGGCGGTCTCGATCGACAAGTTCCTCAACGGCGAGGACGTCACCGACCGTCCGGCGCCGGGCGTCACCCTGATGTCCCAGAAGATGGGCATCCACGAGTGGAGCTACGACAACGAGGTCGCGCCCGACGCGCGGCACAAGGTGCCGTGGCGCGACGTGAACCAGGCGCTGCGCAACATCAAGGTCGAGGTCGAGCTGGGCTTCGACGCGGCCACCGCCTGGAAGGAGGCGCAGCGCTGCCTGAACTGCGACGTGCAGACGGTGTTCAACGAGAAGCAGTGCATCGAATGCGATGCCTGCGTCGACATCTGCCCGACGGACTGCATCACGTTCACCGAGAACGGCGAGGAGGCCGACCTGCGCCAGCGGCTGAAGGCGCCGGCCCTCAACACCGACCAGGACCTGTACGTGTCCGAGGCGCTGAAGACCGGCCGCGTGATGGTGAAGGACGAGGACGTCTGCCTGCACTGCGGCCTGTGCGCCGAGCGTTGCCCCACGGGCGCCTGGGACATGCACAAATTCCTGCTCAACACGACCCAAGCCGGCCCGGGCTGCCGCGCACCGCAGCGGAGGGCTGCCTGATGACTGCCGTGACTCGTCGCATCGAAGCCGTCAACGACTTCGTGATCAAGTTCGCCAACGTGAACGGCTCGGGCTCGGCCTCGGCCAACGAGCTGTTCTCGAAGAGCTTTCTGCGCATGGGCGTGCCCGTCAGCCCGCGCAACATCTTCCCGTCGAACATCCAGGGCCTGCCCACGTGGTACGAGGTGCGTGTCACCGAGAAGGGCTACCTCGGGCGCCGCGGCGGCGTCGACCTGCTGGTCGCGATGAATCCGCAGACCTGGGACAAGGACGTCGCCGAGATCGAGCCGGGCGGCTATCTGTTCTACGACAACACCAAGCCGCTGCCCGGGTCCCGCTTCCGCCCCGACATCCACGTGGTCGGCGTGCCGCTCACGCAGATGTGCAACGAGGCCTACAGCGACCCGCGCGAGCGCCAGCTGCTCAAGAACATCATGTACGCGGGTGCGCTGGCGGCACTGCTCGACATCGACCACGACGTGATCCCCAAGCTGCTCGTCGAGCAGTACAAGGGCAAGGACAAGCTGATCAAGCCCAACCAGGACGCCTACCAGAAGGGCTACGACTACGCGAAGGCGAACCTGCCCGACGCGATCGGCCTGCGTGCGCGCCGGGCCGACAACGTCGGCAACCGCATCTTCATGGAAGGCAACGCCGCAGCAGCGCTCGGCGCGGTCTACGGCGGCGCGACCGTGTGCGCGTGGTATCCGATCACCCCGTCCTCGTCGGTGGCCGAGGCCTTCCAGAGCTACTGCTCGAAGCTGCGCGTCGACAAGGAGACCGGCAAGAACAACTTCGCGATCGTGCAGTCCGAGGACGAGCTCGCCTCGATCGGCATGGTCGTCGGCGCCGGCTGGAACGGCGCGCGCGCCTTCACCACCACCTCGGGACCGGGTGTGTCGCTGATGACCGAGTTCATCGGCCTGGCCTACTTCGCCGAGATCCCGGTCACGATCATCAACGTGCAGCGCGGCGGCCCCTCCACCGGCATGCCCACGCGCACCCAGCAGGCCGACCTGGTCGCCTGCGCGTACGCGTCGCACGGCGACACCAAGCACGTGCTGCTGCTGCCCGAGGATCCGCACGAGTGCTTCCAGTTCTCGGCCCAGGCCTTCGACCTGGCCGACCGCCTGCAGACGCCGGTGTTCGTGATGACCGACCTCGACATCGGCATGAACCAGCGCCTGACGGCTCCGCTCACCTGGGACGATTCCAAGGCCTACGACCGCGGCAAGGTGATGTCCGCCGAAGAGCTCGAATCGGGTCGTGACTTCGGCCGCTACCTCGACGTCGACGGCGACGGCATCGCCTACCGCACGCTGCCCGGCACGCACCCCACCAAGGGTGCGTACTTCACGCGCGGCACGACCAAGGACCGCTACGCGCGGTATTCGGAAGCGGGTCCCGACTACATTGAGAACGTGCAGCGGCTGCTGCGCAAGTTCGAGACGGCCCGCACCCTGGTACCGCAGCCGGTCGTGCGGCAGGCCTCGCAGAAGACGCGCTTCGGCGCGATCTACTTCGGGTCGACCAGCCCCGCGATGGCCGAGGCCAGCGACGTGTTCGAAGCCGACGGCGTGATGGTCGACACGATGCGCGTGCGCGCCTTCCCGTTCCCGGAGTCGGTCGAACGCTTCATCGCCGAGCACGACATCGTGTTCGTCGTCGAGCAGAACCGCGACGCGCAGATGCGCTCGATGCTGGTCAACGAACTCGAGATCGACCCGGCGCGCCTGGTCCCGATCCTGCACTACGACGGCACGCCGATCACCGCGCGCTTCATCGTGCGCACGATCGGCGAACGCATCAAGGGCAGCAACGTCGAGCCGCTCAAGCGCGACAAGGTCGCCTGACGCTCACCGAAACGGATTAGCCATGACGTACCTCGCAAAACCCCGACTGCACCATCCGACCCTGCCCGAGAACCGGCTCGGCTACACGCGCCGCGACTACGAAGGCAAGATCTCGACCCTGTGCGCCGGCTGCGGCCACGACTCGATCTCGGCCGCCATCATCCAGGCGTGCTGGGAGCTCGCGATCGAGCCGCACCGCGTCGCCAAGCTGTCCGGCATCGGCTGCTCGTCGAAGACGCCCGACTACTTCCTCGGCAACTCGCACGGCTTCAACTCCGTGCACGGCCGCATGCCCTCGGTGCTCACCGGCGCCAACCTGGCCAACCGCGACCTCATCTACCTGGGCGTGTCCGGCGACGGTGATTCCGCGTCGATCGGCATCGGCCAGTTCGCGCACGTGATGCGCCGCGGCGTCAACATGACCTACATCGTCGAGAACAACGGCGTGTACGGTCTGACCAAGGGCCAGTTCTCGGCCACCGCCGACCAGGGCTCCAAGTCGAAGAAGGGCGTGGTCAACTCCGACTCGCCGATCGACATGGTGTCGCTCGCGCTGCAGCTGGGCGCCACGTTCGTCGCGCGCGGCTTCTCCGGCGACAAGCAGCAGCTGGTGCCGCTGATCAAGGCCGCTCTGGCGCATCCCGGCGCCGCGTTCATCGACGTGATCAGCCCCTGTGTCGCGTTCAACAACCACGCCGGCAGCACCAAGAGCTACGACTACGTGCGCGAGCACAACGACGCCGTCAACCGCATCGACTTCATGCCCAAGCGCAGCGAGATCACCGCCGACTACGCGCCGGGCTCGGTGATCGACGTCGAGCAGCACGACGGCACCACGCTGCGCCTGCGCAAGCTGGCCGACGACTTCGACCCGCGCGACCGCATCGGCGCGATGAACCACATCATGGCCCACCAGGCCAAGGGCGAGATCGTCACCGGTCTGCTGTACATCGACAACGACGCCGGCGATCTGCACGAGCACCTGAACAC
>JAKOZZ010000363.1 GCA_029779755.1 Pseudomonadota bacterium
GGGCCGCGCGCTGCGCGAGCAGATCGGTGAGTGCGGCGGGACGGTCGGGGTGGACGGGCCGTTCGAAGGAGATGGTCGACGCCATCGGTGCCGTCAGCGGAGTTCGGCGAGGGTGGCGTCGATCAGCGCGCGCGCGATGCTCATGCGCGGCGGCAGCTGCGGCAGCGACTCGGGCGTGAACCACTGCGCGTCGGCCAGCTCGGCCGGATCGGGGCGCAGCTCTCCGCCCGCGTACTCGGCGCGGAACGCGATCATCAGCGAATTGGGGAACGGCCAGCTCTGGCTGCCGAAGTAGCGCAGGTTGTCGACCTCGACCCCGACCTCTTCGCGCACTTCGCGGATCACGGCATCCTCGATCGTCTCGCCGGCTTCGAGGAAGCCGGCCAGCGCGCTGTAGCGCCCGGCGGGGAAGTTGATGCCGCGTCCGAGCAGCAGCTCGCGACCGCGCGTGACCAGCACCATCATCGCCGGCGAGATGCGCGGGTATACGGTGAGCCCGCACGACGGGCACTTGCGCGCGCGCTCGCCCTGCATGTGGCTGGTGGGCGTGCCGCAGGCGCCGCAGAAGCGGTGCGTGCGATCCCACTCCAGCAGCTGCACGGCGCGCATCGCGATCGACAGCGTGGCGTCGTCGATCACGCCGAACCAGTTGCGCAGGTTGGCGGCGCGCAGGCCGCTCGGCAGCATGCGGGGATGGAAGGCGTCGTCGAGCGCGACGGCCACGTGGGCGCGCCCTTCGTGGATGCCCACCGCATGGTGACGCGCGGCGCTCAGCCCCTCGCCCTTGTAGAACCGCCACGGCAGGCCGCCGGGGGAGTCGTTGAACTGCACGAGCGCGTCGCCGACGAACACGTGCGCGATCGCGTCGTCGTCGAGCGAAAGGGTGAGCGACGGGTCGAAGCCTGGGGGAGTGCGGAGCATGGCGGTCGGGGCGGTGTGCGCCGGTTGGAAGCGGATCTCCACATGATAGCGAGTCGCGCCCGCGGCCGTGATGCGCGGGCGGCCGGAACGGATCACGCGGGGCCGGCCCTCGACGGGGACATCGCCGGCGAGCGCACCCCCTGCCCCTGCGTCAGATGCCCGCCGCCCACGCCAGCCCGGCGTCGCGGGCATCCTCCGCGTGGCGTTGCAGGTCCTGACGGCTGACCACGCGCCCGGAGCGCAGGAAGCCGCGATACCAGTCGGCGGTCGCCTCGGCACCGCGCTGCGGCGACCACACGGGTCGCCATCCGAGCAGACGCACGACGTCGTCGCGCGGGTCGGGGGCCTCGGCGCCGGACAGGACGTCGACCGCCGCGCCGGCTTCTGCAGCGACCTCCGCGGCGACCGCCGTACCAACCTCCGCGCCGACTTCCGCGCCGACTTCCGCGCAGCTCCCCACACCGACCTCCGCGGCGCGCGTGTGGCGCACGTCCGGCCAGCGGTGCGACAGCGCGGCCACGAGCCGCGACACCGTCCAGCGAGCGTGCGGACCCGGATCGAAGTGCCAGCCCGTCGTGCCGGCCGCGCCGTGCTGCAGCAGCCGGCGACCGAGCAGCAGGTAGCCCACGACGGCGTCGAGCACGTGCAGCCATGGCCGGGCGGCATCGGGTGCCGGAATGGGCAGGGGTGCGCCGCCGGCGGCGGCGCGCGCCAGCGCCGGCACGAGTCGCTCGTCCGACCAGTCGCCGCCGCCGATCACGGGGCTCATGTGCGCGGTGGCGACCTCGACCGGATGACCGCGCCCGTCGTCGCGCGACAGGAAGCTGGCGCGATAGCTGTCGACCACCAGCCGGGCACAGGCGTTCGACGCGCTCCACGGATCCTGCGTGGCCGGTCCCGAGGCCTGCGCATCCTCGGCGGCGCCGGGCGAGACCCACGCGCGATGGTCCGCCGGACGGTGCGCGGTGACCGCGACGAGCGCGCGCACGCTCGGGCACGCGCGGATCGCGTCGAGCAGGTTCACGAGCCCGGTGACGTTCGTCTCGAAGGTGCGCGCGGGCTCCAGACAGGCGCGCCGCGCCAGCGGCTGCGCGGCGAGATGGAACACCAGCTCCGGCCGGAACCGCTGCAGCGTGGAGGTCAGCGCGGCCGGATTGCGCAGGTCACCGATCGTCGCGGCATGCCGCAGACCGAGCAGCGCATGGTGGTTCGGCACCCCGGTCGGCGCCGGCAGCGCAAAGCCGTGCACCTCGGCGCCCAGGGATTCGAGCCACAGCGACAGCCAGGCGCCCTTGAACCCGTTGTGCCCGGTGACGAGCACGCGCCGGCCCCGCCAGAACCCGTCGAACGCGTTGCGCAGGGCCATGATCGCCGCGTGCGCCCCTGCGCTCAGGCAGGCAGGTGATCGGGCGCGAGACCGAGGCGGCGCCGTTCGGCCATGCGCGCGAACAGGGCTTCCAGGTCGCGGGCGAACGCAGTGCTGTCGAACAGCGGCACCGTCATGCGTCCGGCCTCGAGACGTGCGCGCAGCGCCGCCAGACGCGGCCGGTCGGAGGCCAGTGCGATCGCCAGCGCCTGATAGTCGTCGAGCGAGGTCGTCACCAGCTCGCCCATGTCGGCGGCGCGCAGCAGGCTCGCCGCGACACGGCTGGCGAAGGTGCCGCCGGCGCAGGTCACCAGCGGCACACCCGCCCACAGCGCATCGCTGGCGGTGGTGTGCGCGTTGTACGGCAGCGTGTCGAGGAACAGGTCGGCGTTGCGCAGCCGCGCGATGTGCCGCTGCTGCGCGACGAAGGGTGCGAACACCAGACGCGCCGGGTCCACGCCGTGCGCCTGCGCCTCGCGCAGCAGGTTGCGGCTGGCCTGCACGTTCGCCTCGTACAGCCACAGCACACTGTCCGGCACCGCACGCAGGATCGCGCACCAGCGCTCGAACACCTGCGGGCTGATCTTGTAGTTCGCGTTGAAGCAGCACAGCACCAGCGCCTCGTCGGGCAGTCCCAGCGCGGCCCGCGGCGTCGCATCGGGCAGCGGGCGCCGGCGGTCGTTGGGCTGGTAGGTGTTGGGCAGCTGGGCGATCTTCTCCGAGTAGCAGTCGGCCATCGACAGCGGCGTGACGACCGGATCGCCGATCACGTAGTCGATGAACGGTGTGCCGGTGGTGCCGGGATAGCCCAGGTATTCGACCTGGATCGGGGCGGGCCGATGGCCGAGGATGTGCATGCGCGTGCCGCGCGTGAAGCCCTTGAGGTCCACGAGGATGTCGATACCGTCGGCCCGGATGCGCTCGGCGACGTCGCGGTTCGACAGTTCGCCGACCTCGATGAAGTGTTCGGACGCGTCGATCACGCGCTGGCGCAGCGCGGAGTTGTCCTGCAGGCTGTACGAATAGAGGTGGACGTCGAAGCGCGCACGGTCGTGCTGCTCGAGCACGTCCACCATCAGCATCGCGGTCGCGTGATGATGGAAGTCACTCGACAGGTAGCCCACCCTGACGCGCTCGCCCTCGGCGCGCGGTGCGTGGTGCGCGCCGGGCAGCGGTGCGATGCCCTGGAACTCCCAGCGCGCCGACGTGGTCGCGCACAGCAGCTGCTGGCGCGCGGTGCTGTCCATCGCCAGGTACGCGAACGGCGGAGTCTGCCACGACACGCCGCGCTCGATCACGTCGTGCAGCCGCTGCTCGTCCTCGGCCAGGCGGTCCCAGCGGCACGCGTACTGGGTCTGGTGCACGATGTTGCCCAGCGCCTGCGCGTCGTCGGGCGCCAGCACGGCCACGGTGCGATAGCACTCGGCCGCCTCCTCGTGCATGCCCATGCGGGCGAGCGTGTTCGCCAGCCGTGCATGGGCCGGCAGGTAGTCGGGCTTGCAGGTGAACGCCGCGATGAACTGCGGCACCGCGTCGAGGTAGCGGTTGAGCTGGTAGAGCGCCTCGCCGTATTCGACGTGGTATTCGTGGTCGCGCGGGGTGGCCGGATCGAGCGCCGCGTAGACCGCGAGCGCGTCCTCGTACCGGTGCTGCTGCGACAGGCAGGTCGCGTACAGCTTGCAGGCGAGCAGGTTGGCGCGGTCGAGCTCGAACGCCCGGCGCGCGGATTCGGTGGCCGTGCGGAACTCGCCGCGCTTGCGCTGGGCATTGGCCAGGTTGATCCAGAACAGCACGTCGCGCGGCGCCAGTTCGACGGCACGCGCGAACGAGTGCTCGGCGGCCGCCCAATCGAGCGCGTCGGCCTGCGCCAGCCCCTTGCGCCAGAACGCCTCGGCAGCGGCGAAGCGGCGCCCATGGGCCGCCTGCTGCGCGGCGAAGCGTCCGTTCAGGGCCATCGGCAAAGCGTGTTTCATCGCGAGTCCTCTACGCACGGCGCCGCCCGCGCGACACGCGCGTCGGCCCAGCTGGGACTTTAGGTTCTGCGCGGATGCGGCAGGCAGCGAGAAGCGGGGGTTCGGCCGGGCTATTCCGGCCGCGGCGCGGCGCGCCGGGCGGCTCACTGGAAGAACAGCGTCGCCAGTCCGAGGAAGATGAAGAACCCCATCGAGTCGGTGCTGAACGTCAGCAGCACCGACGAGCCGATCGCCGGGTCGCGACCGAAGCGTTCGAGCATCAGCGGCACGGCCATCGCAATCAGCGCGCCGAGCAGCAGGTTCAGCAGCATCGCCAGCGTCATCGTCACGCCCAGCAGCATGCCGTCGCCGCTGTCGCGGTACAGCCACCACGCGAACACGCCGGCGATCCCGCCCCACACGATGCCGTTGAGCGCGGCGATCGCCAGCTCCTTCTGCAGCAGCCGGCGCCCGTTGGCGGCGGTGACCTGGCCGAGCGCCAGCGACCGGATGATCAGGGTCATCGTCTGGTTGCCGGAATTGCCGGCGATGCCGGCGACGATCGGCATCAGCGCGGCCAGCGCCACCACCTTCTCGATCGTGCCCTCGAACGCGCCGATCACGCGCGACGCGAAGAACGCCGTGCACAGGTTGACCGCCAGCCACAGCCAGCGGTTCTTGGCCGAATCCCACACGCTGGCGAAGATGTCCTCCTCCTCGCGCAGACCGGCCTTGGAGAGCAGGTCCGACTCGCCCTCCTCCCGGATCACGTCGACCATCTCGGCGACGGTGATCCGCCCGATCAGGCGGCCGTGCGCATCCACCACCGGCGCCGACACCAGGTCGTAGCGCTCGAAGGCCTGCGCCGCCTCGGAGGCATCGTCCAGCGCCTGCAGGGTCATCACGCCCCGCTGCATGGCGTCCGCGACCATCACCTCGGGCTCGTTGATCAGCAGCCGGTCGAGCGGCAGCGCGCCCTTGAGCACCTCGTTGCGGTCCACCACGAACACCTGGTTGGTGTGGTCGGGCAGCTCGTCGAAGCGCCGCAGGTAGCGCAGCACCGTCTCCAGCGTGACGTCCTCGCGCACGGTGATCGGCTCGAAGTCCATGCGCGCGCCCACCGAGTTCTCGGGGTAGGACATCGCGGCGCGCAGCTGCTCGCGCTCCTCCGGCGTGAGCTGCCGGCGGACCTCGTCGACGACGTCCATCGGCAGGTCGGGCGCGAGCGCGGCGATCTCGTCGGTGTCGAGCGACTCGACCGCATCGACCAGCTCGTCGCGATCCATCGACTCGATCAGCGTCTCGCGGACCGCGTCCGACACCTCGAGGAGGATGTCGCCGTCGCGCTCGGCCTTGACCAGGTCCCAGACCATCAGCCGGTCGTCGAGCGGCAGGCCTTCCAGCATGAAGGCGATGTCGGCCGAGTGCATGCGGTCGAGCTTCTTGGCCAGCTCGTTCAGCGCCTGCTTGTGGACCAGGTGCTCGACCAGCTCGTGGCGCTCGTCGGCCTCGCCGTGGCGCTGGCGATGCGCGACCTCGAACACGAGGCGATGCCGCTCCAGCAGCTCGCGCACCTCGGCGAGCGCGCGCGACGCCTCCTCCGGGTCGTGCGGCAGCAGCGCGTCCGGATGGGGCGGGGATTCGCGTTCGGTGGGGGTGTCGGGCTGGTCGGCCATGGGGGGTCCCGCTCGGGCAGGCCGCATTGTAGGCCCGCGCCGGATCATCCCCAAGCCGCGTGACGATGCGGTTGCCACGTCCCGCACACCGGGCACGCAGGGCGCGCACGGCGGCGTGGCGACGGTTGACACGGGGCGCCCGGACGGCGACGCTCCACGCCGACCGAACCGACGACGACGCGAGGAGACCCCGTCATGAGAACCGCCCTGGCCATCGTGCCCGAAGAATTCGTCCACACCGGATACACGGTGGCCGACCACGTCTGCACCGTCACCCTGAACCGCCCGGAGCGGCGCAACGCGCTGAACTGGCGGGCCTACGACGAGCTCGAGTCGGCGTTCCTCGCGATCGAGCGCGACCCGGACATCCGCTGCGTGATCCTCACCGGCGCCGACCCCGCCTTCTGCTCGGGCGACGACGTGGGCGAGATCATGGCCGGCGGCGAAGGGATCGCCCGGCGCGACACGCCGGTCAGCGGCAACCCGCCGAACGCCGCGTCGATGGCGGCGCTCGAGTGCAGCCGGCCGCTGATCGCGGCGATCAACGGTGCGGCCGTCGGATGGGGCATGGAGCTGGCGCTGTATGCCGACTTCCGCATCGCCTCCGAGAAGGCGAAGTTCGCCGAACTGTTCGTCAAGCGCGGCCTCGTCAGCGACGTCGGAGGCTTCTACCGGCTGCCGGCGCTGGTCGGGCCCGAGAAGGCGGCCGAGCTGCTGTTCACCGGCGACGTGATCGACGCCCACGAGGCGGCCCGGATCGGGCTGGTCGGCAGCGTCGTGCCCCACGACGGACTGATGGGCGCCGCCCGTGCGCTGGCCGCCCGCATCGCGGCGAATCCGCCGCTGGCGGTGCGCGCACTGAAGAACGGCCTGCGCCGCACCACCTACGGCAGCCCGCGCGAGATCGGCAGCTGGGCGATCGACACGATCCGTCAGCTCGCGCGCACCGAGGACCACAAGGAAGGGGTCGCCAGCTTCCTGGAGAAGCGCGCGCCGGTGTTCAAGGGGCGCTGAGCCGTCCGGGACCGCGCCGTTGCAGCAGCGTGCGCACCGTCTCAGCAACGTGCGCACCGTCTCGGCAACGTGCGCGCCGGATCGCCGCGACGCACGCACCCGGTCGCTGCGACGCCAGCGCCCGGTTGCTCAGGGCGGCGTCACGCCCCCCATCCAGCGCAGCACGATCGACGTGCGCCGCGCCAGCGCCGGCGAGGCGCGGTGGCGGTCGTAGTAGCGCGGCCGCGGCAGCATCGCCGCCAGGCGTGCGGCCTGCGCCGGCGCGAGCTGGGCGCACGAGGTGCCGAAGTGGTGGCGCGCGGCGGCTTCGCAGCCGAACACGCCCACACCCCACTCGGCGACGTTCAGGTAGATCTCGAGGATGCGGCGCTTGCTCATCATCGACTCGAGCATGTAGGTGATGACGAGCTCCTGGGCCTTGCGCAGATAGCTGCGCTCGCCGGACAGGAACAGGTTCTTGGCCAGCTGCATGGTGATCGTGGACCCGCCGCGCACCACCGTGCCCTTCTTCAGGTTCGATTCGTACGCG
>JAKOZZ010000373.1 GCA_029779755.1 Pseudomonadota bacterium
GCCGCCCGGTTGCTGCAGCTCGACGTGGCCGGGATCGATTTCGTCACGCCCGACATCGCGCAGCCCTGGTGGACCATGGCGGGCGCGATCATCGAAGTGAACGCGACGCCCGGACTGGTCATGGGCGAACCGCTCGGCCGCATCGAATCCCTGTTCGTCGACACGCTGCTGCCTCCGGGCGACGACGCACGCATCCCCACGGTGGCCCTGCTCGGCACCCAGCCGGGCCTGGCCCGTGCGGTCGAACGCATGCTGGCGCGTCGCGGCTGCGCGGTGGCGGTCTGCGATGCGCGCGGGGTCCGCGTCGGCGCCGTCCCGCGCCGCGTGGCACGGGGAGCGATCGCCGACGGCATCGCCGTGGCGCTGGCCGATCCGCAGGCGACCGCCGCCGTGTTCGACTTCACCGGCGCCGATCCGGCCGGCGCGGGCGAAGCGCTCGACGCGGCCGGGCTCGACCGCATCGACGTGGCGATCCTGCCCGACGCACCGTCGCTGCCGGCGTCGCTGGCCGACGCGCTGGCCAGCCGCGCGGCGATGCTGCTGTCCAGCCCGCCGCCCGAGGGGGCGCGCAGCCGCGACTGGGTGGCCGCGCACGGCGCCGTCACCCGCATCGACGGGCCCGACGCGCTGCGCCGGGTCGAAGCCGTGCTCGGCGACCTCGTCGCCCGGCGCGCGCGCGCTCAGAACCCGATGTGATATCCGCCGTTGATCGACAGGTGCTGGCCGGTGATGTACGACGCGCCCGGTGACAGCAGGAAGCACACGGGCGGCGCCACCTCCTCCGGCGTCGACCAGCGGCCCAGCGGAATCTGCGCCAGGTAGGTGTCGCGGAACTTCTCGCTGCGCACGGTCTCGGTCATCGGCGTCTCGACGACGCCGAAGCACACGCTGTTCACGCGGATGCCGAAGCGCGCCCACTCGCGCGCCGCGCTCATCGTCATGCCGAGCAGCCCGGACTTCGCCACCCCGTAGTTGATCTGGCCGACCGTGCCGCGACGGCCTGCGTCCGACGAGACGTTCACGATGGCGCCGGGCGCGGCGTCTCCGGCCTTGGCGCGCGCGATCATGTGCGTGCCGACCGCCTTCAGGAAGTGGAACGACCCCGTCAGGTGCACGTTCAGCACGTCGTTCCAGGTCGCCAGCGACATCTTGTCGATCATCGCGGCGCGCACGATGCCGGCGTTGTTGAGCAGCCCGTGCACGGCGCCGAAGCGCTCGACGGCGCGGTCGACCACCGTGTGCGCGAAGTCCGGGTCGGTGACGTCGCCGGCGAGCGTCAGCACGCGGGCCGCGTCCTCGGTGGCCGCCCATTCGGCCAGGCCCTTCTCGTTGAGGTCGACCGCGACGACCTGGGCGCCCAGGGCCAGCGCCTGCTGCGACACCGCGCGGCCGAT
This sequence comes from Pseudomonadota bacterium, assembly GCA_029779755.1. Lineage (GTDB taxonomy): Bacteria > Pseudomonadota > Gammaproteobacteria > Burkholderiales > Burkholderiaceae_E > Quisquiliibacterium. The sequence continues at coordinate 1,395 of JAKOZZ010000373.1, forward strand.
GCCCTGGCCGGCACCGGTGATCACGATGCAGCGGCCGGCGAGGCTCATCGGATTGGAGGGAAGTGTGCTCATCGAATGCTCCTGTGGTTGGCGGATGACGGGGTGGATCGTAGGCAGCGCGCAGGCCGACCGCAAGGCGACCGGGTCCGATCGCACGCCCGCGGGGCCCGATCGCCCGCCCGCGGGGGCCGGTCGCCCGCCCTCGGGGTCCGGTCGCCATCGTCCAGTGAGACCTCGACCAGTTGCCGCAAGACGGGCAGAGGGCAACGTCGTATCGTCGTGCGTACGACGAGGAGGAGCGATGCGCAGCGACGCCCCGGACACGCGCCCCGTGATGCGCGCCGCCGTTCGACCCGGGCCGGCTCGGACGGTGGCTGGAGTCGCGGCTGCCCGGCTTCCGCGGCCTGCGCACGGCGCACCGCGTGATCGGCGGCAACTCCAACCCGATCTGGCGCATCGACGCCGACAGCGGGCGCTACGTGCTGCGCACGCAGCCTGCCGGCCAGCTGCTGAAGTCCGCGCATGCGCTCGACCGCGAATACCGCGTGCTGTCCGCCCTGGCCGCTTCGCCGGTGCCGGTGCCACGCGTGCACCTGCTGTGCGACGACCTCGACGTGATCGGCGTGCAGTTCTACCTGATGGACTTCGTCGACGGCGAGGTGCACCGCGACATGACGCTGCGCGCGTGCGCGCCGGCGCTGCGCACGCCGGTGTACGAGGCGGCGATCGACGCGCTCGCGGCCGTCCACCGCTGCGACGTCGACGCACTCGGACTGCGCGACTTCGGCCGCCCCGGCGACTACTTCGCCCGTCAGCTCCATCGCTGGACGCAGCAGTACCGCACTGCCACGCCCGAAGGCATCCCGGCCGTGGATCGCCTGCTCGAGGCGCTGGCGCGATCCACGCCGCCGGCCGACGCGCCGGCCGTGCTGCTGCACGGCGATTCCCGCCTCGACAACCTGATGTTCACGCCGGGTACGGCCGACGTGGCCGCCGTCGTCGACTGGGAGCTGTCGACGCTCGGGCATCCGCTGGCCGACCTCGGGCAGTTCCTCGCCGTCCAGCGCCTGCCGCATGACTACCTGCTGCCCGGGCTCGCCGGCGTCGACCGCGTGGCGGCCGGGCTGCCGAGCGAGCGCGCACAGGCCGCGCGCTATTTCGACGCGGTTGGGGGCGACCCAGACACCGACCTGCGGTTCTGCCAGGCGTTCGCGCTGTTCCGTCAGGCGGCGATGGCCGCCGGCCTGCTGCGGCGGGCACTCGACGGCACTGCCGTCACCGAGCAGGCGCTGGCCTTCGGACGCACGGCCCACGTGTTCGCCGAGGTTGGCCTGCGCGTGCTCGACGCGTCACCAGGAGATCCCCGCGATGAGCCCACCTGAGCACACGCCTGCGTCCGCGGGCACCGTCGATGCTGCTGCATCTGCCCGGTCCGACGCGCCGGGCCCGCCCGCCGAAGCTGCCCCGTCCGTCGCGCCCCGCGACCCGTTCGGTCTCGCCGGCAAGGTCGCGCTCGTGACCGGATCGAGCCAGGGCATCGGCCGCGCGACCGCACGCGTGCTCGCGCAGGCGGGGGCGCACGTGGTGATCAGCAGCCGCAAGCAGGAGGCGTGCGCGCAGGTGGCGGCCGAGCTGCAGGCCGAGGGCTTGTCGGCCGAGGCTGCCGCGTGCCACATCGGGCGCATGGAGGACATCGCGCAGATGGCCGCGCGGCTGCGCGCGCGGCACGGCGGACTCGACATCCTGGTCAACAACGCCGTGCTGAGTCCCTGGCGAACGATCGACGCCACCGACCCGGCGCTGTTCGCCAAGACCGTCGACGTCGACCTGCGCGGCTACTGGTTCCTGTCGGTGGAGGCCGCGAAGCTGATGACCGCCCGCGGCGGCGGCAGCATCGTCAACATCTCGTCGCTGGCGGCGCTGCATCCCGAACGCATGCTGGGGCTGTACTCCACACTGAAGACCGCGCTGATCGGCATGAGCCGCGCCTTCGCGCAGGAGTACGGCGCGGCCGGCATCCGCGTGAACACCGTGCTGCCCGGGCTGATCCGCACGCCGCTGGCCGACGCCTTCGATCCCGACACGCAGCGCCGCGCGATCGACAAGATGCCGCTGGGGCGGCTGGGATTGCCGGAGGAGATCGGGTATGCAGTGCGCTACCTGTCCTCGCCGGCCGCGGCGTTCGTCACCGGCGCAAGCCTGGTGATCGACGGCGGCATGTCGATCGGGGCGCTGTAAGGCGGCAGCGTCCAGGCTCTACGCAACCGCAGAGAGGAACCGACCATGACCGATCTGTTCGACAACCCGATGGGCCTGATGGGCTTCGAGTTCGTGGAGTTCGCCGCGCCCGCGCCCGGCGTGCTCGAGCCGGTGTTCGAGCGCCTGGGCTTCAGCCTCGTCGCGCGGCACCGCTCCAAGCAGGTGCTGCTGTACCGGCAGGGGGGCATCAACTTCGTCGTCAACAACGAGCCCCGGAGCCAGGCCGCGTACTTCGCCGCGGAGCACGGTCCGTCGGCGTGCGGCATGGCCTTCCGCGTGCGCGATTCGCACAAGGCCTACGCGCGCGCGCTGGAGCTCGGCGCCCAGCCGATCGACATCCCCACCGGGCCGATGGAGCTGCGGCTGCCCGCGATCAAGGGCATCGGCGGCGCGCCGCTGTACCTGATCGACCGGTTCGAGGACGGGCGCTCGATCTACGACATCGACTTCGAGTTCCTGCCCGGGGTCGATCGTCACCCGCCGGGCCACGGACTGAAGCTGATCGACCACCTCACGCACAACGTGTACCGCGGCCGCATGGGGTTCTGGGCCGCGTTCTACGAGCGCCTGTTCAACTTCAGGGAGATCCGCTACTTCGACATCAAGGGCGAATACACCGGCCTCACGTCGAAGGCGATGACCGCGCCCGACGGTCTGATCCGCATCCCGCTGAACGAGGAGTCCTCGCGCGGCGCCGGGCAGATCGAGGAGTTCCTGATGCAGTACAACGGCGAGGGCATCCAGCACATCGCGCTGCTCACCGACGGCCTCGTCGCCACCGTCGACCGTCTGCAGATGGCCGGCGTGCCGCTGATGAGCGCGCCCAACGACGTCTACTACGAGATGCTCGACGAGCGCCTGCCCGGCCACGGCCTGGACGTGCCGGCGCTGAGCACGCGCGGCATCCTGGTCGACGGGGCCACGCACGACGGCCCCCCGCGGCTGCTGCTGCAGATCTTCTCGCAGACGCTGCTGGGGCCGGTGTTCTTCGAGTTCATCGAGCGCCGGGCCGACGAAGGCTTCGGCGAAGGCAACTTCAAGGCGCTGTTCGAGTCGATGGAGCGCGACCAGATCCGGCGCGGCGCCATCGGTCCCGCCGCCTGACGCGGCGTCCCCTCAGGTCACCAGCCCCTCCTCGCGCGCCTTGATCTGGAGCGCCAGGAAGCGCGAGTAGATGCGGCACTGCGCGAGGCTGCCGGCGGTGAACCACAGGCCGCGCTGCGGCGTCGGACGCCACATGTTGCGCAGCTCGCCGCCTTCGTCCAGGCCCCACACCGGGCCGATCCGGTCGGCGATCGCGTCGCCCAGGCTGGCGCGCACGACCTCCTGCTGGTTCTGGAACCCGGTGGCGACCACGATCAGGTCGGCGGGCAGCACGCGGCCGTCCTTCATGCGCACCCCCTCCGGGACGAAGCGGTCGATGTCGTCGTACTGGATCAGGCCGATGCTGCCGTCGGCGATCAGGTCCGAGCAGCCGACGTTGAAGTAGTAGCCGCCCCCGCGGCGCAGGTACATCATCTGGAAGCCGGTGGCGTCCTCGCCGTCGGTGAGGCGGAAGCCGCGGGCGGCCAGGGCGTCGCGCAGCGGCTTGTCGGCCTCGCGCGAGAGCGCCGTCGTCAGCTGGTACGACTGGCGCAGCACCGGGTAGGGCATCGCGGTGGCGAGCAGGTCGCAGTCCGCGGTGGGGTTGCCTTCCGCGTAGAGCGCGTACACGCGCTGCGCCTCGCGGATGCCGACGATGTGTGTCGGGCTGCGCTGCACCATCGTGACCGCCGCGCCGCTGGCATGCAGGTCCTGGGCGACGTCGTGCGCGCTGTTGCCGGTGCCGATCACCAGTGCGCGCCGGCCCTTCCAGGCCGCACCGTCGGCGTACGCGCCCGAATGCATGACCGTGCCGCCGAACGTGCCCAGGCCGGGCAGGTCGGGCAGGATCGGGATCGCGCTCACGCCGGTGCCGAAGACCACGTGGCGCGGGCGCATCGTGCGCGTCGTGCCGTCGGCACGGCGCAGCGTCACCTCCCAGTGGCCGCCGCGTTCGTCGTAGCGCCCGCCGATCAGCTCGGTGGCGGTCCAGCAGTTCAGGTCGAGCGAATCGACGTACGACTCGAACCAGTTGGCCAGCTTGTCCTTGGGGATGAACACCGGCCAGGTGGACGGGAACGGCATGTAGGGCAGGTGGTTCACGTGCACTTCGTTGTGCAGCGTAAGCGAGTGGTAGCGGCGGCGCCAATTGTCGCCCACGCGTGCCTCGCGGTCGATGATCAGCGTGTCGACCTCCAGCTGCTTCAGGCGCGCCGCGATCGACAGGCCCGCCTGGCCCGCACCCACCACCAGCACGGCGGGGTCGCGGTCGGCATAGGCACGGGCGCGCACGCGCTTGTCTTCCCAGTTCTCGCCGCCGAATTCGCGCGCGTAGTAGTCCTTGCCCTGCGATCCGCGGGAGTTGTCGTACTCCTCGAAGCCGCGCAGCGACTGCAGACTCGCGAGCAGGATCCAGGCCCGCACGCCGCCGGGCCCCTGCGGATCGGGTCGCAGCCGGACCACGGCATGCCCGGTGCCGAACGCGGTCTCGAAGTGCGCGATCGCCTCGACGACGTCGACCCCCGCGCGCATCACCACGCGTGGCGGGATGCGTCCCGGCATCACGCGGAAGTCGCGCGGCTGGAACGCCGGCAGCGCCTCGTGCAGCAGCGCCGCGATCGCCGCACGGCCCGACACCGTGCGGATCTCCCAGGTCAGCGCCAGCAGGTCACGCAGGTGCCCGTCCTCGGTGAAGAGTGCGGCGGCGGCCGGCACGTCCTTGCGGGTCAGGGCGTCGCTGAAGGCGGCCAGCCAGGCGGTGGCGGCCGTTTTCGCGTCCATTGCGGCAGCGGTGTTCATTGAATGAAATCTCCAGCGGGCGTGAGCGGAAGTCGTCGTTCAGGGTGTCGTACCATCCGGCACGAATGAACGGCAATGGAATTCTAGACCCCGGCCAGAGGGGTGGATGCTGCGTCGTATCGCAATCAGGTTCATTGAAGAAAATTCCGGCCGGTGCGTCGAGCGACATGCCGATCGGCCGATCGGTGCGAACGTGCTGATCGAGAACAAGGCCGGTGCAAGCGGGATCCTCGCGGGCGTCGCGCTGAAGGATGCGCCGCCGGACGGCACCGTGATCATGTTCGCGCCGAGCTCGGCCACCGTCGCGCAGAAGGTGACGCGCAAGTCGATGCCGTTCGACCTCGAGAAGGACCTCGCCCCGATCGGCATGGCCGGCACGACGGCCACGGTCTATGTCGTGTCGCCCACGATCGGCGTCTCCAACATGAGCGAGTACGTGGCCTGGCTCAAGCGCAATCCGGGGCGTGCGAGTTTCGGCACCGCCGCGATGGGCAGCTCCACGCACTTCTTCGGCGTCGAGATCGGCCAGGCCATCGGCATCCCGCTGCAGCCCATCGCGTACAAGGGCACCGGGCCGATGCTCACCGACCTGGCCGGCGGACACATCGCCGCCGGCTGCGGCGGCGTCACCTCGTTCCTGCAGCATCACCGCACCGGCAAGCTGCGGATCATCGCCGACTCGTCGCCCAAGCGCTCGAAGGTTGCGCCCGATCTGCCCACCATCGGCGAGCTGGGGTATCCGAAGCTCGCGCACAACGGGTTCTACGGGTTCTATGCGCCGGCCAGGACGCGCCCCGAAGTGATCGACGCCTGGAACCGCGAACTGCGGGCGGTGCTCGATACGCCCGACATGCACAAGCGCCTGGCCGACCTCGGCCTGGACGTCGAAACGTCGACGCCGGCCGAGTTCGCGGAGCGCCAGGCCCGCGACATCGTCGCATTCACGCGCTCGATGAAGGCGGCGGGGTTCGAGCCCGAGTGAACGTCGCCGCGGCGGCCACCGGATCGGCCGCACGCGTGCGTGCGGCGCCCCTTCAGTCGACCTTGGCGCCCGAGGCCTTCACCACCGGGCCCCAGCGGCGCACTTCCGACTGGATGGCGGCGGCCATCTGCTCGGGCGTGCCGCCCATGATCTCGTAGCCGAGCTCGTTCATGCGCTTGACGAAGTCCGGCGCACGCACGGCCTTCTGGCCCTCGGCGTTCATGCGGTCGATGATCTCCTTCGGCGTGCCGGCCGGCATCGACAGACCGAACCAGGCCACCGACTCGTAGTTCGGCAGACCGGCCTCGATCATCGTCGGCAGGTCGGGCAGGTTGGCCGCGCGCTTCGGGCCGGTGGTGGCCAATGCACGCAGGCGACCGGCGCGGATGTGCGTGATGGCCGACGGGATGTTGTCGAACATCAGATGCACCTGGCCGCCGATGAGGTCGGTGATCGCGGGGGCGCTGCCCTTGTAGGGCACGTGCGTGATGTCGAGGTTGAGCATGTGCTTGAACATCTCGCCCGACATGTGGATGGTCGTGCCGTTGCCGCTGGACGCATAGCTGAGCTTGCCCGGCTGTGCCCGGATCAGCGCGATCAGCTCGGCCACCGAGTTCGCCTTGACGTCCTGGTTCACGACCAGCACGTTGGAAAACGATCCCAGGAGGATCACCGGCGCCAGGTCCTTGTTCGGGTCGTAGTTCAGCTTCGAGTACAGGAACGGCGTGATGCCGTGCAGGCTGCTGGGCGACATCAGCATGGTGTAACCGTCGGGCGCGGACCGGGCGACCATCTCCGAGCCGACGTTGCCGCCCGCGCCGGGGCGATTGTCGACCGTGACCGGCTGTCCGATCGTCTTGGAGATCTCGGCCGCCGCGGCGCGCGCGATGATGTCGGTGGCACCACCCGCGGCATAGGGCACGACAAGGCGGATCGGTTTGTTCGGATAGGCCTGGGCCTGGGCGGAGGCCGGCGCGATCAGCGCAGCGGTGAACGTGGCGGCCAGGGCCAGGCGGGCAAACGTCTTCATGGGGTGCTGTCTCCGTGCTGTTCGATCGGGAACCGGTCGGCGGCCCGATCCGCGCGCCCGCCCGCGGGCAGGCGCCGGCAGGGACGGGCATCGGCGGGTGCGGGCCCGCCACGGACCTCGGGGCGTGCGCCGACCGGGTGAGCTGTGTGCTCCGCTGCGAGTATAGGCGCCACGCGGCAGTTCGGTCCGCGCCGGTGTCCGGGCGCGCAGGTCGCACCGATGCTATCGTCGGCGCAGCCGCAGACCCGGCCGCAACCGCAGGCGCGGCTGCGATCCCGTCTGCACCCGCCGTTGATCCGCCCTGCGAGGCGGACCCTTTCCGAGGAGATGACCACCGTGACCGCCCACGACTACGAGACCGTCCGCTACGAACTGCCCGAGCCCGCGATCGCGCGCATCGTGATGAACCGGCCCGAGGCCCGCAACGCACAGAACCTGCAGATGACCTACGACCTGAACGCGGCCTTCGACCGGGCCGCGCAGGACGATGCGGTCAAGGTGATCATCCTGGCCGGTGCCGACCCGCACTTCTCGTCGGGGCACGACCTGCGCGACGGCAGCCGCGACCGCCTCGGCAAGGACCTCGGGCCGGTGGGCACCTGGGGCGGATTCGGCCTGGACGGCGCCGAAGGCCGCTTCGGCCGTGAGCAGGAGATCTACCTGCAGATCACCCGGCGGTGGCGCAACCTGCCCAAGCCCACCATCGCGCAGGTGCAGGGCAAGTGCATCGCCGGCGGCCTGATGCTCGCGTGGGCGTGCGACCTCATCGTCGCCAGCGACGACGCGCAGTTCTGCGATCCCGTGGTCACGATGGGCGTGTGCGGCGTCGAGTGGTTCGTGCACCCCTGGGAGCTCGGCCCGCGCAAGGCGAAGGAGCTGCTGTTCACCGCCGACACCTGGAGCGCGCAGGAGGCCCAGAGCTTCGGCATGGTCAACCGTGTGTACCCGCGCGCCGCGCTGGCCGACGAGGTGATGCGCATCGCGCGCCGCATCGCGACGATGTCCAGCTTTGCGCTGAAGATGACCAAGGAAGCCGTGAACCGCTCGGTCGACATCATGGGGCAGCAGCAGGCGATCGATCAGACCTTCGGACTGCACCACCTGTGCCATGCGCACAACGTGCTGAAGTTCGGCACCGTCATCGATCCCACCGGCATGCCCGGGGCGGTGGCGGGCAAGCCGGCGAAGGCCTGACGGCGGGCGTGCCGCCGGGCCGCCGTCATGCGGGTGGTGCCACCGTCTCCGTCGCCCGAGGGAGCAGCACGTAACGTGTCTCGAGCAGCGCGGTCAGCCCGAACTGCTCGAGCAGCCCGAGCAGCCGCTGCGCCGCAGCCCGGTTGGGCCGGCCGGTGTGCCGGGCGATGATCAGCTCGTTCTTCATGCTGTGCTCCCAGCCCACCAGCTCGGTGACCGTGACCTGGTAGCCGCACGCTTCCAGATACAGGCAGCGCAGCACGTTGGTGATCTGGCTGCCCAGCTCGCGGGTGTGCAGCGGGTGCCGCCACAGCTCGGCCAGCGGCGTGCGCGCCAGCGACCGCGCCTTGTCGTGGTTCAGCAGGCGCGCCACCTCGGCCTGGCAGCAGGGCACGAGCACGATGAACCGTGCGTGCTTCTTGAGCCCGAACGCGATCGCATCGTCGGTGGCGGTGTCGCAGGCATGCAGCGCGGTCACCACGTCGATGCGCGCGGGCAGGGCGTCGGAGTCGGCCGACTCGGCCACGCTCAGGTTCAGGAACGACATGCGTGCGAAGCCGAAGCGCTCGGCCAGCGCGCGCGAGCGTTCGACCAGTTCGGGGCGCGTCTCGATGCCGTACACGTGCCCCGGCGGGCGGCCGGGCACGGGCGTCTTGAAGAACAGGTCGTACAGGATGAAGCCCAGGTACGACTTGCCCGCCCCGTGGTCGGCGAGCGTGATGCCGGCGGTGGAGGCGGGCAGTTCCAGCAGCAGCTTCTCGATGAACTGGAACAGGTGGTAGACCTGCTTGAGCTTGCGGCGCGAGTCCTGGTTCAGCCGGCCTTCACGGGTCAGGATGTGCAGTTCCTTGAGCAGCTCGACCGACTGCCCCGGGCGGACCTCCGGCGGCAGCACGGCCGGCGCGGAGGTGTGGGCGGGGCCGGTCGTCCGGCGGCGGGGCGACACGATGCCGACCGTCAGTCCACCGTCACGCCCAGGGCCGCCACCTCCTTGATCCAGAGGTTCGCGTCCTCGCGCCACATGCGCAGCGCATCCGCACGGCCCTTGGTCATGTCCGGGATCGAGAAGCTCTCGCGCAGCGCCTTCGCGCGCGGCGTGTCGTTGCCTTCCACCGCCACCCGGGCCAGCAGCTCCAGGTGTTCGACCGGCACCGCGGCGTGCGCGGTCATCGCCAGCCCGCCTTCGAGCCGGGCGATCGGCGCCTTGAGGCCCTGTTCGGTCAGCGTCGGCAGTTCCGGCATCTTCAGCAGGCGGTACTGCCCGGTGGCCGCGACTGCGCGCACGCCCTTGTCGCGCACCGCCATGAAGGCCTGGTAGCTGCCCACCGCCACCTGCAGCTGGCCGGTGCCCATGTCCAGCCACATCGGCGCTTCTCCCTTGTACTGCACCGACTGGATCTTGCAGCCGAACTCCCGGTTCAGCGTCTCGGTGAACACCTGCGGGAACGATCCCACCGCGTTCGAGCCGCCGGCGCACGGATTCTTCTTCGCGTAGTCGATCAGCTCGTTCAGGTTGCGCGCGCCCGTCTTCTCGTGCACCGCGACGACCAGCGGCCCCGAAGGGAACACCGTCACCGGCGTGATGTCCTTGGCCAGGTCGAACGGCAGCTTCTTGAACAGAACGCGTGTCTGCCAGACGGCGCCCGTGGTCGTCATCAGCACCGTGTAGCCGTCGGGCGGTGCCTTGAGCATCGCTTCGGTGGCGATGATGCCGCTCGCGCCGGGGCGGTTGTCGACGACCGCCGACTGCCCGAAGCGGGCGGTGAACTGTTCGGCATACAGGCGCGCGTAGGCGTCGGTCAGCCCGCCCGGAGGGGCGCCCACGATGATGCGCAGCGCCTTGTTCGGATAGGCGCCCTGCGCACGGGCGCGCGAGGCGGTGGCGGCCAGCGGCGCGGCGGCGGCGGCAAGCAGCAGGGAGCGTCGGGTAGCGTCGGGCATCGGGGGTCTCCATCGTTGTTTCGTGCCGGGCGCGGACGCGTCCGGGGCACGATGTTCTGGGGCTCAGTCATCCGGATCCGGGGGAATCTTACCTGCCGGATCGTGGACGCGGCGCCCCGTGCGGTCGACGCACGCCGTCTGCACGGGCGACGCATGCATCTCGTCGCGGGGGGCACGGGACAGAGGCCGGCACGGGATGCCCCGGCCGCCGTACACTGCGCGCCATGAACCGTCCGGTCCGCTCTCCCATCGTGGCCGCGCGCCGCCGCAGTCTGCTGCGCCTCGGCGCGATGGCCGCCGCCCTGGCCGGCGCGTCCGGACGCGCGCATGCGGCGTTCGAGGTCACGCGCTGGCCCGCCCGCCGCGCCGCGCCGCCCCTGAAGCTCGAGGACCTCGCCGGCATGACCTGGTCGCTGCCCGCGCTGCGCGGCCGGGTGGTGCTGCTCAACTTCTGGGCGAGCTGGTGCGAACCCTGCCGTGCCGAGATGCCGGCGTTGCAGACCCTGGCCGAGTTCCATGGCGCCGAGCGCCTCGTCGTGCTGGCGATCAACTTCAAGGAGCCGGCCGAGCGCGCCGAGCGCTTCGTGCGCCGCACCGGTTTCACGCAGCCCGTGCTGCTCGACCCGAACGGCGACGTCGCGCGTGCCTGGGAGGTGCGCGTGTTTCCGACCTCTATACTCGTCGGTGTCGATGGGATGCCGCGGCATCGTGTGCGCGGCGAACTCGACTGGACCGGTCCCGAGGCCGAACGGCTCATCCACCCGCTGTTGAAGTCTGGCTGATCAGGCTTCCCGGCAGGCAACCCGCCCGAGGTCTCGCCGCCGCGCATCCGGTGCCGGTGTCCGTCGCCGGACGCGCGCCCCTCACGTGCACACACCCCGGAGATTTCAGGATGACCCTGTCCCGCCGCACGTTCATCGAACGTTCCGCTGCCGTCGGCGCAGCACTCACCGTCCCGGCGCTCGGCGCCGCGCAGTCCCGCACCGGCGATCGTCGCTTCGATCCGCAGCCCGGCGACTGGCGCAGCTTCGAGCTCACCACCCGGGTCGACATCCCGGCTCCCCGGGGCGCCACCCGCCTCTGGCTGCCGATGCCCTCCGTCGACAGCGACTGGCAGCAGTCCCTCGAGAGCAGCTTCACGACCAACGGAAAAGCGCTCGTCACCACCGACAAGGTCTATGGCGCGCGCATGCTGCAGGTCGAGTTTGCGGCGGGTGAGGCGCGCCCGTACGTGGAACTGGTCAACCGCATCCGCACCCGCAACCGTGCGACCGACTGGACGCGCAAGGTCGGTGCCCAGGAAGACCCGGACACGCTCGCCTACTGGACGAAGCCGACGGACCTGCTGCCCACGGACGGCATCGTGCGGCGCACCGCGCTCGAGGCGACCCGCGGCGCACGCACCGACGCCGACAAGGCCCGCAGGCTCTACGACTGGGTGGTGGCCAACACCTACCGCGAGCCCAAGGTGCGCGGCTGCGGCGAGGGCGACATCAAGACCATGCTCGAGACCGGCAACCTCGGCGGCAAGTGCGCCGACCTGAACGCGCTGTACGTGGGGTTGTGCCGCTCGGTGGGCGTGCCGGCGCGCGACGTGTACGGCCTGCGCCTGGTGCCTTCGGCGTTCGGCTACAAGGAGCTGTCCGGGAATCCTGCCAGCCTGAAGGGCGCCCAGCATTGCCGCGCCGAGGTCTACCTGCGCGACCACGGCTGGCTGGCGATGGATCCGGCCGACGTGGCCAAGGTGATGCGGCTGGAGACCCCCGAATGGATCAAGTCCGTCACCCATCCGGTGGTCGCGCCGGTCAACAAGGCACTGTTCGGCGGCTGGGAGGGCAACTGGGTCGCCTACAACACCGCGCACGACGTCGTGCTGCCCGGCACCCGGGGCCCGAAGATCGGCTTCTTCATGTACCCGGTCGGTGAGGACGATCGCGGCCGCTTCGATTCCTACGCGCCCGACGACTTCAAGTACCAGATCTCGGCACGGGAGATGTAGACGACGCTGCGCGGTCTGGGCGACGCTGCGTGGTCTGCGCGCGGGGCTTCACCGCATCTCGAACAGTTCCTGGTGGAAGCGGTCTTCCGCCAGGCCGTGGTCGACCAGGTCGGCGCGCAGCGCCCGGCCGAATCCGGCCGGGCCGCAGAACCAGACGTCGGCCTGCGCCCAGTCGGGGACCGCGGCGCGCAGGCGCTCGCCGGTGAGCAGTCCGTCGCGCGCGTCGACGAGCAGGTGCAGGCGCACCCCGGCGGCGCGCGCATCGTCGGCCAGGCGCTGCAACGCGGTCTCGTCGACCTCCCGCGTGGTGTGGAAGAGGTCGATGGAGCGCTCGTCCGGCGCGGAGGCCAGCGCCTTCATGCGCGCCACGAACGGCGCGATGCCGATGCCGCCCCCGATCCAGATCTGGTGGCGCGACGGACCGTCGAAGTCGAAGCGCCCGTACGGACCCTCCACGGTCAGCGAATCGCCCGGGTGCACGGATGCGGGCAGGGTGCGCGTGTAGTCGCCCAGCGCCTTGATCAGGAACAGCAGGCGCCCGTCGCCCTGCCAGGCCGACGAGATGGTGAACGGATGCGCGCCTTCGCGGCGGTCGAAGGTCACGAATGCGAACTGGCCCGCATCGTGGCCGGCCCAGCGGCTCTCCAGGCGCACGTCGACCGCGGTCACCTGCACGCCGTCCAGCACTTCGATGCGCTCGACGACGCCGACGGCCTTGCGGTCGGACCCGATCCGTCGCAGCAGGCTGATGACCGCCGCCACGCTGCCGGCCAGCATCGTCAGTCCCAGTACGGCGCCCAGCGGGGTGGTCCAGTACGAGAACTTCGTCAGCACGACCGAGTGCAGCACGAGGGCGAGGAAGACCACGGCCAGCCAGCGGTGCGTTCGGAAGAAGTGGCGGTAGGGGAAGCGGCGGATCAGGGCCAGCGCGATCAGCACCACCGCCGCGTAGAACGCGAGCTCGCCGATCTCCTCCGCCAGCCCGCGCTGCTCCTGGAGGAACCGGAGGATCCCGGCCGCCTCCTGCGCACGCGCGCCGCGTGCCGGCCGCTGCAGCAGGCCGGCCTGCACCATCCACTTCGGGACCTGCACGCACAGCCAGTGGGCGACCGCGAGCACCAGCCCGGCGATGCCCAGCCACTTGTGCAGCCGGTACATCTTGTCGAGACCGTCCAGGCGGTCCTCGAGCCACGCGGGGCGCGTGGCCAGCAGCATCGCCGCGCTCATCGCCGCGATCGCCAGGATGCCCGTGAGCTGCAGGAGCAGGCCCCGCCAGGCGAAGACGCCGGCGGCCTGCGCGATGGCGGTGGCATCGGCCTGCCACCACAGCAGCGCAAACCCCAGCAGCAGCACGGGCAGGCTCGCCCGGAGGGTGTTCATGTCGTTCCGACCTCCGCGGCCACGGGGCTGCATGGTCGACGTCCGCGGCCCGGCGGCCGCAGGGTCATCCCCTTCGCAGCATGACGGCCCGAACGGAGCGCGCGCTGCGGGTCACTCCTTGTAATACACGATCTGGTGGCTGGTGGCGAGCAGGGCGCCGTCCCGGCCCCAGATCTCGGCCGCCTGGTCATGGTAGCCGCGGCCGAAGTGCGACGCGCGCGCGGTGCACAGCACCGGCTCGGTGCCCTGCGCGGCCAGCAGCGCCGCGTCGGCATGGAAGTAGGTGGTGATCGACACCGTGCTGGCCGGCACCCAGCGCGGACGCCGCACGAAGATGCGCGGACAGAACGCGTCGCAGATCGACGCCAGCGCGGCGCAGTCCAGCGGGCGGGGCGGGTCGTCGCGGATCCACACCCAGGTGACCGAGTCGAGGTCGGCGGGCGGATTCTCCCGGTCGGGCAGCCCGCCGCGCACGAAGCGCATGTCGTAGTTGCGTG
>JAKOZZ010000391.1 GCA_029779755.1 Pseudomonadota bacterium
CGCGGTGTCGGCTCGGTCGAGATCGCGTCGGGTCTGAAGGAGGGCGATGCCGTGATCCTGCCCGGCACGGCGGTGACCGAAGGCGATCGGGTGCGCGTGCGCGCCCGGGCGCCGGCCAAGGGCAACATGCAGTCGTCGCCCTTCGGCAACTGACCCCGTCGATGCGCACCTCCCGAGTCTCGGCCGGAGCCCGGTGATGCCTTTCGAGTGGCTGGTCGCACTGCGCTACCTGCGCGAGGGCCGACTGCAGACCGTGCTGATCCTGGCTGGCGTGGTCGGCGGCGTCGCCGTGATCCTGTTCCTCACCACGCTGATCTCGCAACTGCAGGCTTCCATCATCGAGCGCACGCTGGGCAGCCAGGCGCACGTGGTGATCCGCCCGCTCGAGGAGGTCAACCGCAACGTGCTGCCTGCCGACGGCACGGCCGCGATCGTGCAGCCGCGCGCGCAGCGCCTGCGCTCGGTCGACCAGTGGGAGGCGATCGTGCGGCTGGTTGCCCGTACGCCGGACGTGGTGGCCGTGTCGCCCGTCGTGACCGGAGCGGGCTTCGCGATTCGCGGCACGGCCAGCAAGGCGATCGCACTGATCGGCGTGGATGCCGAACGCTACCGGCGCGTGGTGCGCATGGACGACTACATGAAGCGCGGCCGCTTCGAGGTGGCCGGCGTGGGCGCAGTGATCGGCGTCGAGCTGGCGCGGGACCTCGGCGTGGACCTCGGTGACAAGATCCGCGTGCGCAGCGCCGAGAACCGCGACGAGCTGCTGACCGTCACCGGCGTGTTCGACATCGGCAACCGCGACCTGAACCGGCGCTGGGTGTTCACGACGATCAAGCTGGCCCAGTCGCTGCTGGACCTGGCCGGCGGCGTGTCCAACGTCGACGTCACCGTCAACGACATCTTCGCCGCCGAGCGCGTCGCCGAACTGCTGCGCGCCCAGACCGGGCTCACCGTGGAGAGCTGGATGCAGACCAACGCCCAGCTGCTCGCGGCCCTGCGCAACCAGAGCGTGTCCAACACCCTGATCCGCGCGTTCGTGGTGGTGATCGTGGCGGTGGGGATCGCCAGCGTGCTGGTCGTGTCGGTCGTGCAGAAGCAGCGCGAGATCGGCATCCTGCGGGCGATGGGCACCAGCCCTCGGCGCATCATGACCGTGTTCCTGCTGCAGGGCGGCATCTACGGGCTCGTGGGCTCGGTCGCCGGATCGGGCCTGGCCTTCGGGCTGCTGGCGTTCTTCTCGCGCGTGTACCGCAATGCCGACGGCAGCGCGCTCTTCGCCGCCGAGCTCGACCCGATGGTCGCCTTGCGGGTCTGCGGCCTCGCGGTGGTGATCGGCCTGCTCGCTGCGGCCCTGCCGGCGCGTCGCGCCGCGCGCATGGATCCGGTGCAGGCGATCCGGATGTGAACGGGCGGCGCGCACGATGATCCGTCCGACATGC
>JAKOZZ010000392.1 GCA_029779755.1 Pseudomonadota bacterium
CGCAGGTGCATCGCGACGAGATCCGCGATGTCCTTCTGGTCTTCGACGACGAGGATGCGACGTTCCATGGGGGCTTTCGGTCGGCGGGCCCGGCCGGACGCGCCGGCGTGCGTGCGCGAAGGGGGTCATCCGTTCAGGGTGGGGGCAGGATAGCAAAGCGCCCGGGGCCCGCAACACGCGTCCGGCGCCGCCCGTGCATTCGTTATCAATTCGTGATCTTCGCGGGACGGGGTTGCAAGGCGGCGTGGGCAGACTGCCACGCATCGGAGTCGGCAACACCCGACCGGCTCCGGCGCCGGGCCGCGATCCGCGGCCGGCAACGGTTCAGACCCGAGGAATCGAGATGAGCATTGCCACCATGGACACCGTAGCAGTCGCCACGACCGCCCTGGCGACCGTGACCGCGCTCGAGTTCGCGGCGCACCGCAGCGCGATGCTGCGCTTTGCACGGCGCAAGATCCGCGACGAGGATCTCGCCGAAGATGCAGTGCAGGACGCGCTGGCCGCCGCCCTGGCCAGCCGTGACAGCTTCCAGGGCAAGTCCGCGTTGCGCACGTGGCTGATCGGCATTCTGAACCACAAGATCCAGGACGTGTTCCGCCGCGAGTCGCGCTACGTGCGGCAGAACGCGCACGAGGGGGCCGACGGCGAGCCCGGCGGCGAGGATCCGCTGGCCGAGGCGCTGGCGGCTGTCGCCGCCGCCGAGCACACCGACCCGGCCCGCGAGGTGAGCCGCCGGCGCATGCGCGACGCGCTGCTGCTGGAGATCGAGGCGCTGCCGCCCACGCTCAAGGACGTCTTCGTGATGCAGGTGATCGAAAACGTGCCCACCGACGAGGTGTGCCGCCGGCTGCAGATCACCGAGGCCAACTGCTGGGTGCGGCTGCACCGGGCGCGCAAGCGTCTGGCCGAGCGCATGCGCGACCATCTGGACTGACGGGCGCGCCGGCACGGCCGTTCCGATCCGCGCCCGGTCGCAAACGGGCGCCCGCAACCCCGAAACCCGAACTGCTAAGGTTCGGGTTTCTCTTTCCGGGGGTGGCACATGAGCATGAAGTACCGGCGTCTGGGCGTCTCGAACCTGCGCGTCTCCGAGCTGTGCCTGGGCACGATGATGTTCGGCGACCAGACCGCTGCGGCGGCCTCGGCCGACATCGTCGCCTGCGCGGCCGAGCAGGGCGTGAACTACATCGACACGGCCGACGTCTACAAGACCGGCGCCTCCGAGCGCATCGTGGGCGCCTGCCTGGCGGGGAAGCGCGATCAGTGGGTGCTCGCCACCAAGCTCGGCAACAAGATGGCCGCCGCGCAGAATGCGGGGCGCTATTCGCGCAAGTGGATCGTGCAGGAGACCGAGGCCAGTCTGCAGCGCCTGGGCACCGACTACATCGACATCCAGTACCTGCACCGTGACTACGAGGAGGACGACCTCGAAGAGCCGCTGCGCGCGCTGGACGACCTCATCCGTGCGGGCAAGATCCGCTACTTCGGGGTGTCGAACTTCCGTGGCTGGCGCATCGCCGAGATCGTCCGTCTGTGCGACCGGATCGGCATGCCGCGTCCGGTCGTCTGTCAGCCGTACTACAACCTGCTGAACCGCATGCCCGAGGTGGAGATCCTGCCCGCCTGTGCGTCCTACGGCATCGGGGTCACGCCCTACAGCCCCATCGCGCGCGGCGTGCTCACCGGCAAGTACCGGCCCGACCAGCCGCCGCCCGAGGGCACGCGCGTGGCGCGCGGCGATCGCCGCATCCTCGAGACCGAGTGGCGGCCCGAGTCGCTGCAGGTGGCCGAGCAGCTGAAGGCCTGGTGCGCGGGGCGCGGCGTGTCGCTGATGCAGTTCGCGGTGGCCTGGGTGCTGGCCAACCGCGCGGTGAGCTCCGTGATCGCCGGGCCGCGCACGCTGGAGCAGTGGCAGCAGTACGCGCCCGCGCTCGACTACCGCTGGACGGCCGAGGACGAGGCCACGGTCGATGCGCTGGTGCCCGTCGGGCACGCGTCGACGCCCGGCTATTCCGACCCGCAGTACCCGATCAGCGGCCGGCGGGTGGCGTGATGCGCCCTCGCTCCGGGGCCCGCGCATGATCGGCCGTCGCTGGCTCCTCGTCGTGGGCGTGCTGGTCGCGGCGGCGGCGGCGGCCTTCGTGCTGGTGCCGCGCAGCACCGCCGTCGACGTGGTGTCGGTGCGTCGCGGGCCGCTCACGCAGACGGTGGTGGCCACCGGTCGCGTGGCCACGCCGGCGCGTATCGCGGTCGCCAGCCAGCTGGCCGCGCGCATCGAGCAGGTCACGGTGCGCGAGGGCGCCGCCGTGCAGGCGGGGCAGGTGCTGGTGCGCCTGCGCAGCGACGAGGCCGAGTCGGCCCTGAATGCGGCGCTGGCGGCCGAACGCGAGGCGCGTGGCCGCATCCGCGCGCTGGGCGCGGTGGCCGCGCCCGTGTCGGAGCAGCAGCTGGTGCAGGCGCAGGCCGCGCTGCAGCTGGCCGAACAGGAGGCCGGCCGCACGCGCGCGCTGCTGGCGCGCGGATTCGTGTCGCAGGCCCGGGTGGACGAGGCCGAGCGCGCGCTGGCGTCGGCGCGCGCGGCGGCGCTGGCGGCCCGTGCGCAGGCCGAAGGCAACCGCGCGGGCGGGGTCGAGGCCGAGCTCGCCGCCACCCGTCTGGCGCAGGCGCAGGCCAACGTGGCGGCGGCCCGCGCGCGGCTCGAACTGCTCGTGCTGCGCGCGCCGGCGGCCGCCGTGGTGCTCACGCGCACGGCAGAACCCGGCGATACCGCCCAGGTCGGCCGCACGCTGCTGGAACTGGCGCAGTCGGGCGAGACGCGGGTGATCGCCTCCGTCGACGAGAAGAACCTGGCCCACATGCGCGACGGCCTGGCCGCCGCCGTGATGGCCGACGCCTTTCCGGGCCGCCGGTTCGACGCGACCGTGTTCTACGTCGCGCCTGCGGTCGACGCGCAGCGCGGCACGGTCGAAGTGCGTCTGCGCGTGCCCGCGCCGCCCGACTTCCTCAAGCCCGACATGACCGTGTCGGTCGAGATGCGGGTGGGCCGGCGCGACGATGCGCTGATGCTGCCCGCGCAGGCCATCCGCGGTGCCGATGGCGACACCGCCCACGTGATGGCGATGCGCGGCGAACGCGTCGAGAAGATGCCCGTGACGCTCGGCCTGCGCGGTGTCGGCTCGGTCGAGATCGCGTCGGGTCTGAAGGAGGGCGATGCCGTGATCCTGCCCGGCACGGCGGTGACCGAAGGCGATCGGGTGCGCGTGCGCGCCCGGGCGCCGGCCAAGGGCAACATGCAGTCGTCGCCCTTCGGCAACTGACCCCGTCGATGCGCACCTCCCGAGTCTCGGCCGGAGCCCGGTGATGCC
>JAKOZZ010000450.1 GCA_029779755.1 Pseudomonadota bacterium
GCGCATCGAAGGCGGCCTGCCGGGCCGGGTCTTCGCCAGCGGAAGCCGATGGGGCGGGTTTGGCGCCGGGGCTGTCGGGCACATCGAGGGACTGCGTGTACATGCGCTTCTCCTTGCCGTGAGTTCAAGCTCGCTCGATGACCATGGCGATGCCTTGCCCGACCCCGATGCACATCGTGCACAGGGCGTAGTGGCCGCCACGGCGCTTGAGTTCATGGGCGGCGGTGGTCACCAGCCGGGCGCCGCTCATGCCGAGCGGGTGGCCGAGGGCGATGGCGCCGCCGTTGGGGTTCACGTGCGCCGCGTCGTCGGTCAAGCTGAGGTCGCGCAGTACCGCCAGCGCCTGCGCGGCGAAGGCCTCGTTGAGTTCGATAACGTCCATCTGCGCCAGCGTCAGGCCGGTCTGCGCGAGCACCTTGCGCACCGCCGGGGCGGGGCCGAAACCCATGATGCGCGGCGGCACGCCGGCGGTGGCCATGCCGACGACGCGCGCGAGCGGCGTCAGCCCGAACCGCCCGGCGGCGGCTTCGGAAGCGAGCAGCAGCGCGCAGGCGCCGTCGTTGACGCCGGAAGCATTGCCGGCGGTGACGCTCAGTTCCGGGCCGTTGATTCCCTTGAGGCCGGCCAGCATCGCCAGCGTCGTCTCGGGGCGCGGGTGTTCGTCGCGGTCGACCACCTTCGGATCGCCCTTTTTTAGCGGGATGACGACCGGCACCAGTTCAGCGGCGAAACGCCCGGCGGCGTCAGCGGCCGCCCAGCGCTGCTGCGAACGGAGCGCGAAGGCGTCCTGGTCGGCGCGCCCGATGGCGAATTCGGCGGCGACGTTGTCGGCGGTCTGCGGCATCGAATGCGTGTCGTACAGCTTCTTCATCGCCGGGTTGACGAAGCGCCAGCCGATGGTCGTGTCGAAGATCGCCGCATTGCGCGCGAACGCCGATTCCGCCTTGCCCATGACGAACGGGGCGCGCGACATGCTCTCGACGCCGCCGGCGATCATCAGCGCGGCCTCGCCGCACTTGATCGAACGCGCGGCGGTGCCGACCGCATCCATTCCCGAGCCGCACAGGCGGTTGACCGTGGTGCCCGGCACGTCGACCGGGAGTCCCGCGAGCAGGCCGGCCATGCGCCCGACGTTGCGGTTGTCCTCGCCGGCCTGGTTGGCGCAGCCGTAGATGACGTCGTCGACCGCCGCCCAGTCGACCCGCGGGTTGCGTTCCATCAGCGCCCGGAGCGGTATGGCGCCGAGGTCGTCGGTGCGCACCCCGGAGAGCGCGCCGCCGTAGCGGCCGATCGGGGTGCGGATCGCGTCGCAGATGAAGGCTTCGGTCATCGGCCGTTCCTCAGTTCTGCCGCGAGCGTTCGTCGATCACGCGCCTGGCCTTGCCGACCTGGGTGCGCGGGATCGTGTCGAACTCCATGACACTGACCAGGGTAGACACGCCGACGAGGGTCTTGATCCGGTGCCGCAGTTCCTTGCCGATGGCCTGGATGTCGGCCTTGCGCAACTTGCCGGAAAGCTCACGCTGGACCTCGCAGCGCACTTCCAGGTTGTCGAGGTGGCCGTCGCGGGTGACGACGACCTGGTAATTGCCGGAGAGGCGCGGGTCGCGCAGAACCTGCTCCTCGATCTGGGTTGGAAAGACATTGACGCCGCGGATGATCAGCATGTCGTCGGAACGTCCGCTGATCTTGCCGATGCGGCGGAACGCGCGCGCGGTCGGCGGCAGCAGCCGGGTCAGGTCGCGGGTGCGGTAGCGGATGACCGGGAAGGCTTCCTTGGTCAACGAGGTGAACACCAGTTCGCCGACCTCGCCGTCGGGCAGCACTTCGCCGGTTTCCGGGTCGATGATCTCGGGGTAGAAGTGGTCTTCCCAGATCACCGGGCCGTCCTTGGTCTCGATGCATTCGCTGGCGACGCCGGGGCCGATCACCTCGGTCAGGCCGTAGATGTCGATGGCGTCGATGCCGAGCTTGCGCTCGATCTCGGCGCGCATGCCCTCGCCCCACGGCTCGGCGCCGAAGAGGCCGACGGTCAGCGAAATCTCCTCGGGCTTGATGCCGAGGCGCTCGAATTCCTCGGCGATGACGAGCGAATATGACGGCGTGACCATGATGATTTCCGGC
>JAKOZZ010000001.1 GCA_029779755.1 Pseudomonadota bacterium
ACCGCATCGACGATCCGGTGCGACGCGCGCTGCAGCGCGCGCGGGATCCGCTCGAACACGATGGGGCCGCGCGGCGCGAGCACACCGAGGTCGCGCCACGGCTGCTCGTCGACGGCGGGCTCGAACGCGAGGATCAGCGCGGGCGCCGCCGCGATCACGGCTTCGGGCCCCACCAGCCGCGCCGCGCGGTCCGCCTGGCCGAACACGTTGACGGCGCCGCACAGCGCAAGCGCCTCGCCGATGGCGTCGCGATCGCTCAGGGTCATCAGCGGGCGGTTCCACACCTGCACGAACACGCGCACCGGGGCACGCGTCGCGTGACGCGCGGCGATCGCATCGAGGCCGCTGCGCAGGTGCCCGGCCGCCTGACGCGCCGCGGCCGGGTCGCCCGCCAGCACGCCGAAGCGGTGCAGCGTGTCGACGATGCCGGCGTGCGTGCGCGGGTCGCTGACGAAGACCGGCACGCCCAGCCGCGTGAAGCGTTCGACCAGTTCGCGGCGCACGGCGGCGCCCCACAGCACGACGAGGTCGGGCCGCTGCGCCAGCACGCGCTCGACCTGCGGCGCCGGATAGGCGACGACACGCGCGATCGCCGCCGGCAGCGCAGGATCGTCACTGTCGGCGTCGACCGCCGCCAGACGGCGCCCGGCGCCGGCCGCGATCAGCAGCTCGGTCGCATGCGGTGCGAGCGACACGATGCGCACCGGCGGCCGCGGCAGCTGCACGACGCGCCCCCAGTCGTCGGTCACGGACGGTGCCGCCGGCGCGGCGCGGGCCGCCGTCGCCGCGATGGCGGCCGTGGTTACGAACGCCGCCGTGATCACGAACGCCGCCGCCGTCACGATCGCAGCCGTCGTCGCATATGCGACCGCATGCGCCGCCCCGTGCACCGCGCGACGCACGTCCCGGCCTTCGCCCGCGCCCGCTCCGGCCACGCGCCGCCTCAGCCGCCCATGCCGTAGCGCACGCCGACGAAGAGCGTGCGCGGCGGCATGTTGTAGCCCCAGGCGGTCTCGTAGCGACGGTCGGTCACGTTGCCCAGGCGTCCGAACAGATCCCAGCCCTGCCCCAGCGGAACCACCGCGTTGAGATCGAGCACCCCGTATCCGGCGATGCGATTGCCGTCGGTGTCGAAGCGCGCCCCCTGCAGCACCCAGGTGGCGCCCATCCGCACCGGCCCGGTGTGCCAGTCGGCCCCGAACACGGCGTGATGACGCGCACGGCGCGACAGCGGACCGGTCACCGTCGCGCCGGTCGCCGCGTCGATACGCTCGCCGCGCGGGTCCTGCCACGTCGCCTGCGCGCGCAGCGCCACCGGACCGATGCGCTCGCGCGCCTCGACACTGACGCCGTGCACGCGCGCCGAATCCACGTTCTGCGGAACGAAGGACGCGTCGAGTTCGATGGCATCCCGGATGCGGCTCGCGAACGCCGTCGCCTTGAACAGCGAACCGCCGCTGCGACGCTCCAGTGCCAGGTCCACGCCGCGCGACTTCTCGGGGCGCAGCGCCGGGTTGGCACCGAACGGGCTGTACAGGTCGTCGAAGGTCGGCGCGCGGAAGGCGCTGGCATAGGACGCACGCACCAGCCACTTCGGGTCGATGCGATAGCCCCACGCGACGCCGCCGGTCGGCTCCGAACCCACGGTCTCGATGCGGTCCTGGCGCAGCATCACCCGCAGCAGATGCGCCCCCTGGGTGAGCTCGTAGGCACCGAAGATCGAGTCGGTGTTGCGTACGGAACGCAGCACGACGAAATCGCCCCGGGTGACGCCCTCGCCTTCGATGCGCTGGCGCAGATGATCGACCCCGAACTGCAGGCGACCGACCGGCAGTGCAACCGTGTTCTGCCAGGTCACCGTCTGGGAACTCATCCGCGGCGCATACGAGAATCCCGAGAACGTGTAGTCGATGCCGGTGCGCCCGACGCGCAGCTCGGTCGACCAGTCGGCCTGCACCCGCCCGCGCACGAAGCCGTTCGCTGCGCTGGTGCGGTAGGCCATGCGTGCGCTCTCCGGCGTGGAGAACGCGTCGTCGTACTGCACGCGCCCCTCGGCGATCATCAGCGATCCGCCCGCCTCCCATCCGCCCCCCAGCCCCTGGACGAGCGATGCGTTGACATGGCGGCGCAGGTTGCCGTCCCGGTCGTTCTGGTAGGCGGGCGACACGGGCCGCGTCGCCTCGTAGCCCTGCGTGCCTTCCGCGCCCACCGACAGCGCATACCGCGTCGTGCCGGCGCGGCCGGCGCCACCGGACGGGCCGGTGCTGCCGGACACGCCGGCCTGCGCCTGCCAGGTCGAGCGGCTGCCGATGCCCACCGACGCGAACGGCTTCGCCGCGCCGTCGCCGGTGCGCGTGAAGATCTGGATCACGCCGCCGATGGCACCCGACCCGTACATGGCCGAGGCCGGCCCGCGCACGATCTCGATGCGATCGATCGCCGACAGCGGCAGGTATTCGAGGTTGCCCCCCCCCGAACTCGGGTTCTCGAGCCGAACGCCGTCGACGAGGATCAGCGTCTGCGAGGTGCGCGTGCCGCGCAGGAAGAGGCCGGACACCGCACCCGGACCGCCGTTCTGGGAGATCTCGAGCGCGCCATAGGCACGCAGCAGCTCGGGCAGGCCGGCCGCGGCCGAGCGGTCGATCGCGTCGCGGTCGATGACCGTCACGTCGGCGAGCGTCTCGCCGATCGGGCGCTCCCCCCGGTTCGCGGTGACGACCACCTGGTCGAGGTTCTGCGCATGCGCCGGACATGCGACGACAGCGGCCGCCAGGGCCGCGCTGGAAAGGACGGACTTCATCGGGAACAGCTCCACGCGCGCCGGATCCGGTCGCGCACTGCGCCTTGCCCACCGCAAGACGCCGCCAAAGGAATCGAAGGCGTCGATGCGCCTTCCCCCTCTCGGCCGGTATCCGGGCTTGCAGGCGCGAGCGAATGGCCTTCCCGGGCCGGACGCGGTCCGGACACCAGTGGCATTGATCCACCCGACCCGGGACGGATCCCGGGCACCTGCTTACCGTTGCGGGGGCAGCACAGGTTGGCGTTGGCACCCGCTGCACGCGAGGCCGTCACTCCCTGTTTCCCGTTTAACCACGCCTCACGAACGGAGGCACGGCACCGAAAGCCCGGCGATTATACGTGCCGCACGCCCGCGGTCAGCGCAGGCCCTCGAGCGCCTGCTCGACGATCCCCGCGGTCAGGATCTCGGGCAGCACGCGGGGCGCGGCCTCACCGGGCCGGTACAGCAGGTACAGCGGCACGCCATTGCGCCCGTGGCGGGCGAGTGCCGCGCCGATCGCGGCGTCGCGGTTGGTCCAGTCGGCGCGCAGGCGCACGACGCCCTGCCGTTCGAACTGCGCCGCGATCGACGCGCGCTCCAGCACCAGCTTCTTGTTGACCTGGCAGCTCACGCACCAGGCGGCCGTGAAGTCGACGAACACCGGCCGACCCGCCGCGACGGCGTCGGCGACCGCACGTTCGCTCCAGGCGGCCCAGCCGCCGGGCACCGCCACAGTCCCCGATGCCGCACCCTCTGCCGAACCGCCTGTCGCGGACACTGCCGGGGACACCGCCGTGGCCGTCGCCGGGGCGGCCGCGGTCGCGGCCGCGTCGACCACCAGCCACCCGCCCGCACCGCACGACACCAGCGCCGCCACCAGTGCCAGGCCGCGTCGGCGGCCGCCGGACTGCACGAAGCGGCCGTACAGCCACGCGGCCAGTGCCACCAGCACCGCGCCCAGGCACAGGGCGAGCACCGCGTCGACGCCGGCCTGCTGACCCAGCACCCAGGCGAGCCACGCGACGGTGGCGAACATCGGGAAGGCGAGGAACTGGCGGAAGCTCTCCATCCACCGCCCCGGGCGCGGCAGCCAGCGCAGCGCCGCGGGAACGCAGCCCAGCAGCACGTACGGCGCCGCCATGCCGACGGCGACCCCGGTGAACACCAGCAGCACCTCGGCCGCCGGGCGACCGAGCGTGTAGCCGAGTGCGGACCCCATGAACGGCGCCGTGCACGGCGTGGCGACGAGGACCGCGAGCACGCCCGACCCGAAGGACGCGAGCAGCCCGCCGTCGTCGCGCCCGCCCGAAGATGCCAGAGGGTCGCGGTTGCCCAGCCGGGTCAGCGCCAGACCGATCTCGAACACGCCCGCCAGGTTGAGACCGATCAGCACGAAGAGCAGCGCCATCAGCGACACGAAGACCGGCGACTGCAGCTGGAATCCCCAGCCTGCGGCCTGCCCCGCCTGTCGCAGGACGACGAGCAGTGCGGCGAGCGCCCAGAACGACACGAGCACGCCCGCAGCGAACGCGGCGGCGCCCCGGCCGCCGCCCTGCCGACGACCGTCGCCGCCGTGACGCGCGAAGCCCAGCACCTTGAGTCCGATGACCGGGAACACACAGGGCATCAGATTGAGGATCAGCCCGCCGACGACCGCAAACGCCAACGCGAGCAGCAGCGAACCCGCCGCCCCGGGGGTGCCGCCCGCCTCGGCCGACACGCCGCCGGCCGGCCCGCCCGCCAGACCGCCCCCTGCCAGACCGCCCCCCGCCTGCAGCAGCCGGCCGCCGCTCCCGCCCGACGGCGCAGCGGCAGCCGCGGCCTCCAGTGTGGCGGACACGAACGTGCCGCCCTCGCCCGCCGCGGCAACGCGCCGCGCCGCCACTTCGTAGGGTCGCCCGTCGACCACCAGCACGCCCGCGGAGGCGCCATGGAATCCGGCCTTCTCGAAGGCCTCGGGCGTTGCGTCGGCCGCGGCGCGCAGGTCCAGGCGCCACCGGCCGTTACCGTTGCCGTCGCCGTTGCCGTCGAGGCGGTGCAGGCGCTGGCTGGCAGGCGCGCTGATCAGTCCTTCGCCATACGGGAAGAACTCGGCCGCCGCAGCCTGCGGCAGTTCGAACGTCAGCGACATCCGCCCGTCGGCCAGGCCGGCGTCGACCGCAAGGCGCTGGGCGGGTGCCGCCGACCGCGCCGCCGCGAACAGCGGCGCGTCGGTCGACGGGCGCGCCTCCCCGCCCACCGCCAGCGCCAGCGTCAGCCGGGCCTCGCCGGGAATGCAGACGTCGCGGCACATCAGCCATTGCGCAGTGCCCGCGAGGCGCACCGTGCCGGACGGGGCGGACGCAGGCACCGTGACGGGCACCGGCAGCAGCACCTCGCCCTCGTACGCATAGTTGGCGAGCGGCCCGACGAAGACACGCGTGGGCGCCGGCCACACGAATCCGCCGGACGTCCAGCCGTCGGGCAGGGACAGCGCGAGGGTCGTCGGCAGGCCCGAATCGCCCGGGTTGCGCCAGTAGGTGTGCCACTTGGGATCGTGACGGATGCGCAGCCCCAGCATCAGCGGCTGGCCCGGCTGCGCCGCGGTCCGGTCGGCGACGAGTTCGACCTCGACGGCGTCCACGCGGACGGGCTGCGCACGCACCGCCAAGGTCACCGCAAGCAGGATCAGGACGAGCGCGAGAGATGCGAATTTCTTCACG
>JAKOZZ010000076.1 GCA_029779755.1 Pseudomonadota bacterium
CGGTGACGGCGCTGTCGGTGATGACCGGCGCGCTGCTGTTGCGACCCCTCGATCCGGTCGCGGCCGCGCATGCGCAGCGGATCGACACGGCCGTGCAGTCGCTCGACGGCCTGCTGGGGGCGCTGCTCGACCTGTCGCGGCTCGACGCGGACGAGATCCGCGCCGAGATGACGGCGTTCTCGATCGACGCCCTGGGCGAGCGTGTCGCCGCCGACCTGCGTCCGGTGGCAGAGGCGGCGGGCATCGCGTTCACCGTCGAGTGCGCGGGGGGCGCCGTGGTCAGCGACCCCGTGCTGCTCGAGCGGGTGCTGCGCAACCTGCTGCAGAACGCCGTGCGCTACACGCCCGCCGGCAGCGTCCGGCTGCGGATCGCGCGCCTCGCGGACGACGTCGTGATCGAAGTGCGCGACACCGGCATCGGCATCCCGCAGGAATTCCGGGAGCGCGTCTTCGAGGAGTACTTCCAGGTGTCCAACCCCGGGCGCAACCGCAGGCGCGGGCTGGGTCTGGGGCTGTCGATCGTCAGGCGGCTGTGCCGCCTGCTGGGGGCGCGGATCGCGCTCGAATCCGAACCGGGACGGGGGTCGGTGTTCCGGGTCGAGCTGCCGATCGGCACCGCCCCGGCGGCCGTGGCGCGCGCGGCGGTCCGCAAGGGCGATGCGGACGATGCGGTCCCCGATCTTCCCGAGGGGTGCACGGTCGCCGTGCTCGACGACGACGCGGCGGTGCAGGACGGTCTCACCGCGCTGCTCGAGGGCTGGGGGTGCAGCGTGGTGTCCGCCGGCGCGCTCGCCGAACTGCAGGCGCAGCTCGACGAACAGGCGCTCGAACGACTCGACTGTCTGATCACCGATCATCGCCTCGGGGACGGAAGCGACGGCTTCGACGCGGCGCGGGCGGTCTCCGATCGCGTCGCCCCCGGCGCGGTGGTCGTGATCACGGGCGACGTGGACGCGCAGATCGAGCGTGAGGCGCGGTCGCGTGGCCATCGGCTGCTGTACAAGCCGCTGCGGCCCGCGACGCTGCGGCAGGCCGTCGCGCAGGCGGCCGCGCGGGCCGTGGCGTCGCGGCCGGCGCGCGGCTCGGGGGCGGCGGTGGAACCGGGGGGCATCGCCCCGTTCGGTGAGGTGCCGGGTCCGGTGGATCGCTGACGTGGACTGGCTCGCTCAGGGGGTCGAAGTCCTCGCCGACGAGGGGCGTCGCGATGCGGCTGCGCTGCGCTTCGACGTCGTCATCGTGGGCAGCGGATACGGCGGCGCCGTGATGGCCGCGCGCCTGGCGCGGCTGCGTCGTGCCGACGGCGCACGGTTGCGCATCGCCGTGCTCGAGCGCGGCCGGGAGTACGTGCCCGGCGAGTTCCCGAACGACCTCGGCATGCTGCCGGGCGCCGTGCGGGTCGACCGCGCCGACCGCAGCCAGCCGATCGGTAATCCCGACGCGCTGTTCCACGTGCACGTCGATCGCGACGTGTGCGTGCTCACCGGATCCGCCCTGGGCGGCACGTCGCAGATCAACGCCAACGTCGCGATCGAGGCTGGCGACGACGTGCTGCGCGGGCCGCAGTGGCCGCGTGTGTTCCGCGAGACGCCCGGCCTGCTCGATGCGCACTATGCGCAGGCCCGCCGCACGCTCGGTGTCGTCGACTATCCGGGCGACGTGCCCAAGGCGCGGGCGTTCGCCGCGGTTGCGCCCCACATCGAACGCCGCCACCTGCGCGATGCCGATCCGAAACGGCCGATCGCGGGCGCGCGCCTGAAACGGGCACCACTGGCGGTGCGTTTCGCCGCCGCGGATGACGCCTCGGCGCCGGAGAACCCCGCCGGGGTCGCCCAGAAGGCGTGCATCGAATGCGGCGACTGCGTGAGCGGCTGCAATCACTGGGCCAAGAACACCCTCACGATGAACTACCTGCCGCTGGCGCGGCGTCGCGGCGTGCGACTGTTCACCGGTGCGACGGTGCAGCACCTGCGTCCCGATCCGGAGGGCGGATGGATCGTGACCGTCGATGCCACCGTGGCCGAGACCCGCCCGGTGCGGAGCGCGCGCATCGACGGTGGCCCGATGCATCTGCGCGCCGCCCGCGTGGTGCTCTGCGCGGGCGCGCTCGGCAGCACCGAGATCCTGCTGCGTTCGCGCGCCGTCCATGCGCTGAGCCTGTCGCCACGTCTGGGCGCCGGCTTCTCGACCAATGGCGACATGATCAGCGCGGCCTACTGGCAGCGCGATCCGGTCGGCGCCGTCGGTCTGGGCGCCGCGGCGGGCGCGGACCCCGACCCCGACGCACACGCGCACCGGGACACGCATGTGCCCACGGGGTCGGCTGCGGCGCGCCCCCGCGTCGGCCCCACGATCACGTCGATCGTGGACCTGCGCGATGCGCGCGTGCGTGAGCGGCGGATCCTGATCGAGGACGGTGCGGTGCCGGGCGCGCTGGGCGACGTATTCGGCGAAGTGCTGGCCACTGCCGCGCTGCTGCCGCAGCGCGTGCGCTGGAAGACCCAGGCGCAACGGCATCGCGATCCGGACATGGATCCCGAAGGGTTCGGCGTGTCGGACACCGCCACGCACCACTCCCAGCTGCTGCTGTCGATCGGGCACGACGACGCGCGCGGGGTGCTTGCGCTGAAGTCCGGACGGGATGACGACGGATTCCGGCGCGTCCGCATCGACTGGCAGGGCGACGGGGCCGGAGCGCCGTCCGCGCAGGCCCAGCCCGTGTACCGGCATCAGGCCGACCTGCTGCGCGGGGTCGAGGCGCGCGGCGCGATCCATCTCGAGAATCCGCTGTGGCGTCCGGTGCCGGAGGCGCTCGCATCGGCGCTCGGCGCCGGCGCGCTGCCACAGGGGGTGCTGGTCAGCGTGCATCCGCTGGGTGGCTGCCGCATGGCGGACGATGCGGCCGACGGCGTCTGCAACGCGCAGGGCGAGGTCTTCGTCGGACCGCACGGGACATCGGTGCACGCGGGGCTCCACGTCTGCGATGGATCGATCCTGCCGTCGTCGCTGGGCGCGAATCCGTTCCTCACGATCGCGGCGCTCGCCGAGCGCTGCGCCGGGCTGATCGTCCGGCAGATGATGGATTCCGAGGGGCTGGTGGTCTGCGACGAGATGGACCCGCTGCCCGCGCCCCCGGTGCTGCGGCCCGCGCCGCCCATCGGGGACCGCCGCGTTGCGGTCGTGTTCGAGGAGCGCATGCGCGGGCGGCCCGAACAGCTGGACGATGCGGCGGCGCTCGTGCCGATCTTCGGGGAACGGCTGGCCGGACTGCAGCGCGCGCGCGCCGCGGCACGCCGGGCGAAGCGCGGTCGGGACGACCTGCCGATGCCCGGCGGCACGCAGGCGGGGGCGGGCGCGTCGGTCCGGGACCACGGGCCGGTCCTGGTCGATGCCTTCGATCGGGAACGCGCACCGTTTCTTGCGCTCGACGTGCGCCTCGAGATCGCCGACCTGCGCGACTACGTGCGCACCCTCGGCCGCAGCCGGCGGCCGGCGCCGGTCGCGGCGCCGCGCGTCTTCGGGCAGCTGCGCATCCTGCACGACCGTTCGGACCTGCTGGCCGGGCAGGACGTCGACCCGTTCGGCGACTGCAGCATCGAACTGTCGAACGGTCGGTTCGATCTGTTCGTCGAACGCCGGGCGTGGGCGCTGCGCCGCCTGGGGTCCGGCGTGCTGGAGTTCGCACGCCTGTGGTGGCGCCATCGACCCGGGCCGGGCTCGCCTCCGCCCGAAGCGGTGCGCCCGGAAGCAGTGCACCCCGAGGGGGACGCGCGAGGTGTCGGGCACGCCCTGCGCCGCGCGATGGCGTGGATCGCGGTCAAAGTGAGTCTGATGCGGCATCTGGGCACCGAGCGCACGATCGACTACCGCTTCGATTTCGTCGGGCGCGACGGCCGCGCCTACCGACTGGTGGGGCGCAAGCGGCTGGCGTTCGCCGACGCGCTCAATCCGTGGCTGTCGGTGGCCGACGCGGACTTCGAGATCCACGCGCGCAACGCGCCACCGGGCGTGCCCGTCTGGTCCGGCCGTCTGCGTCTCGACCCGCTGGAGATCGTGCAGTACCGGGTCCCGCAGGTCACGCATGCGCCGCACGCGCCCGAAAGCATCGTGCAGATGGCGTCGTACGGCCTGCTGTTCGCGCGGGCGATCCTCGGCACGCATCTGCTGCACTTCCGCGCGCCCGACTACCTGCCCGCGCGGCCTTTCGACGACACGCCGCACGGGGCGCAGCCGCAAGCGTCGCCCGCCGCGCCCGAGGATGCGTCGCCCCCCGCGCCCGAGGACGCGTCGCCCCCCGCGCCCGAGGACGCGTCGCCCGATACGTCCGCGGACGCGTTGCCCGACGCACCTGCCCACACGTCGCCCGCTCCACCCGCCGGCGCGTCTGCGCGACGACGCCGATGGCCGGGGCCGCTGCCGGGGACCCACGGACCCGTGCACCACCGGATCGCCATCGACGACGATCCGCTGTCGCCCGGTCTGCACATCGCGCTCACGCACTACGCGCCGCCGGCGTCGACCGTGCCGCGCCACACGGCGCCGGTGATGGTCTTCCACGGCATCCTGCACTCGACGCTGGCGTTCGCCACCGACACGGTCGACGAGAACCTCACCCAGGCGCTGTGCCGGGCCGGCTACGACGTCTGGCTGGTGGACTTCCGCACCAGCATCGCGTTCGGCGATGACCCGCAGCCCCTCAGCTTCGACCAGATCGCGCGGCACGACGTGCCGGCCGCGGTGCGGCACGTGCTGGAGCGGTCCGGCGCCGGGCAGGTCAACGTGTTCGCGCACTGCATGGGCGCCGCGGTGTTCTCGATGGCCCTGCTCGGCCGCTGGGTCGACCCCCGGACGATCCGGGCGCTGGTGTACTGCCAGGTATCGTTCCTGGTGGCCAACGCGTATGGCAACCGCCTGCGGGCCGAGGTCAGTGCGTTCGTGCGCGATGCGCTCGCGTTCGATCGGATCAATCCCAGGGCGGACGCGTCGGCCGACGCGCTCGAGCGTCTGCTCGACCGCGTGGCCACGACGATGCCGGTGCCGCCCGCCGAACGCGACGCGCATCGGGCGCGCACACCGGTCGATCCGTTCGGCGTGCACCGCGTTGCGATGCCGAGCGATGCCGCCACCTGCAACCGGCTGACCCTGCTCATCGGTCGCCACTGGTTCCACCACAACCTCGATCCGCGCACGCATGCCGCACTGGGCGAGCTGCTCGGTCCCTCGCGCATCGAGACCTTCTTCCAGATCCAGCACTTCGGTCTGCGCGGCCGCGTGATGACCGCGCTGGGGGACAACGCCTATGTGACGGACGAGAACCTCCGCCACGCGTTCGGCGCGCTTCCGGTGCTGTTCATCCAGGGGGCGGAAAGCGACGTGTTCGACACGCGCACCACCCGTCTCGCGCATCGCAAGCTGCGCGCCGTCACGGGCCTCGACCATCGCATTCGCCTGTACCCGGGGTACGGCCATCTGGAGTGCGTGTTCGGACGCGACGCATCCACCGTCGTGTACCCCGACGTCGTGCGCTTCTTCGCCGCGCCGCCGTCGAACGTCGCGCAACCGGCCCCATCCCCCGCGGGTCCGGACCCGATGGCGTTCCCGCCGCGCGACGGGATTCCGACGCTGCCCGATGCGGAAGCGGCTTCGGATGCGGCTGGGGCTGCGGGGGCGGGGGCGGTGCCGGGCGCGCCGGCGGCGTCCGCCCATGGGCGGCCGGTGGTCCGGGCCCCGTGGATCGGTCCCGTGCTGGGGGCGGCGCGCCCCGATCCCGACGACCCGGACCGCCTGCTCGTGCGCGTCTGGTTCGCGCCCGACACGCGGGTCACGGACGCGCCCTGGGGCTGGGTCGAATATCGGGGGGCACTGTCGCGGTTCGCATCGCCGCAGGCGCGATTCGCCGCGACCCGGTGGCCGGCCGGCACGCAGGGGGGGCCCGTGATGCCGCGCCACGTTCTGCGCGAGATCGCGTTCCGACGCCCGGGGGCGCCCGTGGCGCCCGTGGCCGGCGGCCGTGGCGGTGGCGGTGGCGGTGGCGCGCCCGTCGAGGCATGCGCCGGCGACCACGGCGTGATCCTCGGTACCGTCGGGCTGTCGCTGGGCGATGCCTGGTCCGCCCGCGACCTGGGGGCCGACCACGTGCAGACCTTCGACGCCTCGGTGCCCGCGTCGCCTGCGGACGTTCCAGGTCCGCCGCCGTGGGCCGATCCGCCCGAGGCGTTCCTCGCACGGGCGGTCCGCCTGCGTCCGGCGCAGGTGGCGGGGCTGCTCCGGCGGCGCGGGCAGGCGACGCACACGCGCATGCTGCTGGCGAGCTGTCGGCATCCGGGCAATTTCTTCGAGCGCGACCGCTCGGACGCGATCTTCGGGCCGATGCTGCAGGAGGTCGATGCCGTTCCGCCGGTCACCCACGCGCTGCTGGTCGGCGACCAGGTGTACGCGGACGCGACCGCCAACGTCTTTCGGACCGAGCAGCCGGCCGAACGCTGGGAGGCGCTGTACCGCAGCGCGTTCGACACGCCGCGCATGCGGGACTTCCTGCGGCAGGTGCCGACACTGATGGTCGCTGACGACCACGAGATCGAGGACGACTGGGCGGGTGTGCCCCCCGCGTCGGTCACCGACCCGGTGTTGCAGGCGGCGCGCCCTGGGGCGCTGCGCCTCGCGCAGCAGGCGCGCGCCGCGTACGCAGCGTTCCAGTGGAGTCATGGCGCCGGCAGTCCTGCGCCCGAGGGTGCGGCCACCGACGGCGCGCCGCCGCTGTGGTACGCGACCTGCATCGCCGGATTCGATTACTTCGTGCTCGACTGCCGCTTCGAGCGCACGATCACGCCGGCCGGCGAGGCCGGGGCCATGCTTTCCGAGGCGCAGTTCGATGCGCTCGACGCCTGGCTCCGGGCGGCCGACCCCGACCGGCCGTGTTTCCTGGTCAGCCCGTCGGCGCTCTGGCCGGTGAACGACGGATTGCTCGGGCACGAAGCGTACGCGCGGCGCCATGACGGCTGGCTGCGCTATCCGGCGCAGGCAGCACGCCTGGTCGAGCTCCTGTGGCGTCACCCGCGGCGCCTCGTGCTGCTGAGCGGCGACGCCCACTGTTCGCTCGGTGCCCGCGTCGAGGTGCGCGAGGTCGGCGGCCCGCGCAGGGCGGCGTTCGAAGTGGTCGTGTCGTCGGCCCTGTACGCACCCTATCCGTTCGCGAACGAGCACGCGGCCGACTATGGCGTGCCCGGCGTCGAGCGCCGTCATCGCATCGGGCTCGACGCCACGGCGGTCGAGTTCGCATGGCGGGTGGACTATGCCGTCGATGCACCCGGCTTCACCGTGGTCGAGGCGGCACGGGGCGCCGGCGGGTGGGCGCTGAGCGCGTCGGTGCGCGACGCGGCCGGCCTCCCGCAGGCCGCTGCAACCTGGACTTAAGGCGTAGTCCTTCATACCGAAGTCGAGTGGTTGTGCTGGCCTGCAGGCCGTACTCTTGGAGACGCCTTTTCGAACAACAACAATCGGAGAAGGTCATGCGGATCGGGTTCACCAGTGTCGACGTCGAGCGCCTGCTGGCGTCGCCGCGCACGACGGCACGGGCGGCGCCCCCGGCGCCGGACGCCCTGCCCGAGCCGCCCGTATGCACCGACGAGGTTGCCTCTCCCTCCACCACGTCGGACGTGCTCCTCCAGCATCTGCTGGATTCGCTCGATCACGCCCTGATCCTGCTCGACGGCGCCGATCGTCCGCTCCGTCTCAACCGCATGGCCATCGAGCTCGTCGATGCGCGACGCGCACCGGTGGTGATCGGGCCGGTCGTCGAGCCCTGCCGGCCGGCGGATCGCGCACGCTGGAGCGCGGCCCTGCACACGGCGCGCCAGGGCATCGGCGGCCTGCTGGTTCTGAACGCGCCCTCGGGTGACGTGATGGTGGCGATCACACCGCTCGGCGGGGCCGGGGCGGTGATGGTCTCGTTCGAGCGTCTGCCACTGTGCGAGGCCGTCGCCGGGCACGCGTACCGCCGCGCCATCGGCCTGACCGAGGCCGAGTCCCGGGTGCTCGACGGGCTGCTGCGCTCGCTGTCCCCCAAGCGCATCGCCCAGCGTCACGGGGTCGCGGAATCCACTGTCCGCACCCAGATCCGCAGCCTGCTCACGAAGGCGGGGTGCCGCGGTGTCCGCGAGCTGGTGCTGCACGTGTCCCGCCTGCCGCCGGTCGGCGACCGGCGCTGACACAGCCCTCATCGCGGTGACCGCGGTCACCGCGGTCGCCGCCCTCCGCGCGATGCGGCGGTATCCTCGCGGCCATCAAGACCGCGAGACTTCCGCCGCAGATGCCGACCACGCCGCCCCGCGCGCCGCGCAGTGCACCCGCGCTCGAGCCCGATCAGATCGCGCTGCTCGAGCGCTTCATCGACGCGCTGCTGCTGGAGGACGGACTGTCCGCCAACACGCTGTCGGCCTACCGCAGCGACCTGGTCCAGCTGGGCGAGTGGCTGCGTGCCGAGCGGGCGCTGCGGCTGTCGGACGCCGACGAGGCCGACCTGCTGGCCTACATCGCCGTGCGGCATCCGGCAACACGCGCCACCAGCAGCAACCGTCGCCTGACCGTGTTCCGGCGGTTCTACCGCTACCTGGTGCGTCAGCGCGTGCGCTCCACCGACCCGACGCTGCGCATCCGTTCGGCCCGCCAGGCCACCCGGTTCCCCAAGACGCTGTCCGAGAGCCAGGTCGAGGCACTGCTCGCGGCACCCGACGTCGGGTCGCCGCTCGGCCTGCGTGACCGCGCGATGCTCGAGACGATGTACGCGAGCGGACTGCGGGTCAGCGAGCTGGTCGGGCTGCGCGTCGTCGAGGTGGGGTTGAACGAGGGGGTGCTGCGCGTGGTCGGCAAGGGCGATCGCGAGCGTCTGGTGCCCCTTGGAGACGAGGCGCGGCACTGGATCGAACGCTGGCTGGCCGGCGGTCGCGCGGCGCTGCTCGACGGGCGCAGCGCCGATGCGCTGTTCGTCACCCAGCGCGCCGCGCCGATGACGCGCCAGATGTTCTGGAACCTCGTCAAGCGCTACGCGGTGCTGGCGGGCATCCGCAGCCCGCTGTCGCCGCACACGCTGCGTCACGCCTTCGCGACCCATCTGCTGAACCATGGCGCCGACCTGCGCGTGGTGCAGATGCTGCTCGGTCATGCCGACATCTCCACCACGCAGATCTACACGCACGTCGCCCGCGAACGTCTGAAGGCGCTGCACGCGCAGCATCATCCGCGGGGCTGATCCCCTCCGCGCACCCGCACCCGCACCCGCACCCGCACCCGCACCCGCGCGGCGCCCTCTGACCGCCGCGTCTCTCCCCGTCGCCCCCGTCCGGGCGCCATCACATCGCAGCGCGCCGCACGCGCGGTTGACAAGGGCGCCGGCCAGGCCATAAAGTGATTGATGAATCATCGTTCATAAACTGTCATGCGTGAGGGACCGGACACCGACATGGCGACCAAGAAGAAACAGGCTCCGGGCGTCGTCGCGCGCCTGATGCCGCTGTACCGGACGATGGTGCTGATCCGCACCGTCGAGACCACCCTGTCGCGCATCTTCGCCGACGGCGAGGTGCCCGGGTTCATCCACCTCAGCATCGGCCAGGAGGCGTGCGCGGCCGGCATCGCCGCCGCGCTCGGGCCCCACGACACGCTGGCCACCACGCACCGCGGGCACGGCCACGTGCTGGCGCGCGGCCTGGCGCTCGAAGGGTTCTTCAAGGAGATCATGGGCAAGGCCGGCGGCGTGTGCCAGGGCCGCGGAGGCTCCATGCACGTGGCCGACATGAGCATGGGCATCATCGGTGCCAACGGCATCGTCGGCGCCGGCATTCCGATCTCGGTCGGCAGCGCGCTCGCGCTCAAGACGCGCGGCACCGATGGTGTGGCGGTCACCCTGTTCGGCGACGGTGCGATGGCCGAGGGCGTGCTGCATGAGAGCCTGAACCTCGCCGCGCTGTGGAAGCTGCCGGTGCTGTTCGTCTGCGAGAACAACGGCTGGTCGGAGTTCTCGCCCACGCGCGACCAGTTCGCTGCGCCGCTGGCGAAGCTGGCCGGCGCCTTCGGCATCCCGCACACCGCGGTCGACGGCAACGACGTGCTGGCCGTGGCCGACGCCGCCGCGCGGCTCGTCGCCGAGCAGCGTGCCGGCGGCGGCGCACGCGTGCTCGAGTGCGCGACGCACCGCGTGCGCGGCCACTTCGAGGGCGACCCGCAGAAGTACCGGCCGGCCGAGGAACTCGCCGCCGATGCCGCGCGCGACCCGATCGAACGGGCCGCCGCCGCGCTGCGGGCTGCCGGTTGCGACGACGCGCAGATCGCCCAGGTGTCGGCCGACGTCGACGCCCGGGTGGCCGAGGCACTTGCCGCGGCGCGCGCCGACGTTCAGCCGGCATTCGAGGATGCAATCCGCGACGTGTACACCGTCGCCAGCGACAGGGGATAGGCAGCATGGCGGAGATGCGTTACCTGCAGGCGATCAACCAGGCGATGGCCGACGCCCTGCGCGCCGACGAGCGGGTCGTCGTGTTCGGCGAGGACGTCGCCGCGGCCGGCGGTTCGTTCAAGGCCACGCGCGGCCTGCTCGATGCGTTCGGCCCCGCGCGCGTGCTCGACACACCCATCTCCGAGGCGACGATCGCCTCGGCGGCCGTGGGCGCCGCGATGAGCGGGCTCAAGCCGGTCGTCGAGATCATGTTCATGGACTTCGTCACGCTGGCCATGGACGCGCTGGTCAACCAGGCGGCGAAGGCCCGCTTCATGTTCGGCGGACGCAGCAGCGTGCCGATGGTGTTGCGCACGCCTCATGGCGGCGGCCTGTCGGCCGGCCCGCAGCACTCGCAGTGCCTCGAGGCGTGGCTGGCCCACGTGCCCGGCCTGAAGGTGCTGTGCCCGTCGAACCCCAACGACGCCTACGCGCTGCTGCGCGCCGCGATCGACGATCCCGATCCGGTCGTCTTCGTCGAGCACAAGGGCATGTACGCCAGCAAGGGCGAGGTCGACACCACGCGCCGTGTCGCCATCGGCCAGGCCGACGTCGCCCGGGCCGGCCGCGATCTCACCCTCGTCACCTACGGCGCGACCGTGCGCACCTGCCTGGACGCCGCCGCGACGCTGGCCGCCGAAGGCATCGAGGCCGAGGTCGTCGACCTGCGCTCGATCCAGCCGTGGGACGAGGCGGCCGTGTTCGCCTCGGTGGCCCGCACCCACCGCGTCGTCGTCGTGCACGAGGCCGTGCAGGCGTTCGGCGTGGGCGCCGAGATCGCTGCGCGCATCGCGTCCGACGCGTTCGACGAACTCGACGCACCGGTGCTGCGCGTGGGCGCGCCCTTCATGCCCGTGCCGTTTGCGCGCAGCCTCGAGCAGGGCTACTTCGTGACGGCCGACGCCGTCGTCGCGGCCGCGCGCCGCGTGATGGCGTGACGCGACACCGCGTCGCGCCGTCGTCGGGCTGCGCTGCCCGACCGTGCGACGGCATCCGCCGAACCCCTTGAACCGACACCGACCGAGAGGAATACGATGTCCGATGCCGTGATCCTGACCGAACTGCGTGGCCCGATCGGCCTGCTGACGATCAACCGTCCCAAGACGCTGAATGCCCTCGACGTGCCGACCCTGCTCGAGCTCGAGAAGGCCTTCGTCGCGCTCGAGAACGACCCTGCCGTGCGGGTGATCGTGCTCACCGGTGCGGGCGACCGTGCCTTCGTCGCCGGCGGCGACATCGGCGACCTCGACAGCCGCCAGGGCCTGGCGCACTACAACGAGTTCGCCGAAGTGATCCATCGCGTCTTCCGCCACATCGAGGAATGCGACAAGCCCACCATCGGCGCCATCAACGGCTGGGCGCTGGGCGGCGGCACCGAGATCCTGCTGACGCTCGACATCCGCATCCTGGCCGAGGAGGCGAAGCTGGGTCTGCCCGAGATCACGCTCGGCCTGTTCCCCGGGGCCGGCGGCACGCAGCGCATCATCCGCCAGATCCCCCTGTGCCGCGCCAAGGAGCTGATGTTCACAGGCGACCAGATCAAGGCCTCCGAGGCGGTCGCGCTGGGGCTCGCCAACCGTGCCGTGCCGCGCGCGCAGCTGATGGACGAGGTGATGGGGCTGGCCGAGCGCATTGCCCAGAAGTCGCCGCTGGTGCTGAAGATGCTCAAGCGTTCGCTCAAGCACGGCGCCGACATGCCGCTGCCGGCGGCGCTCGCCTACGAGCAGTCGATGATCGGCCTCGTGCTCGACGCGCAGGATGCGCACGAAGGCTGCCGGGCCTTCCTCGAGAAGCGTCCCGCGAACTTCAAGGGAGTGTGACCCCCGATGCGTCGCGATCTGTTGATGCCCAAGCTCGGCCTGACCATGACCGAAGGTCTGGTCGCCGAGTGGATGGTCGCCGAGGGCGCGACGTTCCGGACCGGCGACGTGCTGTACCTCGTCGAGACCGAGAAGGTGGTGAACGAGGTGCTCGCGGAGCAGGACGGCGTGCTGCTGCAGACGCTGGTGCCCGCCGGTGACACGGTGCCCGTGGGCACGCCGATCGCGCAGTGGGACGATGCGCCGGGCGCGTCCGGCGCGGCGGCCGCGGGTGTCCCGGCGCAGGCGCCGACGGAGGCCCTCGCCCATGTCGCGACGTCGTCACGCGCGGGGCCGGCATCGGCCGCCGCGGATACGCCCGCGACGTCCCGTGCGATGCGCATCGTGTCGACCCCCCTTGCGCGCCGGCTGGCGCGGCTGCACGGGGTCGACCTCGCGCGCGTGACCGGCTCCGGTCCGCGCGGCCGCATCAAGGCCGACGACGTGCTGGCGGCGCGTGCGCAGCCGCCCGGAACCGCCGCCGCGCACGATCGCGGGGTGCCGGGCGCGCCGGCGCCCGCCCCGTCGGCGCCGGTCATGTCGACGCCGGGTGCGATGGCGCCCGCTGCGGCGGCGCCCGCGGCACGCCCCGGCGCCGCGGCCTACCGCACCGAGGCCCCGAGCGCCGTGCAGCTGGCCACCGCGCGCCGCCTCACCGCCGTCAAGCAGACGGTTCCGCACTTCTACCTGTCGGTCGACGTCGACGTCCGGCGGCTGCTCGCGCTGCGCGCAGAGCTCAACGACGGCGGGGCGCCGCGCCTGACGCTCACGCACTTCGTCGTCGCTGCGCTCGGGCGGGCGCTCGCCGATGCGCCCGACGCCAATCGTGTTTGGATCGACGACGCGATCCTCTCGTTCGACGCCGCCGACGTCGGCATCGCGGTGGACACCGAGCGCGGGCTGTTCGTGCCGGTGCTGCGCGACGCCGCGCGCCTGTCGCTGCCGGCTCTGGCGCGCCAGGCCGGCGACCTCGTCGAGCGGGCACGCACCGGCCGCCTCTCGGCGGCCGACACCTCGGGCGCGGCCGTCACGGTGTCGAACGCCGGCATGCACAACGTCGCCTACATGACGCCGATCATCACGCCGGGCCAGGCGATGATCCTGGGCGTGGGCAGCGTGCGCGAGGTCTTCCGGCCCGACGCGCACGGGCAGCCCGAGCTGCGCCGCGAGCTCGGCCTGGTGCTCGCCTGCGACCACCGCCTGCTCGACGGCGTGTCCGGCCTGCGCTTCCTGAACCGCGTGGTGCACTACCTCGAGCGGCCGCTGCAGCTGGTGCTGGGCGCCTGATCCGCCGCCTCTCGGCAGCCGACGCGGATCCCGGGCCGACACGGACACGCACCGCCCCCAAAGAAGACCCCTCCGGAGCAGAAACGATGGATTTCCGACTCACCGACGAACAGAAGATGATGGTCGAGGCCGCCCGCAAGGTCGGCACCGCCTACGGCCCCGACTACTGGCGCGACCTCGATGCGCGCAAGGCGTTTCCGAAGGAGATCTGGCAGGCGATCTGCGACGCCGGCCTGTGCGGCGTGGCCCTGCCCGAGGAGCACGGCGGCAGCGGGCTCGGCATGCTCGAGATGGCCCTCGTGATCGAGGCGCTGTCGGAATCGGGCGGCGGCTCGACGCTGGGCCAGCTCTACATGGTCAACCCGATCTTCGGCGGCGTGTCGGTGTCGCGCTTCGGCACGGACGAGCAGAAGCGCACGCTGCTGCCGGGCCTGGTGAGCGGCAAGATCAACTTCTGCATGGCGCTGACCGAACCCGATGCCGGCAGCAACACGCTGGAGATGCGCAGCTTCGCGTCCGAGGAAGGCGACGGCTGGCGGCTGAACGGCCGCAAGATCTGGATCACGGCGGTGCCCGAGTCCACCAAGATCCTGGTCATCGCGCGCACGCTCAAGCCCGAGCAGGTCACCCGCCGCACCGACGGCATCACGATGTTCCTGGTCGACACCAACCGGCCCGGCATCTCGTACACGCCGATCGAGAAGCTCGGCACCAACACGCTGACCTCGAGCTCGGTGTTCTTCGACAACGTGCGCCTCGAGCGCAGCGACCTGATCGGCACGCTGCACAAGGGCTGGACCGAGCTGCTCGACGTGCTCAACACCGAGCGCATCGTCACCACCGCCGGCCTGATCGGCGCCGGCCGCATGGCGATCCGCATCGCGGTCGACTACTCCAAGGACCGCAAGGTCTTCGGCGGCAAGCCGATCGGTTCGTACCAGGGCGTGCAGTTCCCGCTCGCGCAGGCGCACGCCGCGCTGGAGTGCGCGCGCCTGATGAACTACCGCGCCGCCACCAAGTGCGACCAGGGCGAGGCGTACGGCAGCGACGCCAACGTGGCCAAGCTGATCGCGGCGCAGGCCGCGCACGACGCCATCGAGCACTCGATGCAGACCCTGGGCGGCATGGGCTATGCGAAGGAGTTCCACCTCGAGCGCCTGTGGCGCGATGCGCGGCTGTTCAAGTTCGCGCCGGTCGCCGAGGAGATGGTGCTGAACTTCATCGCGCAGCACGACCTGGGCATGCCGCGCTCGTACTGAGCGCGCTGGTTCCGCACCGATTCCGCACCGAGTCAGCATCGAGTCCCGAACGAGTCCCGAACGAGTCCAGCAGGAGAGGCCGTCCGTCATGGTGAACCTGAGCGCACAGATCCGACACTTCGCACTGCGCACGCCCGACAAGGTGGCGCTGATCTATGAAGACCAGCGCATCACCTACGCCGATTTCCACGACCGCATCGTCAAGCTCGGCGGCTGGCTGAAGGCGCAGGGCGTGCAGCCCGATCACGTGGTCGCCGCGCTGATGAAGAACAGCGCTGCGTTCCTCGAGCTCGCGTACGCCGTCAGTCACATCGGCGCGGTGTTCCTGCCGATCAACTTCCGGCTCGCAACCGACGAGGTCGACTACATCTTCGCGAACTCCGGCGCGGTGATGATGATGGTCGACGAGGAGCTGGCCGACGTCGCGCGCAACATCATGTGCAAGAAGCGCGTCGACGCCGAGGCACAGCGCGACACGCGCGTGATCTCCGAGTTCCATCCCGACGCGCCGCTGGAGCCGCGCAAGCCCCAGGACCTGTACCGGCTGATGTACACGTCCGGCACCACCGACCGGCCCAAGGGCGTGGTGCACCTGTACGAGAACTACTACTGGAAGTCGTGGGACCAGATCGCCGATCTGAAGCTGTCGGCCGACGACCGCATGCTGGTGGTGGGTCCGCTGTACCACGTCGGCGCGTTCGACCTGCCCGGCATCGCCGTGCTCGACATGGGCGGCACGATGCTGGTGATGCGCGACTTCGACCCCGAGGCGGCGCTGGCCGCGATCGAGCGCGAGCGCCTGACCTGCGCGTGGTTCGCGCCCGTGATGCTCGGCCGGATGCTGGCGCTGGAAGGGCGCGAGCGCTTCGACCTGTCGAGCTTCCGCTGGTGCATCGGCGGCGGCGAGCGCACCCCCGAGGGCCGCATCCGCGCGTTCACCGGCCTGTTTCCGAACGCGCGCTACATCGACGGCTACGGTCTGACCGAGACCGTGGGGGGCGACACGCTGATGGAGGCGGGGCGCGAGATCGAGAAGATCGGCTCGACGGGGCGCGCGCTGGCGCACGTCGAGATCACGATCCGCGACAACGACGGGAACGAGCTGCCGGCCGGCACCGAGGGCGAGATCTGCCTGCGTGGCCCGAAGGTGCTGCCGCGCTACTGGAACGACCCGGAGAAGACGGCGGCGAGCTTCTTCGGCGACTGGTTCCGCTCCGGCGA
Source organism: Pseudomonadota bacterium (assembly GCA_029779755.1). Taxonomy (GTDB): domain Bacteria; phylum Pseudomonadota; class Gammaproteobacteria; order Burkholderiales; family Burkholderiaceae_E; genus Quisquiliibacterium. The sequence continues at coordinate 16,113 of JAKOZZ010000076.1, forward strand.
CGTCGGCTATCTTGACGCCGACGGCTTCCTGTTCCTGACCGACCGCAAGAAGGACATGATCATCAGCGGCGGCGAGAACATCGCCTCCTCCGAGGTCGAGCGGGTGCTCTACCAGATGCCGGAGGTGGCCGAGTGCGCGGTGATCGGCCTGCCCGACGAGCGCTGGGGCGAACGGCCGGTCGCCGTGGTCGTGCCGCGCGCCGGTGCCGCGCTCGACCTCGCGGCCCTCGACGCGCACTGTCGCGCGCACCTGGCCGCGTTCAAGGTGCCGAAACAGCTGGTCCTGCGCGACGTGTTGCCCCGCAATCCGTCGGGCAAGGTGCTCAAGCGCGTGCTGCGCGACGAACTGGCGGGCGCGGCCTGATACAGGAGAGATCGACATGACCCTGGTGCAGACCCTCGGCGCGTTCGTCGCCGGACTCGACATGGGCCGCATCCCGGCCGAGGTGCAGGAGAAGGCACGCGCCTGCCTGCTGAACGGATACGGGATCGCGCTCGGATGCCATCCCACGCCCTATGCGCCCGTCGCGCGCGCGGCGGCGATCGCGATGGACGGCGAGCGCCCCGATGGCGCGACGATGCTGGGTGACGGTCGCAAGACCTCGATCCCGGGCGCGCTGCTGGCGAACTCGGCCCTGTTCCATGGCCGTGCGCAGGAGGACACCTGCGGCGCCGCGCACTTCGGCACGATCATGATCCCGCTGCTGACGGCGCTGATCGAATCGCGCGGGCTGCCCGAGTCGCAGCTGCTGCCGGCGCTGGTGGCCGGCTACGAGGTCGGCGGCCTGTTCGAGTCCACCTACGGCCCGATCACGACGCCCGGCGGCCTGCGCGCCTCGCCGCTCTACGGTGCGCTGGCTGCGGCCGCCGCGGCCGCCCGCCTGATGGGTCTGGATGCCGACCGCTGCGCCGCGGCGCTGGCGAACGCCGCGGCCTTCACCGGCGGGAACCTGCAGTGCTTCACCGACGGCACCGACGAGTGGCGCTACCAGGTGGGCATGGCGGCCCGCAACGGTCTGGCCGCCGTCGAGCTGGCCCGCGCCGGTTCGCGCAGCGCCCCGGGCGCGTTCGAGGGCAAGGCCGGGTTCGCGCGTGCGTACGCGCGTTCCGACTGCGACGTGGCCGCGCTGGAGAAGCGCATCGGCACCGACTGGTCGGTGATGCGGGTCACGTTCAAGCCGTTCCCGGTGTGCGCGTTCAACCAGACGCCGGTGACCGGCGCGCTGCAGCTGCGCGAGAAGATCGCCGGCCGGCCGCTGAAGCGTGTCGCGGTGCGGATGAATCCGTTCGAGACCGGCTATGCCGGGATGGACGCCAAAGGCCCGTTCGATTCGATCTCGGGCACGCTGATGAGCATTCCGTTCTGCATCGCGCTGACGCTGCTGCGCGGCACGCCCAGCATGGCGGCGATGACCACGTACACCGATGCGGAGGTCAACGCGCTCACCGATCGCATCGACCTGATCTCCGACGAGTCGATCGCCATCCTCTCGTGCGTGATCGAGGCCGAGCTGGCCGACGGTACGCAGATCGTGCAGGACCAGCGCATGACGGTGGTGGACTTCTCCTACGACCGCGCCACCGTGTCGTCGCTGATCCGCCGCATCGGCGACGAGACCGGCGTGCCGTCGCAGGCGTACGACCGGCTGGAGGCGTTCGCCGACGACCCCGTGCGGGCGGGCATCGGCCAGGTGCTGCAGGCGTTCGCGGCACTGCCGCGCGCGGCGGGCTGAGCCGATGGCCGAGGACGCGTTCGATCTCGTCGTGGTCGGTGCGGGCCCGGCCGGCTACGTGGGGGCGATCCGTGCGGCGCAGCTCGGGCTGCGCACGGCACTCGTCGAGCGCGCCGAGCCCGGAGGCGTGTGCCTGAACTGGGGGTGCATTCCCACGAAGTCGCTGCTGCACACCGCGGACCTGCTGCGCACGGTGCGTGCTGCGGCACGGTTCGGCGTGTCGGTCGGTGCGGTCTCGGTCGACCTGGCCGCAGCGGTCGCGCAGTCCCGCGCAGCGGCGGCCCGCCTGTCCCAGGGGGTCCGCGCGCTGTTGCGGCGGCACAAGGTCACCCTGCTGAACGGGCATGCCCGGCTCGATCTCGAGGGCGGGCGCGCGGGAGCGCGTGACCGGGTGTGCGTGCGCGTGCAGCTTGCCGGGGGCGGCGAGCGCGTGCTCCGCGCGGCGGACGTGCTGCTCGCCACCGGTGCGCGCGCGCGTCCGTTGCCGGGCCTGGCGCACGTCGATCCGGCCCGGGTGTGGGGGCCGCGCGAGGCGATGACGCCGGTGCGCGTGCCGGCCTCGCTGCTGGTGGTCGGCGCGGGGGCGATCGGCATGGAGTTCGCCAGTTTCTACCGAGCGCTCGGCACGGAGGTCACGGTCGTCGAGATGCGCGACGAGGTCCTTCCCGGCGAGGATCACGAGGTGGGCGCGTTCGTGCGCGCCGCCTTCGAGGCCGACGGCGTGCGGGTGCTGACGCGGCGCACGCTCGCGGACGCACGCACGCACGGCGCGGGGGTCCGCGTGCGCCTGCGCGGCGCGGACGCGGAGGCGGGCGCGAACGCCAACGCCAACGCCAACGCCAACGCCAACGCCAACGCCAACGCCAACGCCAACGCCAACGCCAACGCCGGCGCCGGCGAGACGATCGATGCCGAGTGCATGCTGGTGTCGGTGGGCGTGACCGGCAACGTCGAGGACCTCGGTCTGGACGGCACGGCGGTCGCCGTCGAGCGCGGCTTCATCGTGGCCGACGCCTTCGGCGCCACGGCGCAGCCGGGCGTGCATGCGGCGGGCGACGTCGCCGGCCCGCCCTGGCTTGCGCATGCCGCGAGCCACCAGGCCGTGGCCTGCGTGGAGCGCATCGCCGGCCACGCCGGCGTCCAGCCTCCGCGCACCGACCGCATCCCGGGGGCGATCTTCTGTCATCCGCAGGTGGCGAGCGTCGGACTGACCGAACGCGCGGCGCACGCCGCCGGCCACGTGCTGCGCATCGGACGGTTCCCGTTCTCGGCCAACGGGCGGGCGGTGGCGGCCGGGATGGGCGACGGGTTCGTCAAGACCGTGTTCGACGCGGGCTCCGGCGAACTGCTCGGTGCGCACCTGGTGGGCGAGGGCGTCACCGAGCTGGTGCAGGGCTTCACGCTCGCCCGCACGCTGGAGGCAACCGAAGAGGACCTGATGCAGGCCGTCTTCGCGCATCCCACGCTGTCGGAGGCGATGCACGAGTCGGTGCTGGCCGCCTATGGACGTGCGCTCCATGTGTGACCGAGGCGCGGGCCATGGCTGAGGGCGCGCGCGTGCGCGTCGCGCGGGCGAAGGGCCGGCGTGCGGCGTCGCACGAGGCGGTCGCTGACTGGCGCACCGCCTCGTCGCGGCTCGAGAAGTCGGAGCGCATCCGCGACGCGCTGCTGCGTGCGGCCACCGAGGTGGTCGGAGACGTCGGCTATGCCGAGGCGTCGATCGCTCTGATCACGCAGCGCGCCGGGGTTGCGCAAGGCACGTTCTACAACTACTTCCGGTCGCGACAGGACATCCTGGACCAGCTGCTGCCCGAGGTCGGCCAGCGCATGCTGCGCCACGTGCACGACAGCGCGGTCGACGGCGCCGGGTTCGCCGAGCGCGAGGAGCGCAGCTTTCGCGCGTTCTTCTCGTTCCTCGAGGACACGCCCCAGCTGTTCCGCATCCTCAACGAGGCCGAGAGCTTCGCGCCCAGCGGCTACAAGGCGCACATCGACGCGGTGTCGCGCGGCTACCAGCGCTTCCTGCGCAATGCGCAGCGGCGGGGCGAGTTCTCCGACTACGCCGACGACGAGCTCGAGGTCGTGTCGTACATCCTGATGGCGGCGCGCAGCTACCTTGCGTTCCGGTACACCTCTGGCGGCGACGCAATCGGCGCGATCCCCGATCGGGTCGTCTCGGCCTACATGAAGTTCGTGCTGTACGGACTGCAGGGGCGTGCGCCGGCCGCCGCGGCGGCGCGTGCGGGCCGGCCCGCACCGGAGATCGCAGCCGCACCAGAGATCGCAGCTGCGCCGGTGCCCGCCGCCGCCGCGGCGCCCGCATCCGCGCCCGTGCTGGCGCCCGCATCCGCGCCCCCATCCGCATCCGCGCCCGCGTCCGCGTCCGCAGCGGGCCCCGTGCCCGCGCGCAGGCGCGGGGGGCGCAAGCACCCGACCCCGTTGCGCTGACGCCCGGGGCGGGGTGGCCACCAAGGCGGCCGGCGCAGTCGGGAACCCCGGGCGGCCGGGGCGGCCGGTGCGCTCAGCCGGCCGGGATCTGCGCCGTGCCTTCGATCACGTGCGTGCCGTCGTCGCGTCGCACCCAGACGTCGTAACGCCCCGCGGCACCCTCGATGGCCCGTCCTCCGGCCTCGATGCGGTCGCCGACGAACACCGGTCGCGCGAAGCGGATGTCGATCTCGCTGCGCCCGGCGCGCGTGCCGCCGACGGTGGCCGCGATCGACTGCCAGATCAGGTTCATCGACAGCGTGCCGTGCGCGATCGGACGGCCCATCGGGGTCGTGGCCGCGAACGCGGGGTCGACGTGCAGCGGGTTGAAGTCGCCGGTGATCTCCGCATAGGCGAGGATCGCGGCCATGTCGACGGTGAGTGCGACCGGGGCGAGCGCGCCAGGGGGCTCGGCCTGCGGTGCGGGGGCAGTTCCGGTCATTGCGGTTCCGGTCGTTTCGGCGGAGGTTCGTTCAGAGGGGGCGGGCCGGTCGGGGTTCATGACGGCGACGGCGTCAGGCCGCCCAGATCAGGGACATGCGGCCATCGAACACGAGCCGGCCGGCGGTGGTGGTGCCGCGCACGGCCAGGTCGACGTAGCGGCGCTCGCGCCGGATCTCCTTGCCGACGCACTCGAACTCGGTGACCACGTCGTCGTCGGCGCCGATGGCGCCGTGCAGGCGCAGCTGCTGGCGGGCGTGCATGTTGCCGGGCGGACGCGGCGAGAGGGTGCGCATGTAGGCGCGCATCAGCAGCACGGTGGCCAGCCCCAGGGGCAGGGTGCCGGGCGCCCACTGGTCGTGCGGGTACAGCGCGCGCCAGTGCGCGAGCAGGGCGTCGTCGACGCGCTCGGCGGTGCTGCGCAGCACGCGGCCGGGCTCGAAGCGGTCGTAGGTGAGCAGCGGCGCGGACACGTCAGTCCACCTTCGCGCCGGATGCCCGGGCCGCCTGGCCCCAGCGCGGGATCTCGGCCTCGATGAAGGCGCCGTACTGCTCCGGCGTGCTGCCCACCGGCTCCACGCCGCGGGCCAGGAAGCTCTCGCGCACGTCGGGCGACTGCAGGATCTTCGCGACCGTGCTGCTGATCTTCGCGACGACCTCCTTCGGCGTGCCGGCCGGCGCGGCCAGGCCCAGCCACGAGTTGCCGTTGAAGCCGGGCAGCCCCGATTCGTGCAGCGTCGGAACCTCCGCGGCCGCCTGCGGCCGGGTCAGGCCGGTCGCGGCGATCACCTTCAGGCGGCCGGCCTTCACGTGGGGCAGCGCCGACAGGATGTCGACGAACATCATCGATACGTTGCCGGCGACGACGTCGGTGAGGGCGGCGGCGCTGCCTTTGTACGGCACGTGCGTGATCTCGATGCCGGCCATCGACTTGAGCAGCTCGCCCGACAGGTGGTTCGACTGTCCGTTGCCGGCCGACCCGAAGGTGATCGTGCGCGGCCGTGCCTTGGCCAGCGCGATCAGCTCGCGCAGGGTGTTGGCCGGCACGGACGGATGCGCGACCAGCAGGTTGTTCAGATTCACCGTCTGGGTGACCGGTGCGAAGTCGCGCAGCGTGTCGTAGGGCAGCCTGCTGTAGATGCTCGGGTTGATCGCATGGCTGGTCGCCAGCTTCACCAGCGTGTAGCCGTCGGCGGGCGCCTTGGCGACGAGGTCGCTGCCGATCACGCCGCCCGCACCGGGCCGGTTGTCGACGATCACCTGCTGGCCGAACTCCTCGCTCATCTTCGTGGCGATGGTGCGCGCCACCGTGTCGAGGATGCCGCCGGCGACGGAGGGCACGACGAGCCGGATCGGCTTGTTCGGAAAGTTCTGCGCCTGCGCGTGTGCCGCGGTGCCGACGCCGCCGAGTGCCAGTGTCACGTCGAGTGCGAGTGCCGCACCGAGTGCACCGAGGATCCGTCCGAACCGCATGCAGGGTCTCCCGAAGTGTGCTCACGCATTCGCGTGAGGAAATAGTATTCTCTATGGAAAACAAGAGTAGACGCGTCGGGGGCTGCCTGTCAACGCGCGGTCGGAGCAGCGCGGTCGGACCCGTGCGGCCGCCCTGGAACGCGTCCGGCGGCCGCCGAGACAACGCACGGCTCCGATGCGGGTACGCTCCCGCCCGGGACGAACACACGCATCGAGGAGACACCGACCGTGAGCACCACTGAACGCCGCACCCCCGTCAACACCGTCGACCGGGTCGCGTTCCGCGACATGTGCGCCGAATTCGCGCGGCGCGAGGTCGGCCCGCGCTGGCAGGAGGCGGACCGCACGAAGACCTTCCCGCGGGACTTCTACGTGGCTGCGGCGAAGGCCGGCCTGATCGGCATCACCGCCGACGAGTCGCTGGGCGGCGCGGGCCTCGGCTGCTACGAGGAGGCAATCGCCATGGAGGAGATGTCGAAGGTCAACCCCAATCTCGCCGTCTCGGTGCTGGTGCAGAACGTCGCCGGCTCGATCCTGTACGAGTACGGCACGCCCGAGCAGCGCGAGATCGCGCGCCGCGTGATCGCCGGAGAGTGCATGGTCGCGATCACCGTCACCGAACCCGAGGCCGGCAACGACGTCGCGGGCCTGAAGACCGAGGCGGTGCGCGACGGCGACCACTGGGTGCTCAACGGCATGAAGTCGTTCATCACCCTCGGCGGCGACGCCGACGTGCTCGTCACGCTGGCGCGCGTCGACCGTGCCTCGGGGCGCAACGGCATGGCGTTCTTCGCCGTCGACCGCCGCAGCCCGGGCGTCACCACGAAGCAGATCGAGACCTACGTGAACCGGCCGGCGCCCACCTACCGGGTGACGTTCGACGACGTACGCGTGCCGGAGGCACGCCGGGTCGACGCGGGCTTCCGCGAGATCATGGCCGGCTTCAACCGTGAACGCGTGATGGTCGCGGCGCGCTGGCTGGGCCACATGCAGAACGCGCTGAACTGGGCGCGCGAGTATGCGTCGGTGCGGCACCAGTTCGGGCGGCCGATCGGCGCCAACCAGTCGATCGCCTTCCAGCTCGCCCAGGCGCACGTCGACGTCGAGGCCGCGCGGCACCTCACCTACCATGCGGCCGCAAAGTGGGACAGCGGCGTGCCGATCCGCGACCTGATCCTCGACGTGTCGTCCGCCAAGCTGTTCGCCACCCAGGCGGTCGTGCGCGTCACGCAGACGGCGCTGCACGTCGGCGGCGGCTGGGGACTCACCGAGGAGCTGCCGGCGATGCGGCTGGCGCTCGACGCGCTGGTCGCGCCGGTCACCGTCGGCAGCTGGGAGATCCAGCTGCGCGCGATCGCCCGCGAGATGGGACTGCCCTGTGACTGAACGCGAAGCGCCGCCGGACAAGCGGGTCGGTGCACTGAGCGCCGGGCTCGCGGTGCTGCGCTACCTGAACCAGACCGGCACGCGTGCCGGGGTCAGCCGCGTGGCCCGCGACCTGCAGCTCAATCCGAGCACCTGCTTCCACCTGCTGCGCACCCTCGTGTACGAGGGCATGGTCAGCTTCGACCCCGACACCAAGACCTATGCGCTCGGACTGGGCGTGATCGAGCTGGCCAAGGGCGCGCTCGATCAGGCGTCGTACGCGCGCCTGATGCGGCCCCACCTGGACGCCGTCGCCGCGCGTCACCAGGTGACGGTGACGCTCTGGCAGCGCGCCGGTGCCGATCGCGTGGTGCTCGTCGACCGCGCCGAGAGCGACACCGCGATGCGCGTGCACATGCAGATCGGCCAGCGGCTGCCGATGTACGTCGCGGCGCTGGGCCGCTGCATGGCGGCGCACTCCGGCCTGACCAAGGCCGCGCTGCGGCAGGCCTTCAAGACCCTGCGCTGGGAGGATCCGCCGAGCTTCGAGCAGTACTGGGCGTCGGTCGAGGCGGCACGGCGGCTCGGCTACGCGGTCGACAGCGGCCAATACGTGCTCGGTGCGACCACGGTGTCGGTCGCCGTGCTCGATGCCGACGGCCGCCCGCTGATGGCGCTGAGCGCCGTCGGCTTCAGCGCACAGCTCACCGACGCGCGCATCGCCGCGCTGGGCGAGGATCTGCGCGCACGCGCCGCCGCGGTCGGTCGTGCGCTGGCCGGCGGCAGCGACACGCGCACCCGCGCGGGCGATGCCGCGCACCGTGCCGGCGGCGCTGCACCGCGCCGGCCCGCGCCCTGAATCCCGACCGCCGACGATCGAGACCCGAACACCCGAACACCCGAACACGTAGACACGCAACCCACTGAACGCAGACATCGAAGGAGGCTCCATGGCCCTGGATTTCAGTTTTTCTCCCGAGCACGAGTCGGTGCGGGAGATGATCCGGCGCTTCGCGCAGGAAGAGATGGCACCGCTGGTGAACGAGGCGGAAGAGAACGAGGTCTTTCCGCGTGCGCTGTTCCGCAAGTGGGGCGCGCTGGGCCTGCTCGGCGTGCGTTATCCCGAGGCGGACGGCGGCAGCGGCATGGACAAGATCGCCGACTGCATCATCCGCGAGGAGATGAGCGTCGTGTGCCAGGCCTTCTCGTCGAGCTGGTCGGCGCACACGCACCTGGGCATCTGGCCGATCTGGCGCACCGGCACACCGGACCAGAAGGAGCGCTTCTTCAAGCCCGCGCTGCAAGGCGAGAAGATCGCGGCCTTCGGCCTGAGCGAGCCCGACGGCGGCTCCAACATCCGCGCGCTGCGCACCCGCGCAGAGAAGGTGCCGGGTGGCTGGAAGCTCAACGGCAGCAAGCTGTACATCACCAATGCACCGATCGCCGACTTCATGCTCGTGGCCGCGCGCACCAGCCCCGAGCTCACGATGGACGCGATCAGCCTGTTCATCGTCGAGCTGCCGAACGCCGGCTTCACGATCGAGAAGCTGAAGAAGGAGAGCGTGCGCAGCTCGGAGACCGGCCTGATCCACATCGCCGACGCCTTCGTGCCGGACGACTGCCTGCTGGGCGACCGCACCGGCACCTACTCGGTGATCCTCGACTCGCTGAGCGAGAACCGCGTCGGCGTCGCCGCCAACGCGCTGGGCATGGCGCGGGCGGCGTTCGAGGCCGCGCGCCGCTATGCCGACGAGCGCATCGTCGCGGGCCGGCGCATCGGCGAGTACCAGGCGATCGCGCACAAGCTGGCCGACATGGCCGCCGACATCGAGGCCGCGAAGTGGCTGGTCTATCACGGCGCGTGGAAGGTCGACCGCGGCGAGCTCGACGGTGCGCTGGCCGCGAAGGTGAAGCTGGTCGCCAGCGAGACCGCGGTGCGCGTCAGCGAGAATGCGATCCGCATCCTCGGCGGGGCCGGCATCATGCGCGAGTACCCGGTGGGGCGCATCCACCGCGACACGCTGCTGTACGTGATCGGCGAAGGCACCAGCGAGATCCAGCGCAACATCATCGCGCGCTCGCTGGGGTTCAAGGCATGAGCGCGCCGCTCGTCGTCGTCGAGGACCGCGACCGCGTGCGCCATGTGCGCCTGAACCGGCCCGACAAGATCAACGCCCTGAACGCCGGGATGATGACCGGCATCGCCGAAGCGGTGTCGCGCGCGGACCCCGGACGCACCGACCTCGTCGTGCTGTCGGGCGAAGGCCCGCGCGGCTTCTGCGCCGGGGCCGACATCGCCGAGTTCGCGCAGGGCGCGGCGGCGCTCGAGACGCAGGAGCACGCGCTGGTCGCGATGATCGAGGCGTTCGCGCACACGCCGCTGCCGGTGGCCGTGATGGCGCACGGCCGCGCGCTGGGGGCGGGCGGCACGCTGATGACGCTGGCCGACCTCGTGATCGCGTCCGACGACCTGTCGTTCGGCTTTCCCGAGATCCGGTTCGGCATGTACCCGGTGATCGTGCACGGCGCGCTGATGTACAAGCTGAGCGAAGCGCAGTCGGCGCAGCTGTGCCTGTCGGGGCGCACCCTGGGCGCGCAGGAGGCGATGACGCTGGGGCTGGTCACCCGCATCGTGCCGCGCGCCGCGTTCGACACCGAAGCGCCCGAGGCGCTGCGCTTCTTCGCCGAGCGGGCCGTGGCCCTGAAGATCGGCAAGCGGGCGTGGCGTCAGGGGGATGCGGGCGCGACGCTCGGCGCGCGCGTGCGTGCGCTGGCCCCGCTGATGCTCGAGAACTTCGCGCATCCGGACGTGCAGGCCCGGATCGCCACCGCGCTGGGGCCGGCACGCGGCTGACGCCGGCGCCCGCGGCGTGCCCGCCGGACGTGCCCGCCGGGGCGGCTGACGTCAGCGCCGGGTGCGCTCCAGCCGCTGCGGCAGCTCGGCCAGCAGCCGGTACAGGGTGTCGAGGTCCGCTGTGCCGATCCGGTTGGCGAGGCCCTGGTAGCGCGCCTCCGAATGCGGCGCCACGGTCTCGATCAGCGACCGGCCGGCCGGCGTGATCGTGATGCGCGCAGCGCGCTGGTCGTCGGGTTCCGCGCTGCGTTCCAGCAGGCCGCGCTCCTCAAGGGACTTGAGGATGCGCGTGAGGCTCGGGCCGCTGATCAGCGTGAGCTGCGCGAGCTGGCGGATGCGCACCGCGTCGGCGGTGGTGAGCGCGCGCAGCACCCGCCACTGCGTGTCGGTGATGCCGTGTGCGCGCAGGATCGGCCGGAACTCGGCCATCACCGCCTGATGGC
>JAKOZZ010000079.1 GCA_029779755.1 Pseudomonadota bacterium
GGTCTTGATGGGTAGTTCGGCCTTGCCCGCGGTGAGTTTCTGCCACAGCGATTCGCGGTCAAGGTTCCACGGGTCGAGCAACGTGGACAGGCCGTACGGCGTGTCGGTCACGATGGCGTCAACGCTTTCATCTTCCATCGCGCCGAGGCTCACGCGGCAGTCGCCGGTGTGCACCGTCCACGGTCGCGCATCACTCACGCCGTCACCATGCCCATGCACACCTCGGCGCCGCGTGCGTCGATGTAGTTGGCGCGGTAGGACCAGTCGCGCCGAGTAATCCATCCGCCGATCTGGACGATGCGGCGGATGACCATCGAGCGCCGAGGGTCGCACAGGCCGTCGCGTTGGAAGCGGCGACCGCCGAAGATCATCGGGTCGCGGCCGGTGAGGTTGGCACGGAGCGAGTGGTCGCCCCCGCCGGAGCGCGAGGGTTCAAGGATGCTGACGCGCCGGAGGTAGTCGAGCATGGCGCGGGTGTGCGGGATGGGGTCGCATGAGTCGGCCCCGGTGTGCGTGTTTTGTGCGTGCATCGTCACGCTAGCCTAGCACGGCAGAGCCCGGTCGTCTCACCCACTCTTCATCGCGGAGCAGATCGTCGATGAGGCCGCGCCGCAGGGCCGCGTCGGTCGCGTCGAGTCGCCGCAGTCGCGCGACCGTCCGGCGCTCGTCCTTGATGTACATGGAGAACGTCCGGTCGGACACGATGCGCATGTCGTCGTCGATGATGCCGGCGCGTTGCATGGCGTCGCGGACCATCGATAGCGGCGCGTCGCTGTCGCCGTTCGCCAGGTCGGCGGCCGTGTCTTTGAGGTGGCGCTGCGTCGGCCAGATGGACAGGACTTCGAGCGACCAGACCCCGGCGGTGATGGTCTTGTCGCCGTAGATGGTGCCGGCCTTCGTGCGCAGGAGTTTGCTGGCCGCGACCTTGATGGGCGGGACAAACCCGGCGCCGAGGGCAGCGCGTGCGACTGCGGCTTTGTATGCCTTGGACAGCGACGACTCGGCGGTGCCGTGCTTCGTGCGGACGTAGCGGTCGTTCTTCGTCAGCACGTCACTGACGCACAGCACGAGCACGCCGCCGCCGTCCGCGAAGTTGCTCGCGTCCAGCGTCGCCGATGTCGGTCTGTCAGTCCTCGCACCGCGCTTGTGCGCCTTCGTCTCTGCCGCGCCCATGCGGCTATGGTAGCACGCGCACGAGCGAAGCGACCACATCCGCAAGCATCAGGCCCCACGCGCTCGCCGCCGTCGTCGCAAGCCACAAAAGCGATGCGGCCTGCTTGCTCGGCATCTGCCCCCACGCGTCGACCGGTGGGTCCCGCAGCACGAGCGACATGCACACGGCCGCAGCGATGATGTACCCCGCCCCGGTGCAGACGAGGCCATGGTCATCGACGGCGATGCGAAACAGCGGCGCTGAGACACACGCGGCTGACGCCCCTGCGCACAGCGCCGACCCGGTGCGCTTGGCCAGCATGCCGTACGCGAGCCACGCCGCGCCGTACACCCACGGCGCGACTGTCCACATGGGCCATGCGCAGCCAAGCGTGTACCCGCACCACGTCACCCATGCGATGACGCTGGCGCGGTCGAGTGCGACACGGCGCGTCACGAGGTCGCGCCGCACGCAAGGTTCACGG
>JAKOZZ010000279.1 GCA_029779755.1 Pseudomonadota bacterium
GGCGGCCGGGTCGTCGCGTGGTATGGAGACGTCGAATGGCGTGCGCGATGAGCGGCCACGGAAGCCGACCGCCGCGCCGGCACGATCTGTCGGTACCATGCGGCGCATCACGCCCCAGGAGACTCCGGACATGAGCAGGTTCTTCGAGCCGTTCAGCGGCATCCCGAACGTCAGCGGCAACCCTGCGCTGACCGACCTGATCGCCGATCCGGCGCGTCGCACCGTGCTCAAGGGCGCGGCCGCCATGGGCCCGCTGGCGGCGCTGCCGTCGTGTGCGCTGCTGCCCGGCGCCGGCGGGCCGCTGATCGGGTTCGCGTCGATCCCGCCCTCGTCCGACGACGCCGTGCGCGTGCCCGAGGGGTATCGTGCCGAGGTCCTGGTCGCGTGGGGCGACCCGATCGGCGATCCGCGGGGCATGCCGGCCTTCCGCTGGGATGCGTCGAACACCGCCGAGGACCAGGAACTGCAGTCGGGCACGCACCACGACGGCATGTACTACTTTCCGCTCCCGCTGGGCAGCGAGACCTCCACGCACGGTCTGCTCGTGATGAATCACGAGTATCCCGACAACAACCTGCTGTTCCCGGACGGCATGGCAGGCTGGTCGGCGGCCAAGGTGCGCAAGTCGCAGGCGTCGGTGGGCTGCTCGGTGCAGGAGATCCGGCTCGAGAACGGCCAGTGGCGCATGGTGCGGCCATCTTCCTACGCCCGGCGCATCCACGCCAACACGCCCATGCGCGTCGGCGGACCGGCCGCCGGCAGCGCGCTGCTGCGGTCCGCGGCCAGCCCCGACGGGCGCTCGAGCTTCGGCACGTTCAACAACTGCGCCAACGGCTGGACCCCCTGGGGCACCTACCTCACCTGCGAGGAGAACTTCAGCTTCCACTTCAAGCCGCCGGCCGAGCCGACCCCGATGGAGGAGCGCTACGAGCTCAGTCCCAAGGTGCGCTTCTCCTTCCGCTGGGGCGAAGCCGATCCGCGCTTCGACATGGCGCGCAACCGCAACGAGGCGAACCACTTCGGCTGGGTGGTCGAGATCGACCCGTACGATCCCGCGTCGGTGCCGGTGAAGCGCACCGCGCTCGGCCGCTTCTCGCACGAGGGGGCGTGCCCGGTCGTGTGCCCCGACGGGCGACTCGCGATCTACTCCGGCGACGACCGCACCTTCGAGTATCTGTACAAGTTCGTCAGCGCCCGCCCGTGGAATCCGACCGACCGGGCCGCCAACCGCGACCTGCTCGACGAAGGCACGCTGCACGTCGCACGCTTCCACGCCGACGGCACCGGCGAGTGGGTCGAACTGGTCCATGGCCGCAACGGGCTCACCGCCGCCAACGGCTTCGCGTCGCAGGCCGACGTGGTGACGTTCGCGCGCGCCGCGGGCGACCAGGTCGGCGCCACCCGGATGGACCGGCCCGAATGGGTGGCGCGCCACCCGCGCACCGGCGACATGTACTGCACCCTCACCAACAATGCGCTGCGCGGCACGGCTGGCCGCGAAGGGCCGAACCCGGCCAATCCGCGCGCGCCCAACCGGTTCGGGCACATCGTGCGCTGGACCGAAGAGGGTGGCGACCACGCCGCGAAGCGCTTCCGCTGGGAGACCTTCGTGCTGGCGGGCGACCCGGCGCATGCCGACGAGAAGGTGCGCGGCAACCTGAAGGGCGACCTGTACGCGTCGCCCGACGGCCTGATGATCGACCGCCGCGGCGTGATCTGGGTGCAGACCGACGTGTCGCCGAGCGCGCTGCTGCGCACCGACCACGCGATCTACGGCAACAACCAGATGCTCGCCGTCGATCCCGACACCCGCGAAGCACGCCGCTTCCTCACCGGCCCCCGGGGCTGCGAGATCACCGGCGCCTGCATGACGCCGGACGGCAACACCCTGTTCGTCAACGTCCAGCATCCGGGCGAGGCCGGCGCCGTCGGCGTCGACCCGGCGCGGCCGCGGTCGGTGTCGAACTGGCCCGACCACCGCCCCGACGGGCGCCCGCGCTCGGCGACGCTGGCCATCCGACGGGTGGATGGCGGACCGGTCGGCACCTGAAGCGGGCGCCCGTCCGGCGACCGCCGACCGCTGCCCACCGACCACCGCCGACCCCGCACCGGCCGACCGATGCGCGACGATCGCCCGCAACCCCGGCGCCGAGGCCCGCAATGCGCGTGCTGATCGTCGAGGACGACGTCGGCATCGCCGACGGCCTGGCCGCGTCGCTGCGGCATGGCGGGTATGCGGTCGAGATCCGCGGCACGGTGGCGCATGCCTGGGATCTGCTGCGCGCCGAGTCCTTCGACGCCGTGCTGCTGGATCTCGGCCTGCCGGATGGCGACGGCACCGAACTGCTGCGCCGCCTGCGCGCATCCCGTCCGGCGGGCACGACGGACGCGACCGACCCGGCGACGCCCGTGCTGATCATGACGGCGCGCGACGCCGTGCCCGACCGGGTGTCCGGACTCGACGAAGGCGCCGACGACTATCTGGTCAAGCCGTTCGACACCCTGGAGCTGCTCGCGCGGCTGCGGGTGGCGCTGCGGCGCAGTGCGGGCCGCTCGAGTCCGGTGCTGCGGCACGCCGACCTCGTGGTCGATCCGGCCACGCGCACCGTGCGGCGTGCGGGCGTCGACGTGACGCTCAGCGCCCGGGAGTTCGCGCTGCTGATGACGCTGCTCCAGTCCGCCGGCCAGGTGCTGAGCAAGTCGCGTCTCGAGAGCGCGCTGTATGGCGAGGGCGAGCGCATCGAGAGCAACGCGATCGAGGTCCACGTCCATCATCTGCGCCGCAAGCTCGGCAACGCGCTGATCCGCACCATCCGAGGCGTCGGTTACTTCGCGCCGAAGGTCGACGCGTGATGCGCGGGGCCGTGCCGCCGCCGGCCCCCGCGCTGTCGCGGCACCTGTGGTCGTGGTCGTTCGGGCTGCTGGCACTGGCCTGGATGACGCTGGTGGCGGTCTCGTACTACACCGGCCTGCACGAGGCCGACGAGATCACCGACGGCCAGCTGGTGTCGGCGGCGGCACTGGCGCTCGTCTTCCCCGAAGGCCCCGGCGCCGGGGCTGACCGCGGCGCCGACGCCGTGCAGGCCCCGATCTCCGCGCCCCCGGCGATCCCCGAGGGCGACCGCACCGGCTACGTGCAGGACGTCGCGCTGCTCGCCTGGCACGGCGACACGCTGGTGCACGACAGTCACGGCCTGGCCGGGCGGCTGCCGCGCGACGACGGCACCGGCTTCTCCACCGTCCAGGCGCGCGACGGCGGCCATCGCTGGCGGCGCTACGTCGTGCACGACGCAGCGCGCGACCGTCGCGTCGCGGTGCTGATCGACCTCGACGACCGCAAGGCCCTCGGCCGGGACATCGCCGAGCACATCGCACGCCCGGCGCTGATCGTGCTGCCGCTCGTCGCGCTGCTGTCGTGGTGGGCGATCCGGCGGGGGCTGAGGCCGCTGCACCGGCTGTCGCAGCAGATCCAGGCGCTCGACCGGACGGGCGAGGGGCGGCTGTCGGTCGAGCATCGGTTCGCCGAGATCGACATCACCGTCGACGCCATCAACGGACTGATCGATCGGATCGACGCGCAGACCGAGCGCGAACGCGAGTTCGCGTCGGACGTGGCGCACGAGCTGCGCTCCCCGCTCGCGACGATCGCGCTGCAGGCCGAGGCGGCGGGCCGCGCGCAGGCCGCGCCGGCCGAGCGCGCGGCGGCCCTGGCGCAGCTGCGCGAGGCGTCGCACGGCGCCGCCCGGGTGCTCACGCAGCTGCTCGACCTGGCGCGTGCGCGACGGGTCGACGTGCCCGCGCAGCCGGTGGATCTCGTGGCGCTGGCCGCGACCGTGCTGGCCGGCTTCGCGCAGCGCAGCCACGACGGCGGACACGAGCTCGAGCTCGTGGCGCCGCCGCACGGTCCCGTCGTCCACGGCAACCCGCTGATGCTCGAGCTGGCGCTGCGCAACCTGCTCGACAACGCGCTGCGCCACACGCCCGCGGGCACCCGCGTGTGCGTGTCGGTCGCGCAGTCGGACGCCGGGATCGAGCTGTCCGTGCTGGACGACGCCGACGCGGGCGCGGGCGCAGACGCTGGCTCAGGCTCAGGCACGAAGACGGATCTCACCCCGGCGGGTGCAGGGCCGGGCGACGCCGGTGCGGCGCGCTCGGCCGCCGGCCTGGGCATCGGGCTGAAGCTGGTGGCGCGCATCGCCGACTGGCACCACGCACGATTCGACCGGTCGCCGCCGTCGCCGCCCTGGCGCACGCGCTTTGCGCTGTGCTGGCCGCCACCGCCACCACCGCCACCACCGCCACCACCGCCACCACCACCACCATCGCCACCACCACCACCACCACCGCTGCGTTAAGGCGCTCTTAAGGCGCGCACGCCAGGATCCGCGCGCGTCGCCGAGCCCGGCGGCCGCTCATCGAGAGATGCCGCATGCGTGAACCCCATCGGGCCCGCGACCGGAGCGCGGGCATGACCGCCGGCGCCGGCCGGTCCGCAGGCGCCGGTCGCAATCCGCTGTCCCTGAACCTGGTGCTCGCCGGCTGGCTCGCGACCGCGGGCAACCTGCCGTTCTGGCAGTCGTTCCGCGCGCTTCCGGAACACGCCGGGCTGCGCGGCCTCGGGTTCGCGCTGGTCGCGCTGGTGATGATCGCCGCGCTGCTGTTCGCACTGCTCAGCCTGCTGTCGTGGCGCCGGCTCGTCCGGCCGCTGGCCGTGCTGCTGCTGCTGATCGCGGCGGGCAGCACGCACTTCATGCTGGCCTACGGCATCGTGATCGACGCGACGATGGTGTCCAACGTGCTGAACACCAACGCCACCGAGGTGCGCGACCTGATGTCGTGGCAGATGCTGCTGTCGATGGTGCTGGTGATGGCGCCGCCGCTGGCGTGGCTCGCCCGGACGCCGGTGCGGGTGCTGCCCTGGGCGTCGCAGCTGTGGCGCAACCTGGCGGCCTTCGCGGTGTCGCTGTGCGTGCTGGTCGCGTGCCTGCTGCTCGGCTACCAGCAGCTGGCGTCGGTGATGCGCAACCACAAGGAGCTGCGCTATCGGGTCAATCCGCTGAACACCGTGTACGCGACCGGTCGCCTGATGACGGAGCGTGTTCCGCGCACGCGCCTGCCGCTGGCGCCGGTCGGCGAGGATGCGCGCCTCGGGCCGTCGTACGCGGCGCAGACGGCGCCGCCCGTGCTGCTGCTGGTGGTGGGCGAGACCGCGCGTGCGCAGAACTTCTCCGTGGGCGGCTACGCGCGCGAGACCACGCCCCACCTGGCCCGTCGCAAGGCGGCCGGCGAGATCGCCTACTTCGGCAACGTGCGCTCGTGCGGCACCAACACCCAGGTGTCGGTGCCGTGCATGTTCTCCCACCTGGGGCGCGTCGGGTACGGCGCCACGGCGCAGGATCACGAGAACCTGCTCGACGTGTTCGCGCGGGCGGGGCTCGCCGTGCTGTGGATCGACAACCAGTCGGGCTGCAAGGGGCTGTGCGCGCGCGTGCCCAGCGTCGAGACGCGCACGCTGGACGTGCCGAAGCTGTGTGCCGACGGCGAGTGTCTCGACGAGGTGATGCTCGCCGGGCTCGACGCGCGCATCGCGGCGCTCGACCCGGGGCGCGCGGCACGCGGCGTGGTCATCGTGATGCACCAGATGGGCAGTCACGGTCCGGCCTATCACCGCCGTTCGCCGCCGCAGCACAAGCCGTTCCTGCCCGAATGCACGACCAACGCGCTGCAGGAGTGTCCGAACGCGGCGCTCGTGAACGCCTACGACAACTCGATCCGCTACACCGACCACGTGCTCGACGCGACGATCGCGTGGCTGCAGCGCCGCCGGGGCGACGCCGCGATGATCTACGTGTCCGATCACGGCGAGTCGCTGGGCGAGAACAACGTGTACCTGCACGGGCTGCCGTACGCGCTCGCCCCCGACCAGCAGACGCGGGTGCCGATGGTGATGTGGCTGTCGGCCTCGATGCAGCGGCGCACGGGCGCGACGATCGACTGCCTGCAGTCGCGCGCCGACCGGCCGCTGTCGCACGACAATCTGTTCCACACGGCGCTGGGCCTGATGGACGTGCGCACCGCGGCGCGCAATCCGGCGCTCGACCTGTCGGACGGGTGCGGCTGAGTCCTGCACCGCCGGCCCGATCGGTGATAATCGATCGCACGAGGCGCCGTTCGGCGTCCGCTACAACGACGTGCGAGGAGAATCGAGTTGAACCGAGTCGATGGAAAAGTGGCGATCGTCACGGGCGCCGCGGGCGGCATCGGATCCGCCACGGCGCGCCTGCTCGCGAAGGCGGGCGCGCGGGTGGTCGCGACCGACATGCGGCCCGCCGACGGCGAACGGCTGGTGGCGGAGATCGTCCGTGACGGCGGACAGGCGCGGTACGTCGACCACGACGTCACCCGCGACGCAGACTGGGTGCGTGTGGTGGCCGACACCGTGGCACGCGAGGGCGGGCTCGACATCCTGGTGAACAACGCCGGCATCTACCGTCATGGCAGCATCGAGGACTTCCGCGACGAGGACATCGACGCGCTGTTCGCGGTCAACATGAAGAGCATCGTGCTCGGCACCCGCCAGGCGTTCCGCGCGATGAAGCTGCGCCCGAAGGACGCCGACAGCGCGTCCATCGTCAACCTGTCCTCGATCGCCGGGCTGGTGGGCTCCCCGCAGAGCTCGGTGTACTCCATGAGCAAGGGCGGCGTGCGCCTGTTCACCAAGGCCGCGGCGATGGAGGCCGCGCACCTGCGCTACAACATCCGCTGCAACTCGGTCCATCCCGGCATCATCGACACCGAGATGGCGCGCGGCGCGGAGAACAGCGTGGCCGGCGCGATGGTCAAGCGCGGCGTGCCGGCCGACGACATCGCGGCCATGATGGCGGCGTCGCATCCCCTCGGACGCATGGGCGTGGCCGAGGACATCGCGCGCGGCATCCTGTACCTGGCCTCCAACGATTCGTCGTTCATGACCGGAAGCGAGCTCGTCATCGACGGCGGGTGGACCGCGCGTTGAGCGCAGCGCTGCCCGCGCGCCTGCGCGGCATCCTCAGTCTCGACGACTTCGAGCCGGCCGCGCGCAGGCACCTGCCGCGGCCCATCTTCGGGTACATCGCGGGCGCGGTCGAGACCAACCGGTCGCTGGCCGCGAACCGCGAGGCCTTCGACGAGCACGCGTTCGTGCCGCGTGTGCTGGTCGACATCTCCCGGCGTTCGACGCAGTGCACGCTGTTCGGCAAGACCTGGAGCGCGCCGTTCGGGATCGCGCCGATGGGGATCTGCGCGCTGTCCTCCTATCGGGGCGACCTGGTGCTGGCACGCGCCGCGGCCGACGCGGGCGTGCCGATGATCATGAGCGGCTCGTCGCTGATCCGCCTGGAGGAGGTGGCGTCCGCCTGCCCGGGCACCTGGTTCCAGGCCTACCTGCCCGGTGACGAGCCGCGCATCGGCGCCCTCATCGAACGCGTGGCCGCGGCCGGGTTCCGCACGCTGGTGATCACGGTTGACACGCCGGTGTCGGCCAACCGCGAGAACAACGTGCGCACGGGGTTCTCGACCCCGCTGCGCCCGACGCCGCGGCTGTTCTGGGACGGCATCACGCATCCGCGCTGGCTGTTCGGCACGTTCCTGCGCACCCTGCTGCGCCACGGCATGCCGCACTTCGAGAACAACTACGCCACCCGCGGCGCGCCGATCGTGTCGCGCAACGTTGCGCGCGACTTCTCCGACCGCGGCCACCTGAACTGGGCGCACTTCCGCTTCATCCGGAGCATCTGGCCCGGGCGCCTGGTGATCAAGGGCATCCTCAGCGCCGCCGACGCCCGCATCGCCCGCGACGCGGGGGCCGACGGCATCATCGTGTCCAATCACGGCGGCCGTCAGCTCGACGGTGCGGTGGCACCGCTGCGTGTGCTGCCGTCCATCGTCGCCGCCTGCCCCGACCTGCCGGTGATGATGGACAGCGGGGTGCGGCGCGGCACCGACGTGCTCAAGGCGCTCGCGCTGGGCGCGCGCTGCGTGTTCGTGGGGCGCCCGTTCGCCTATGCGGCGGCGGTCGGCGGCGTCGCCGGCGTCACGCACGCGATCGACCTGCTCACGCAGGAGATCTCGCGCGACCTCGCCATGCTGGGGGTCAACGACGTCGAAGCGCTCGACGCCGCGGTCCACCTGATGAAGGCGCGCTGAGCCGCCGCCGCGCCCCTGCGGATTACTTGTCGCCCCAGGGCATCTCGGTCCAGAGCTTGCGGAACTGCGCCTCCGTGTCGCGCAGCACGGTGCGGTACTGGTCCGGGCCGAGGTAGCGCATCTGCGTGAACAGGCCGGCGGCGACCTTCAGGAATTCGGGGTCGCTGGTGGTCTGGGCGACCGCCTTCACCAGCCGCTCGCGCACGTCGGCCGGCAGCCCCTTGGGTGCCGCGATGCCGCGCAGCGACGACATCTCGATGTCGTAGCCCTGCTCCTTGAACGTGGGCACGTCCTTGGCCAGGTCGGTGCGCCGGGCGCTCATCTGCCCGAGGTTGCGGAAGGGCGCGCCGCCCTTGATCGCCTGCATCGCCTCGCCGATGTTCACCGCGGCCACGTCGATCTGCTTGCCCTGCGCTGCGGCACGCACGTCGGCCGCGCCCTTGAACGGCACGTGGTTCAGCTTCACGCCGGCGATGCGCTCGAAGTACAGCATCGCGAGGTGGTCGTCGGACCCCACGCCGGTGGTGCCCACCGTGATCTGGCCCGGACGTGCCCGGGCGTGCGTCGCGAGGTGGTCGAGCGAGCGGATGTTGCTGTCGGTATGGATCGCGAAGTTGCCCGGGTCGTCGACGACGTTGCCGATCAGGTCGAAGCTCTCCCAGGTGAACGGTGTCTTGCGCTCGATCGGGATCGTCAGCAGGTTCGGCGTGTTGATGAAGCCGATCGTGTAGCCGTCGGCCGGCGCCGCCGCCAGCAGGCCGAAGCCGATCGCACCGCCCGCCCCGGTGCGGTTCTCGACCACCAGCTTGGCGCCGCCGCCCAGGTACTTCTCCATGAACGGCACCATCGCGCGCGCCATCACGTCGGTGGCGCCGCCGGCCGAGTAGGCGACGATGAACTTGATCGGACGCTCGGGGTACGCGGCGTGCGCGGCGAAGTGGGTGAGGCCGGCGGCGGCGGTGGCGGCCGCTGCGAGGGCCTTGACGACGGTTCTTCTCATGGTGGGTCTCCTCGAAGAAAAATGGGGTAGGGGATCGGCCGTGGCCCGGGCGATCCCGGTCAGCCGTGATCGACGACCGGCCGCTGCAGGATCGTCTCGAAACGCTTCACATAGGCCGGCCACACCTCGGGGTTGATCAGCCGCGGCGGGCGTTCGCCGCGCAGCAGGCGCACGAGCTGGTCGGCCGAGATGGCGGCCATGTTGCGCCGCGCCTCATGCGTGACGCCGGCAGTGTGGTAGGTGGCGACGACCGTGTCGCAGGCCAGCAGCGGGTGGTCGAGCGGCGGCGGCTCCTGGTCCCAGACGTCGAGACCGGCCCCGGCGACCCGCCCCGAGACGATCGCCTGATGCAGGCCGCGCTCGTCGTGGATGCCGCCGCGCGCGGTGCTGATGAAGACCGATCCCGGCTTCATGCGCGCGAAGGCGGCCGCGTCGATCATGCCGCGCGTGGTCGCGTCGCGCGGGCAGTGCAGCGACACGAAATCGGAGCGCTCGAGCAGGGTGTCGAGGCTGACCGGCTCGGCGCCGCGCAGACGGATCTCGTCGCTGCTCAGGTTGGGGTCGACGGCCAGCACCTGCAGCCCGAACGCATGCGCCAGCGCGGCCACGCGCCGGCCGATGTTGCCGATGCCCACCAGCCCGATCGTCTTGCCGGCGATCTCGCGGCCGGTCAGGTCCTCGCGGGAGAAGCCCCGCTCGGTGCGCAGGCGGCGGTCGCTCTCGGCGATCCGGTGGGTGACCGACAGGATCAGCCCCAGGGTGTGCTCGGCCACCGAGACCGCGTTGCCGCCTGACTGGTTGACCACCGCGATGCCCGCACGGGTGCAGGCGGCCACGTCGATCGGGTCGAACCCCGCGCCGGTCGACGAGGCGCACAGCAGCGTGGGACAGGCGGCGATGAGCTCGGGCGTCACGAAGGCGAAGGGCGGGATCTCGTCCTTGGCGGCCGACACGTGATACACGTGCGCGCCCTTCAGTGCTGCCTCCGCGGCAGCCTGGGAGGACGGCATCGGGTGCACCTGGAGCTCGATGCCGGCTTCGGCGCGAAGGCGTTCGTCGAAGACCGGATTGACCCACGAATCGAAGCGCACGACGCGTGCGACAGGTGCGGCGCTCACAGCGGCACCCCCTTCTGTGCGAGCGTCGCATCGATCCAGCGGTCGTCGTAGGCGCCGCGGGCGATCGCGTCCATCGTCGTCGCCTCCTCGGTGAGCTTGCGGCGCGATGCCGCCGCCACCGCCTCGGCCTCGTGCGGGGCGATGAAGACCACGCCGTCGTCGTCGCCGACGACGATGTCGCCGGGCTGCACGACCATGCCCGAGATGCTCACCGGCACGTTGATCTCGCCCGGGCCGTCCTTGTACGGGCCGCGATGGCACACGCCGCGCGCGTAGCAGGGGAAGCCGTCCTCGCGGAACGCCGCGCTGTCGCGGATGGCGCCGTCGAGCACCACGCCCGCGAAGCCGCGTGCCATCGCGACGTTCTTCATGATCTCGCCCATCAGTGCACGGTCGACGCAGCCGTTGCCGTCGATCACCAGCACGTCGCCCGGTCGGCCGAGCTGCAGCGCCTTGTGGATCATCAGGTTGTCGCCGCTGCGCACGCGCACCGTGAGGGCGGTGCCGAGCAGCGCCGTGCCCGGGCGGTGCATCGGGCTCAGCCCCCAGGTGCCGGTCAGGCGGCTGAGGTTGTCGCTGATGATCGAGGCCGGGATGCCCTCGAAGAGCGCCACCAGCGCCCGGTTCGTGTCGATGCGGGGAAGGATCCTGAAACCGATGGCTGCCATCGCGGCGTCTCCTGGTAGTCGGGGCACGGGCGACCGTGCGCTGCGCGCCGGCCCGGTCGGCCCTGCGTGAGCCGCGAATATAGCCGACCCTCCCTGCCGTTCGGCGGCCGGAATCCGCCGTTCGTGCCGGGTGCGGTGCTCCGATGGGTCTATTTCACGCTTCGCGGGCCGAAATCCTCCTCACACTCGGACCCTATGTCGAATCGACCTCTTCCCGGCCGGCGCCCGGTCATCATGTTCGCTCCGCTGATGTTCGCGGCGGCCTGGGCTTCGCACGTGCTCGGATTCCGCGATCCGGCGATCTCGTTGCTGTGGCTGCCGACCTCGCTGATGCTGGTCGGGCTGCTGACCCGCGGCCACACGGTGCTGTTGCCCGGGATCGCCGGCATCGTCGCCTGCGGCTACTTCTCGGGTGCCGGATTCGAGCGCATCGCCTGGATGGTGGCCGCCACGGTCGTCGCCCCGATCGTCACGGCCGCGCTGCTGCGGCGCCTGCGGGCGCCCGGCCGGATCCGCTCGCACTTGATCCAGACGGGCCAGCTGCTGGCCGCGCTGTGCCTGGTGCAGGCCCCGCTGGCTGCGGCGTTCGGCGTGCAGGCCCTGGCGGGCCCGCTGACCGCGGCGCTCGATCCCTGGGTGGTGTACGCGTCCTATGCGGCCGTCGAAGCGATGAGTGCGCTCGTCTTCGTGCGGACCGGGCTGGCGTGCATGCCGGGCGACGGCTCGGGGTTCTGCCCGATGGCGGGCATCGCGGGGGGCGTGCAGTCGCTGAAGCGTCATCACCTGCTGCTGATCGGCACGGTGCTGCTCGCCGCCGCGGGCGTGGCCGTCGCCGTGTCGCGCGCATCGGGTGCGCTGGCCGCCTTCCTGATGTTCCCGCTGTTCGCCTGCGCGCTGATCGGCTCGGTGAGCGCCGGACGCCGCATGAGCGGCCTGATCACGCTGGCCGGCGTGGCGATGATCGTCACGCTGCGCGTGCGGGTCGAGCCGTTCTCGCTGCACATCGACTACCTGACCGGGCTCGGTCAGTTCGTGCTGTTGCTGACCGTAGGCGTGGCGCTCACCCTGTTCCTGAACGCGCTGTCCGAGGAGCGGCAGCTGCAGGCGCAGCGCCTGCGCCGTCAGGCCGAGACCAACGAGGTCAGTGACCTGCCCAACCTGCGGGCGCTGCAGGCACAGCTGCACGCGTGCAGCGCGAACGAAGGCTGCACGGGCCTGACGCTGGCCGAGGTGGCCGTGATGGACGCGCTGCGCTGGGCGGACCTGGCCGGACGCACGCGGCTGATGGCGTTCGAGCGGGCCTTCGGCGAGCTGCTGCAGACCGAGTTCGCCGAGGAGGCCCGCCTGGTCGCGCACATCGGCACGGGCCGCTTCGTGCTGATGCTGCCGAAGTCGCCGGACGATGCCGACCTGCAGCGGCGCGTGCGCGCCGTGGCCGAGGCGCGGCCGCTGACGCTGCCCGACCGCCGGCTGGTGGCGAGCTGTTCGATCGGCGTCGTCGACGTGCGCCGCGGCACCGGGCAGGATCCCGAGTCCCTGCTGGCGGCACTGTCGATCGCACAGCAGACGGCTTCGGCGTCGGCAGCACGGTTCCACCGGCTCGAACTGGCCGGCAGTGCGGTGGCCGCGTATCGCGACGACCTCGCGTGGGTCGAGACGGTGCGCCACGCGGTGCTGGAGGGACGGATCGCGATCCACGCCCAGCCGATCGTTCCGGCGTGCGCCGGCGACACCGGGCTGCACTACGA
>JAKOZZ010000116.1 GCA_029779755.1 Pseudomonadota bacterium
TGCATGAACCGCGGACCGCGCCCTTCCGGACGGGCTGTGCGCGGCGTCCCCGGAAGGGTCGTCGGGGTTCGGATCCGGTGGCGCAGCAGGCGTTCGTCGGTCCGTGCAGATCGGTCGTCGGCCCGGGGGGCTTCTTGAAAGCCCGCGTGCCGACACCAGATGGAGAACTCACCACGAGGTACGCCATGCAGATGATCTACAACAGCCCGAACTACTGCGTCGTCGAGTTCAAGGACATCGAGGGAAGCGAAGGCGGCTTCGAGATCGTCGACAAGACGGCACGCCGCGAGATCTTCATCGATGGCGTGATGGCCTCGCAGTTCCGCGTCGACGTGTCCGAACTCATCGAGGGCGAACCCTCGATCGAGGAGGTCGACGATTTCCTCAGCCAGTTCGAAGGCCTGATGCAGCAGCCCGTGACGCTGCACTGACCACCGTCGGCGGCCGGCGACTACATCTGTTCCCAGGGCAGCCCGTCGAACCGCCAGCCGTTGCGCCTGCCGCGCTGCCGGTGTTCGTCGAGGTCGCCCTCGAAGCCGTGCAGCACGTCGTACACCTGCCGGAACCCGGCCTCCTCGAGCGCCTTGCAGGCATCGACCGAACGGCGGCCGCTGCGGCAGATCACCACCACCGGGCGGTCGTACGCATGCCCGGCCAGACTGCGGACCTCGTCGACGAACCGGGGGTTCGGTGTCCATTCGGGCCCTTCGAGCAGCGCGACGTGGATCGCGCCGACCGGGTGACCGACGAAGAAGAATTCGGCGTCGGTGCGGCAGTCGACGAACAGGGCGTCGGGGGTGCACTGCAGGAACGCGTGGGCTTCGCGGGGCGTCAGGTGCTGCATGTCAGTTCATGGCTCGGACGAGGGTCAGCGACAGGGCGGGGAACGCGAGCAGCAGCGCCGTGCGGATGACGTCGCTGATCAGGAACGGCACCACGCCCCGGTAACTCTCGCCGATCGGTGTCTGCCGGTCGATGCCGTTGATCACGTAGACGTTCAGGCCCACGGGCGGTGCGATCAGTCCGATCTCGACCACCATCAGGATGAGGATGCCGAACCAGATCGCCTGCTCGTCGGGCGCCAGGCCGAGGTCGAGCCCCATCACCAGCGGAAAGAAGATGGGCACCGTCAGCAGGATCATCGACAGCTCGTCCATCACGCAGCCCAGCAGCACGTAGAACACGAGGATCAGCACGATCACCGCCATCGGCGGCAGGCTCAGCGCCGACACCGCGCCGGCCAGCTGGTTGGGCGCCTGCGACAGGGCCAGCGCCGAGTTCAGCATGTCGGCCCCCAGGAAGATCATGAAGATCATCGCCGAGGCCTCGGCCGTGCCGTAGAACGCCTGCATCACCTTCGCGCGGTCGAGCTCGCCGCGCACCAGCGCGGTCAGGAAGGTGGCCGCGGCGCCGACCGCGGCGCCTTCGGTGGGCGTGAACACGCCACCGTAGATGCCGCCGAACACGATCAGGAAGATCGCCAGCACCGGCAGCACGCCCGCCACGCTCGACCACAGGGCTGCGCGGTCGACCGCGTCGTGCTCGGGCGCCTGGCCGGGCACCAGGCGCACGTACAGGCCGATCGCCACCAGGTAGCCCAGCATCGCGATCAGGCCCGGGATGAACGCCGCCGCGAACAGCTTGGCGATGTTCTGCTCGGTGAGGATCGCGTACACCACCAGCACCACCGACGGCGGGATCAGGATGCCGAGCGTGCCGCCGGCGGCGACGGTCGCGGTGGCCAGGCGGCCCGAATACCCGTGCCGACGCATCTCGGGCAGGGCCACCGATCCGATGGTCGCGGCCGTGGCCACCGACGAGCCGCACACCGACCCGAAGGCCGCGCAGGCGAGCACGGCCGCCATCGCGAGACCGCCGCGGAAGCGGCCGAGCACGGTGGCGCCGAAGCGGAAGAGCGCGCGCGACAGTCCGCCCTGCGTCGCGAACTGCCCCATCAGCAGGAACAGCGGGATCACCGACAGGTCGTAGCTGGAGAAGCGGGCGTAGGTGTAGGTCTTCAGGTGGCTCATCGCCGGCAGCCAGCCGGCCAGCGCGAGGTAGCCCGCGAGGCCGGCGACGAACATCGCCACCGCGATCGGGATGCGCACCGCCATCAGCGCGAGCATCAGCACGAACAGCGACGCGGCGATCGTCAGCGGGCCCATGTCAGGACTCCCGCGCGTCGGGCTGGCCGCTGCGCCCGGTCACGCACATGTACAGCGCGATCGCCGCGGTGAGCGCCAGCGGGGGCAGCATCAGCGCATAGGCGACCCACTCGGGCCACTGCAGCAGCATCGTCGTGGCGCCGGACGACTTCTGATCGAGCGTGCCGACCGCGGTGCGCCACGTGATCACCGCCATCATCAGCGCGATCAGCAGCGCGCCCAGGCGGTCGAGCGCGCGCTGGCCGCGCGCCGACATCCGCGTGGTGAAGAAGTCGACGATGATGTTCGCGCGCCGCCACTGGCACAGCGGCAGGAACGCGGCGACGACGACCGCCATGCCGTACTCGATCAGCTCGGTGTCGCCCGACAGCGGCGTGTCGAACAGCCATCGTCCGACGATGCTCGCCGTCGTCACCAGCGTGATCGCGACGACCACCAGGCCGCCGAGGAGCGCGCAGACCCGCGCCAGCAGGTCGAGGAGGTTCCGCATGACCGTCTCCCGTCGGGCGCACCGCGTCAGCGCGGTGCGGACCCCGCCTGCGCGCGCAGCAGTTCCTGCGCGTGATGGAACGCGGTGTTCGCGCACGGCACGCCGCAGTAGATCGCCGACATCAGCAGCAGCTCCTCGAGCTCGGCCTCGTCGAGCTCGGCCGCGAGCCCCTTGGCCACGTGCAGGCGGAACTCCTCCCACCGCCCGAGGGCCAGCGTCTGGGCGAGCACCAGCAGCCTGCGCGTGCGGTCGTCGAGCACCGGACGGGTCCAGATCTCGCCCCAGGCGTAGCGCGTGATCAAGTCCTGGAACCCGGCGGTGAACGGCTCGGCGCGGGCCAGCCGTTCCTCGACGTACGCGGGGCCGAGCACCTCCTTGCGCCGTGCCAGGCCTGCATCGTGGCGCAGCGTGTCGTGCGTGTGGCGCGATGCCGGCAGCGCCGGCCGGGCGCTGCCCTGCAGGAAGCGCACCACCAGGTCGACGAAGCGGCCGGGGCGCTCGGAGTGTGAGAAGTGCGCGGTCGGGAGCTCGACGATCGACGCACCCGGAATCGCCTGCGCGATCCGGTGGCCGTGGTCGGGCGGGGTCGCGGGGTCGAAGCTGCCCGCGATCACCAGGGTGGCCGCACGGATCGACGGCAGGTGCGGCATCAGCGCCATGTCGCGGATCGCCGCGCAGCAGCCCGTGTAGCCGCCGGGATCGGTCTGCAGCAGGGTCTCGCGCACCGTCGCGTAGTGCGGCGTGGCGCGCGCGATGTAGCCCGGCGTGAAGAACCGCCCCAGCACCGCGTCGGCCACCGCCGCCATGCCGTCGCGCCGGATCGCGGCGATGCGCGCGTCGTAGACGGTCGGGTCGACGGTGGCCGAGGTGTTGGCGAGCACGAGGCGGTCGACCCGCTCGGGCGCATGCGCTGCGATCCACATGCCGGTCATGCCGCCGAGCGACACCCCCGCGAAGTGGAAGCGGGCGGCGCCCGCGGCGTCGGCCACCGCGAGTGCGTCGCGTCCGAGCCGCTCCAGCGTGTAGTCGCCGGCCGGCGCGTCGGACGCGCCGTGGCCGCGCGTGTCCATCCGGATCACCCGGAACGCGCGTACGAGTCCGTCGAGCACCGGCGCCCACATCGCATGGTCGGAGCCGAGCGAATTCACCAGCAGCAGCGCAGGGTTCTCGGGGCGGCCGTCGACCCGCCAGTAGATGCGGGCGCCGTCACAGTGCACGAAAGGCATGAAGGGGTCTCCGTCAGGTGGGCCTGGAGGGCCGGGCGGTGCGCACGGCGGCGTGCGCCGTCACGCGGGTTGCCCGCGCGGGCGTGCGGCCCATGCGGCGAGGGTGCGGTCGACCATCGCATCGGCCGCGCCGGGCGCGGGGGCGGTGAAGAGCGCATCGAGCACGCGCGGGTCCAGCGCGCCGCTGATGCGCGGGTCGGCCGCCGCGGCGTCGCGCAGCGATCCGCCGCGGGCCTGCGCCGCCGCGCAGGCGGCCTCGGCGAGCGACTGCGCCGCGCCGCGCCCGAGGGCGGGCGCCAGCGCCGTGGCCAGCGCCTCGGCGAACACGAAGCCGCGCTGTGCATCGAGGTTGCGCTGCATCGCCGCGGGCGCGACCCGCAGGCCCGCGATCACCTCGAGCACGGCGTCGCCTGCGCTGCCGGCCGCGTCGAACAGGTCGGCCACCAGGAACACGGTGTTCTGCCAGCCGCCGAGGCCGCGCTCGTGCTCGCTCGGGAGCGTCGCGAACAGGGCGGCGGCCAGGCCCGAGGCGCGCGGCGCGGCTTCCGCGGCCAGCATGGCCCCGACCGGGTTGCGCTTGTGCGGCATCGCCGACGACCCCCCGCGCCCGGCGGCGGTCGGCTCGAAGGCTTCGCCCACCTCCGGCTGCATCAGCAGCGCGACGTCGCGGCCGATCTTGGCCAGCGCGCCGGTCAGGATCGCGAGTTCGGCGCCCAGCCGTGCCAGCCGGTCGCGTGCACCGTGCCAGCTGGCGTCGGGCAGCGACAGGCCGAGTCCGGCGGCCAGCCGCTGCGCGACCGCGTCGCCGTGCGGGCCGAGGGCCGCCAGCGTGCCGGCGGCGCCGCCGAACTGCAGCACGGCGGCCTCGCGCAGCGCCCGCGCCAGCCCGTCGGCGCCGCGATGGACGAGCCCCAGCCAGCACGCCGCCTTCCAGCCGAACGTGATCGGCACGGCCGGCTGCAGCAGCGTGCGGCCGAGCATCGGGGTGGCCCGGTGCGCGCGGGCGAGCGCGGCGAGCGCGTCGCCCAGCGCATGCAGCAGGTCGGCCAGCGCCGCGCCGGCCGCGCCCGCCTGCAGCACGAGGGCGGTGTCGACCACGTCCTGGCTGGTGGCGCCGAAGTGCACGAACCCCGCCGCCTGCGCATCGCGTGCGGCCACCGCCTCGGTGAGCCCCTGGACGAGCGGGATCGCCAGGGTGCTGGCGGGCCGCGCGGCGCGCGCGAGGGCACCGGGGTCGGGGCGGTGCTCGGCGCAGACGGCCGCGATCGTCTGCGCCGCCGCGGCGGGGACGAGCCCGCAGTCGGCCTGGGCGGCCGCCAGCGCCGCCTCGAAGCGCAGCATCGCGCCGATCAGCGCGTCATCGGTGAATGGGGCGGCGACCGACGGGCATCGCAGCCAGTCGCGCAGCCCGCCGGAGCGTTCGGTCATGGGCGTCCAGTCTAACCAATCGACGCGGGCGCGCCCTGCACTCGGTGCGGGCGCGCCCTACACTCGTGCCTGGGCATGCGCGCCCCACCGGGTAAGCGCGCATTGACGCCGCCGGCGTCCGCTCGCAACAGTGACCGTCCGATCCTTCCGGCCGATCGTGGCGCGCCGCGCCCCGGTGCAGGCCGCGTCGGGCGACACCTTCCAAGGAGACCGACGATGACCTTCCGACACCTCGTGGCGGCCACCGGCCTGGCAGTCGCGGCACTTGCCGCGACCGGCTCGGCCTGGGCGCAGACCGTCACGCTGAAGTTCCACACCTTCATGCCGCCCGCCTCGGCGGTGTGGAAGGACATGCACAACGCGTGGATGGACAAGGTCGAGAAGGATTCCGGCGGCCGGATCCGGTTCGAGCGCTACCCCGCGATGCAGCTCGGCGGCACGCCGGCGAACCTGTTCGACCAGGTGCGCGACGGCGTGTCCGACGTCACCTGGACGCTGCCGGGCAACACCCCGGGCCGCTTCCCCCGCACCGAGGCGTTCGAGCTGCCGTTCATGATGACCAACGCCGAGGCCACGTCGCGCGCGTTCTGGGAGTACGTGCAGACCTACGCGAAGGACGAGTACAGGGACGTCCACCTGATCGCGCTGCAGGTGCACGGGCCCGGGCTGATCCACACGAAGGACCGGCAGGTGAAGTCGATCGACGATCTCAAGGGGCTCAAGGTGCGTGCGCCCACGCGGCAGACGACCAAGCTGATGGCCTCGCTCGGGGCCACGCCGGTGGGCATGCCGCTGCCGCAGATTCCCGACGCCCTGTCCAAGGGGGTGATCAACGGCGCCGTGATCCCGTGGGAGGTGGTGCCGTCGGTGAAGGTGCACGAGCTGGCGAAGTTCCACGCCGAATTCGATCCGAAACTGCCGGCGCTCTACACGACCACGTTCGTGATGGCGATGAACAAGGCGAAGTACGACGCACTGCCGCCCGACCTGAAGAAGGTGATCGACGCCAACTCCGGCATCGAGACCTCCGCCTGGCTCGGCAAGGTCCAGGAAGGCAACGACCCGCCCGGACGCAAGGCGGCGGAGGACCGCAGGAACACGATCACCCGGCTGACGATGGCCGACTACGAGGCGTTCCGCCGGGCCTCCGACCTCGTCGACGACGAGTGGGTGAAGGAGATGAACGGCAAGGGCTTCAACGGCAAGCAGCTGCTGGATGCCGCCAAGGGACTGATCCAGAAGCACACGAAGTAGACCGTCGCGTCGGCGCGCATCCGAAAAGGCCGGCTTTTGCCGGCCTTTTCCTTGGGCGTTGCCACCCTCGCGTCCGGGAGAATCCCGGGGGAACACTCTCCCGAGTACCGGGATCCCGTCATCGGATCCCCATCCTCCGGTCGCGCGGCAGGTCTGGCATCCGCCCCGTCGGCGCGCCGGATGCCACAGACAGGAGCGCGCCTGATGACATCCCTCAAGCAACTGTTCGGGACGGCGATCGCCGTCTTCCTCCTCTGCGCCAGCCTGCTGGCCGTCGCCCTGTTCAACATGGGGCGTGCCGACGACCAGGTCACGCAGGCCCAGGAGACGCGGTACCGCTCGTACCTGCTGGCCGACGAGCTGCGCCAGAGCTCGGACGACCTGACCCGCCTGGCGCGCACCTACGTGGTGACGGGCGACGCGATGTGGGAGAAGCAGTATCTCGAGGTGCTCGACATCCGCAACGGCCGTGCGCCCCGCCCGGCCGAGTACGAGAAGATCTACTGGGACTTCCGCGCCGCCGGCCAGGAGCCGCCGCGCGGCAAGGACGCCGCCGTGCCGCTGCAGCAGCTGATGAAGGACGCCGGCTTCACCGAGGCCGAGTTCGCCAAGCTCAAGGAGGCGCAGGCGAACTCCGACGATCTGGTGCGCACCGAGACCGTCGCGATGAACATGGTCAAGGGGCAGTACGACGACGGCGCCGGCGGCTTCACGCGCAAGGACGAGCCCGACATGGCGCGCGCGCGCACGCTGCTGCACGACAAGGACTACCACCAGTTCAAGGCGCGCATCATGAAGCCGGTGGACGAGTTCCTGAGCCTGGTGGACCGGCGCACGCACGACGCCGTGGTGGCGGCCGAGGCGTCGCGTCGCGCCTGGTTCATGGGCGTGCTGGGCGCGGCGGCGCTGGTCTGCGCGGCGGCGATCCTCGCGCTCTGGTACACGCGCAGCTGGATCCTCGTGCGTGTGCAGGCAGCGCTGCGGGTGGCGCGCGCCGTCGCCGACGGCGACCTCACCGTCAAGGCGCCGGTGACGGCGCGCGACGAGATCGGTCAGATGCTCGCCGCGCTCGATTCGATGGGCGACAGCCTGACGCGGGTGGTGGGCCGGGTGCGCCAGAACGCCGACAGCGTCGCGACCGCGTCCGCGCAGATCGCCCAGGGCAACCAGGACCTCAGCCAGCGCACCGAGATGCAGGCCAGCGCGCTGCAGGAGACGGCGGCGTCCATGGAGGAACTCGGCGCCACCACGCGCCAGAACGCCGACAGCGCGCGGCAGGCGAGCGCACTGGCGCTGGAGGCCTCGACGGTGGCCGGGCGCGGCGGCGACGTGGTCGGCCAGGTGGTCGAGACCATGCGCGGCATCAACGACAGCTCCAAGAAGATCGCCGACATCATCAACGTGATCGACGGCATCGCCTTCCAGACGAACATCCTTGCGCTGAACGCCGCGGTGGAAGCCGCGCGCGCCGGAGAGCAGGGGCGCGGCTTCGCGGTGGTGGCCTCCGAGGTGCGCAGCCTCGCGCAGCGCAGCGCCGACGCGGCCAAGGAGATCAAGGCGCTGATCACCGCGAGCGTGGAGCGCGTCGAGCACGGCACCGTGCTCGTCGACCAGGCCGGCGACACGATGCAGGAGATCGTCGCGTCGATCCGCCGCGTGGCCGACATCGTCGGCGAGATCAGCAGCGCCAGCGAGGAGCAGACCACCGGGGTCGTGCAGGCCGGCGAGGCGATCTCGGCGATGGACCGCAACACGCAGCAGAATGCGGCGCTGGTCGAGGAGAGCGCCGCGGCCGCCGACAGCCTGCGACAGCAGGCGCAGCAGCTGGTCGAGGCGATGTCCGTGTTCCGGATCGCGCACGAGGCGTCCCTGGGGGCGGCGTCGGGCTTCGCCGCCGCACCGACCGGCACGTCCCCGCCGGCGGCGGCCGGGGCCTCCGCGTCCCCGTCTGCGACCCGATCGACGTCTCCGAACGCTCCGGGATCACCGAACGTGCCGATGTCCCCGAGCACGTCCGCTTCCACCTCGAAGCCCGCTTCGACGCCGAAGGCCTCGACCGCGTCCGCCGCGTCGCCGCAGCCCCGGCCGGGCATCGAGACGACGGCCCCGGCGGCTGCGTCGACGGAGCGCACGCGCGCATCCGCTGCGACGGCGCCGTCCGAGCCGGCCGCGACCGCGGCGTGGGACGGCGCGGAACGCCGCGGCCCGGACCGTGCACGCAACGTCGTGCGTCCGGCGTTCGGCGCATCGGGGGGTGACGCGGCGTCGGGCGGCGCCCCGAAGGCGGCCGCGCAGCCGGCGCGCCGCACCGGCACCGACGACGACGACTGGGACGAGTTCTGAGCCGGGCGTGACGGCGCGCGATGCCGCGCCGTCGACGATCACCCGACGGCGATCAGCCCGACGGCGGACGACGACCGCCTTGACGGCGAAATTGGTTACTCACCATAATCAGTTTCGCCGTCTTCCGTCGAGTCGTCCATGCCCCGTGCCGTGCGCCGCGCCGACGCGGCCCTCGATCAGTCGCTGCTGCTCGGCCTCGTCGGCTACAACTGCCGGCGCGTCTACCTGCGCGTGATGAGCCTGTATGCCGAGCGCATGCAGGCGCTGGCCCTGTCGCCTGCGGAGTTCTCCGCGCTCTGCACCCTGGGGCACAACGAGGGCGTCACGCAGAAGCGGCTCGCCGCCGCGCTCGACACCGCCGCCCCCAACCTCGCCGTGCTGCTGGACCGTCTCGTGCAGCGCGGACTCGTCGCGCGTCTGCCCAATCCCGATGACGGCCGTTCGCAGCGGCTCGCGCTGACGGCCGCAGGCCGTGCGCTGCTGGCCGACGCCGAGCGCATCGTCGTCCGCCTGGAACGTGACGCCAGTGCGATGCTTGGCGCCGGAGAACGGCGCACGCTGATCGCCCTGCTCCAGCGCATGTTCCTGCCCGAGGACGCGCGCACCGTGCGGCTTGCCGGCGCCCGCCCCGGACGGACGCCTGCGGCCGCCGCGGGCCCGACCCTGCGCACGCGCACGGCGGCGCGCGTGCGCTGACGCCACCCCACCCCCCTGAACCCACGGAGCCTCCACATGAACGTGATCGTCCTCGGCGCCGGCATCGGCGGTCTGACCATGGCGTTGATGCTGCACGCGCGCGGCATCCCGGTGCGCGTGTTCGAATCGACGCGCGCGCTGCGTCCGCTGGGCGTCGGCATCAACGTGCAGCCGAGCGCGGTCGCCGAGCTCGCGCTGATCGGCCTGCTCGACCGCATGGCCGAGGTCGGCGTGAAGACCGCCGAGGTCTGCTACTTCAACCGCCACGGCCAGCTGATCTGGCGCGAGCCGCGCGGCATGGCGGCCGGGTATCGGGTGCCGCAGTTCTCGATCCACCGCGGCGAGATGCAGATGCTGCTGCTGAAGGCCGTGCTCGAGCGCGTGGGGCCCGACGCGGTGGCCAGCGGATGGGAGGCGGTGTCGGTCGATCCCGACCGCGGCAGCGTCACCCTGCGCCCGGCGGACGGTGGCTCTGACCGCGTCGAGCGTGCCGACGTCATCGTGTCGGCCGACGGCATCCATTCCGCGGTGCGCCGGCAGTTCTATCCCGACGAAGGCCTGCCGGTCTACTCGGGGCGCATCCTGTGGCGGGCCACGACGGTGGGCGCGCCGTTCCTCACCGGCGCCAGCATGGTGATGGCCGGTCACGCGAACCAGAAGCTGGTCACCTACCCGATCTCGAAGGCGCTGGCCGACGAGGGGCGCTCGCTGATCAACTGGATCGCCGAGCTGCGCGTGCCGGGGTCGACGCCGCCGAAGCACGACTGGAACCGCGAGGTGTCGCTGGACGTGTTCGCCGACGCGTTTGCGCGTTGGACCTGGGACTGGCTCGACGTGCCGGCGCTGTTCCGGGGCGCCGAGAAGATCTTCGAGTTCCCGATGGTCGACCGCGATCCGCTGCCGCGCTGGACGCATGGCCGGGTGACGCTGCTGGGCGACGCGGCGCACCCGATGTACCCGATCGGCTCGAACGGCGCGACGCAGGCGATCCTCGATGCCCGCGTGCTTGCCGACCAGCTGGCCGGCACGGATGCGGCCGGCGCGCCCGATGCGCTGCTGCGCTACGAGGCCGACCGGCTGCCGAAGACCGCGCAGATCGTACTGGCCAACCGCGGCCACGGACCCGACTACGTGATGCAGGTGTTCGAGGAGCGTGCGCCCGACGGCTTTGCGCACGTGCACGACGTGGCCTCGCAGCAGGAGCTCGAGGACATCGCCGCCGGTTACAAGAAGATCGTCGGGCTCGACATCGAGACGGTCAACGCGAAGATGCGCGGGGTTTGAAGCCCCGTGCCCCGCTCGGCGCGGTTCCGCCGCGCCGAGCGGCCGTGGATCAGCCCTTGCGGCGGCGCGCGGCGGCGATGCCGGCCATGCCGACGCCGAACAGTGCCAGCGTGAGGGGCTCGGGCACCTTTGCTTCGCCGGTCAGCGACGACACGCGCAGGCGGTCGTCGGCCTGGCCGGCGCGCGTGCCGAACAGCAGGGTGTTCACGGCCACGTCACCGTCGATCGCCACCGAGCGGCCCGACACGGTGCCGCCGTTGTTGTTGGTGAGCGCGCCCAGCGCGGCCAGCGTGGTCAGCGGCGGCAGCGCGTTCGTCGCCAGGTAGCTGACGTCGGTGTCGAAGTAGCCGCCGAAGACGGGCACCGAAATGCCGGTGATGCCGACGGACACCGGGTCCACCGGCGTCGAGAAGCTGAACAGCAGGAAGTCGTCCTGCCCGAAATTGTCGGTCGCTTCGCCGACGCCGAGCGGGCAGCTGCCGATGTCGCAGACGCCCAGACCCGCCCCGTTCTGCTTCACGGATGCCTGCACGAAGGTGCCGGCATTGGTCAGTCGCCAGCCGGTGACCGTCAGCGTCACGCCGCCGTTCGACTGCACGTAGCTGTTGGAGTTGCCCGATCCGACGAACGCGCCGTTGGGCGCGGAGAAGTTGAAGCCGACGGGGGCGGCGCCTGCGGTGAGGGGGGCGGCGAAGGTGCCGGCGATCAGCGCGGCGGCGGCGAGGGTCTTGATCTTGGTCATGGTGTGGCGCTCTCGTGGTCCCGGGCAGGAGTCGGTATTCTCATTTTCGAGAACGTGATGCGATAAGCGTGCCAGGCGGACGGAATGCGTTGTGCGACAAGGCGTTACGTCTGCACGCCTGGCGTCGAGGTGTCGCCGGCGCGCGCCGCCCCGTAAACGCCGCCGACAAACGGGGCGTGACGGAATGCACGCGCCGTACGGTGGTCGCCGGTCGTACGTGCCGGTCGTACCCGCCGGCCGTGCCCGCCTGTCACGCCGGCCTGTGCAACACTCGCCGGCACCATGTCCGCCTCCGCCCTCGCGCTCGTGCTCGTTGCCGCGGTGCTGCACGCCACCTGGAACCTGTGGCTCAAGCGCGCGCAGGCCGATCCCGCCAGCCTGTCCTGGCTGACGGCAGCGATCGGCGCGGTGGCGTACGCGCCCGCCGCGCTGCTGCTGCACGGCGACACCCTCGGCGGATTGAGTGCCGCCGTCTGGTGGTCGGTGCTGGCCAGCGGCGTGCTGCACGTCGCGTACTTCTTCGCGTTGCAGCACGGCTATCGGGTCGGCGACCTGTCGGTGGTCTATCCGGTGGCGCGCGGCGTGGGGCCGATGCTCTCTGCACTGGTCGCGATCGTGTGGCTGGGCGAGCCGGCCACGGTGCTGTCCCTGCTCGGTCTGGCGCTGATCGTCGCGGGCACGTTCACGATCGCCGGCGGCTGGGCGATGGTGGGGCGGCTGTGGCGCGCGCGCGGGCGTGGCGCAGGCGCGCGCGTGTCGGCATCCGCTGCCTCGGGCCGAGCGGCGTCACCGGTGCCTGCCTCGGCGGTTCCGATGCCGGGCGCCGATCCCGCCGCGACCGCGCTCGACCGCGTGCGCGCCGGCCTGGTCTGGGGCGCGATCACCGGCGTGCTGATCGCCTGCTACACGGTGACCGACGGCCGTGCGGTGCGGGTGCTGGGGGCGGCGCCCCTGCTGTTCTACTGGATGTCGGATGCCGCGCGGGCGGTGCTGCTGACGCCCGCCGCCCTCGTGCGGCGCGACCGCCTGAAGGACACGCTGCGCCAGTCCTGGCGGCCGGTGGTGGGGATCGCGCTGATCTCGCCGCTGGGCTACATCCTCGTGCTGCAGGCGATGACGATGGCGCCGGTGAGTCACGTCGCGCCGGCCCGCGAGGTGTCGATGCTGATCGCGGCAGTGCTCGGCGCGCGCCTGCTCAGCGAAGGCGAGCTCGCGCGCCGGCTCGCCGGCGCCGTGCTGATCGTCGGCGGCGTGGTGTGCCTGGCGCTCGCCTGAGGGGCCCGATCGAACCCCGGTAGCATTCGCGCTCTGCCCGTGGCGTCCGATGCCCGGGTGCATCCCACGGGGAGCTTCGATGGGCGCACGTGCGCTGGTGTTCTACTGCGGTCTGCTGCTGACGATCGGTGCGTTCTCCGTCGACATCACGCTGCCGTTCTTCACGCCGATGCGTGCGCACTTCGGCGCCGGTCATGCCGCGGTCTCGGCCACGGTCACGCTCTACATCGGCTTCATCGGCCTGGGCCAGATCGTGTTCGGCCCGCTGTCCGACCGGTTCGGCCGCCGGCCCGCCATCGCGACCGGTCTGGTCATCTACTTGGCCGGCGCGGCGATCGCCCTGGTCGCGCCGACGATCGAGGTGCTGCTGGCCGGCCGCGCGGTGCAGGGCTTCGGCGCCGCCGTCGGCCCGGTGGTGGCGCGCGCCATCCTGCGCGACCTGTTCAGCGGGCCGAAGCTGGCGCAGAACCTGGCGATCGCCACCGGCATCTTCTCCCTCGGGCCGATCCTGGCGCCTCTGATCGGCGTCGCGATCGCCGAGGCGGGCGGGTCGTGGCGCAGCATATTCGTGGGCATGCTGGGCTTCGGCGGTCTGCTGCTCGCGATCCTGGCGCGTGCGCCCGAGACCCTGCAGCAGCGCCGCAGCGACGCGCTGCAGCCGGCCGGCCTGCTGCGCAATGCGCGTGCCGTGCTGGCGCATCCGCAGTCGCGGCACTTCCTGCTGCTGGGGCCGGTGGCGCAGTGCACGATGCTGACCATCGTGGCGGGCACGCCGCGCGTCTACGAGCACGAGTTCGGGGTCACCGGCACCTTGTTCGCGGTGCTGTTCGCGCTGCACGGGCTGGGCATCGTCATCGGGCAGACCGCCAACCACCGGCTGATCGCCCGGCTCGGGCCGGTGCGCACTGCACTGGCCGCCACCGCGGTGATGATCGGCGCGTGCAGCCTGATCGTCGGCTTCGCGCTGGCGGACGCCCTCACGCCCTACCGGCTGTCGTTCTTCGTGTTCCTGTTTGCGATCGGCTTCCTGATCGTCGCCGCCAACTCGGCGGCGATGACGCTCGACCCGCACGGTCCGATCGCCGGGTTCACGTCGTCGTTCTTCGGCTTCGTGTCGTCGGCCGTGGGCGCGCTGTTCGCCACGCTGATCGTCGCGGCCACCCACGGACGCGCGCTCGCCTGGGGCGCGGCGCTGCTGGCCGTGTGCGTGCTGTGCGCCCTGGCCCTGCTGTCGTGGCTGCGCCGGCCGGCGCCGGCGGCACGCGGCGCCTGAGCGCCGCCCGCGCTCAGCGCCCGCGCGCCTGCAGCGCCGCCCACACCCGTGCGGGCGTGAACGGCATGTCCATCGGCGGCACGCCCGCGCGCCGCAGCGCGTCGCTCATCGCGTTCACCAGCGCCGGCAGCGACCCCGAGCACCCCGACTCGCCCACGCCCTTGGCGCCCAGGGCGTTCAGCTGCGTCGGCACCAGGTGGTAGTCGGTGCGGATGCTGTTCAGCCAGCCCGCCCGCGGCATCACGTAGTCCATGAAGCTGCCGGTCAGCAGCTGGCCGGTCTCGTCGTCGTACACCACGTGCTCGCCGAAGACCTGGCCGGCGCCCTGCATCACGCCTCCGTGCACCTGGCCCTGCGCGAGCTGCGGCGACACCACGTGGCCGAGGTCGTCGACCGCGGTGTAGTCGACGATCTCGGTGACGCCGGTGGCCGGGTCGATCTCGACCTCGGCGACGTGGCAGCCGTTGGGGAAGGTCGCACCCGAGGTGAACGAGGCGGCGCAGTCCATCGGGTGATGGGGCGCGCCGTGCGTGGCCTCGGCCAGCTCGTCGGCCAGCGCCAGCAGGTTCACGCTGCGCCCGCCCGCATGCCAGGCGCCCGCGCGGAACTCGAGCGCCGCCTCGGGCTGCCCGAGCGCCTGCGCGGCGTGCTCGCGGCTGCGCTCGATCAGCACGCCGACCAGCATCTTCACCGCGCTGCCCGCCCCGTACAGCGAGCGCGACCCGCCGGTGCCGTTGCCCACGGTCTCTTCGCTCGGGTCGCTGGCGTGATAGTGGATGCGCTCGATCGGCAGGCCCAGCCCTTCGGACAGGATCTGCGCGAACGAGGTCTCGTGTCCCTGGCCCGATCCGCCCGTCACGCCGAACACGTGCAGCAGGCCGTCGCCCCGGAAGCGGGCCGTCACCTCGTCCTTGGGCGCGCCGCCGGCGCCCGACGCCTCCAGGTAGCAGCCCAGCCCGATGCCGCGCAGCCGCCCGCGCGCCTCGCTGGCTGCGCGCCGTGCCGCGAAGCCGGCGTGGTCGGACAGCAGGAGCGCCTTGTCGAGCACGCCGGCGAAGTCGCCGCAGTCGTACACGGTGCCGTTGGCCGTCGTGTACGGGAAGGCGTCGCGCGGAATGAAGTTGCGCCGGCGCAGCGCGATCGCGTCGAACCCGTGGTCGGCGGCCGCCTGGTCCACCAGCCGTTCGATCGCATAGGCGATGTCGGGGCGGCCGGCGCCGCGGTAGGCCGACACGGGCACCGTGTTGGTGTAGACGAGCGTGGAGCGCGCATACAGGGCCGGCACGCGGTAGACGCCGCCCATCGTCACGGTGATGTTGCGGCTGCCGATGAACGACTGCCAGTAGCAGGTGTAGGCGCCGAGGTCGATCTCGTTCTCGAAGCGGATGGCGAGGATGGTCCCGTCGGCGTCCAGCGCGATGCTGCCCTCGAGCGTGAGCGCGCGGCCGTGCCAGTCGCTGGCGAAGATCTCCGAGCGCGAGCCCACCCACTTCACCGGACGCCCCAGGCGCTGCGACGCGAGCATCACCAGCGCGTGCTCGGGATACGCGCCGCTGCGGATGCCGAACGAGCCGCCCACGTCCTGCGCGATCACCTCGATGCGGTCGGCCGGCCAGTTCGTGATCTGGGTCAGCGCGCCGCGCATGCCCAGCATGCCTTGCGTGGGGGTGTAGACCGTGACGCTGCCGCTCTCGACGTCCCAGTCGGCGAGGCAGCAGCGGTTCTCCATCGGTGCGCCCACCAGCCGCTGGCTGTGCATGCGCAGCGTCGAGACCTTCGCGGCCCGCGCGAAGGCGGCGTCGACGGCGGCGCGGTCGCCGTTCTCGAACACGAACGACACGTTGCCCGCGCCGCCGTCGTGCAGCGGCGTGGCGCCTTCGGCGCGCGCGGCGGCGGGCGTGACCGCCGCAGGCAGGTCCTCGTAGTCGACCACCAGCTGCTCGGCGGCATCCTGCGCCTGGCGCGCCGTGTCGGCCACGACCATCGCGACCGGCTGGCCGACGAACCGCACCCGGTCGGTCGCCAGCACCGGCAGCGGGCACTTCACCTGCTGGCTGCCGTCGAGCGACACCACCGGGTTGCCGCCGGGGATCGGGCCGAAGCCGGCGTCCTGCACGTCGGCGGCGGTCAGCACCAGGTGCACGCCGGGCGCCGCCGCTGCGGCCGCGGTGTCGATCGCGCGCAGCCGCGCGTGCGCGCGGTCCGAGCGCAGCACGAAGGCGTGGAGCTGGCGGGGCAGGTTCCAGTCGGCGGTGTAGCGTCCTTGTCCCGTGACGAGGCGGCGGTCTTCCAGGCGGGCCGGCGCGAGTGCGCCGGCGCCGGTGGCGGCCGGTTCCGGGGTCACCGGGCTCGTGGCGTTCGGCGTGTTCATCGTGCCCCTCCGTGCGTGGCCGTCGCGTCGCTGCGCGCCGCGGCGATCAGTCCGGCCGCCGTCTTCACGGCCGCGATGATGTTCACGTAGCCGGTGCAGCGGCAGATGTTGCCCGCCAGCCCTTCCTCGATCTGCGCGTCGGTGGGCTGCGGATGCCGGCGCAGCAGCTGCACGCTCGCCATGATCATGCCCGGCGTGCAGTAGCCGCACTGCAGGCCGTGGCAGGCCGAGAACGCCTGCTGCACCGGGTGCAGCACGTCGCCTTCGGCGAGTCCTTCGATGGTCAGCACCTGCGTGCCCTGGGCCTGCGCGGCCAGCATCGTGCACGACTTCACGGCTTCGCCGTCGACGTGTACGGTGCAGCAGCCGCACTGGCTGGTGTCACATCCGACGTGGGTGCCGGTCAGCCCCAGGTCGTCG
The DNA here is from genome assembly GCA_029779755.1 of Pseudomonadota bacterium. Taxonomy (GTDB): domain Bacteria; phylum Pseudomonadota; class Gammaproteobacteria; order Burkholderiales; family Burkholderiaceae_E; genus Quisquiliibacterium. Next base: position 16,968 of record JAKOZZ010000116.1, read on the forward strand.
CGGATGAGGTCGACGAGCAGCGTGTTGTCCGCGCACTGCACGCGGCGCGCTTCGCCGTTGACGGTCAGATCGATCTGCATGGTGGGTCCTTCGGAGTGCGGTCGGCGCTCTGCGCGACGGTGGGGTCGGTCAGACGCACAGGCGCTCGAGCGCCCGCGTGAGCATCACGTGCGCCAGATGGGCGCGATAGGCGGCAGGCGCGTGCTGGTCGGCGTTCAGGCCGTCGGCCGGCAGCCGGATCTGCGCGACCGCCTCGGGCGCGAAGCGCCGCGACAGCGCCGCCTCGGCCTCGGTCCAGCGGAACACGCAGGGGGCCGCGCCGGTCACCGCCACGCGCACGCCGTCGTCGTAGCGCGCCACGAACACACCGGTCATCGCATAGCCCGAGGCCGCCTGCGCGAACTTCTCGTAGGCGGCCTGCTTCGGGATGGCGAAGCGGATCGCCGTGATCAGCTCATCGGCGCCGAGGGCGGTGGTGAACATGCCCTGGAAGAACGCGTCGGCCTCGATGGTGCGCCGGTCGGTCACCACCTCGGCCCGGCACGCCAGGACCCCCGCCGGATAGTCGGCCGCCGGGTCGTTGTTGGCGACCGATCCGCCGAGCGTGCCGCGTGCGCGCACCTGCGGATCGCCGATGCCGCCGGCCAGCGCGGCCAGCGCGGGCAGGGCGGCACGCACCACGGCGCTGTCGGCCACCTCGACGTGCCGCATCGCCGCGCCCACGACCAGCGCGCCGCCCTCGACCTCGACGCCGCGCAGTTCCGGCAGTCGTGCAAGGTCGATCAGCTGCGACGGCGCCGCCAGCCGCATCTTCATGGAGGGCAGCAGGGTCATGCCGCCGGACAGGGGTCTGGCCTCCGGGTCGGCCGCGAGCGCGGCGAGCGCGTCGGACAGCGCTGCAGGGCGTTGATAGGTGAAGGGGTACATGTCGGGCCTCCGGGGCGGTGCGGGTCAGGGGCGTCGGAATGCAGGTGCGCGATCGTCGCTGCGCGCCTGCGCGATCGTATCCAGCCGGACGTGCGGCTTCAGCAGCCGCGCTCCAGTGCCGACAGCGGTCCGGGGGACTGGCCGAAGCGGCCCGCCACCTGCCGGGCGGCGTCGTCGAGCTGGGCCAGCGTGCCGGAGTCGATGGGCACGGCTTCGGCACGCGCGGCGCGTGCCCGGCGTTCCGGGTCGCCGGGCATCATGATGCGGTCGACCGCGCCCGAGCGCCGCGCCGATTCGACCCATGCGACGAAGGCGCGGGCCTCGCGCTCGAACGCCTCGCCGGTGCCCAGCTTGTCCAGGTCGAACACGATCGCGAGCATGTTGTTCCAGATCGCGTACTTCATCTGCATGTTCGCCGGGTGCATCGTCTCGCCGCCGGTGAGTGCGGCGCCCAGCAGTTCGCAGACCATGGCCAGCGCGTAGCCCTTGTGGGCGGCGAACGGCACCAGCGCGCCGTGCGGCCCTTCGGGCGGCTCGAACATCACGGCCGGGTCGGTCGTGGGCTGGCCGTTCACGTCGATCAGGCTGCCGGGCGGGACTGGCACCTTCTTGTTGTAGGCCACGCGCGCCTTGCCGTGGGCGATCGCGCTGGTGGCGAAGTCGAGCAGGATCGGCTCGGCGCCGCGCCGCGGCAGGCCCACGGTGAAGGGATTGGTCAGGAAGCGTCCCTGCGCGCCGCCGTAGGGCGCCACCATCGGCGGGTTGCTGACCGCGTTGGTGAAGTGGATCGAGGCCATGCCCGCGGCGATCGCCTGCTCGGCCCAGTGGCCCACGCGGCCGAGGTGATGGGAATTCTTCAGGCCCATCACGCACACGCCGTGCGTGCGTGCGCGTTCGATCGCGATCTCCATCGCCTGGTGCGTGACCGACTGGCCGATGCCGCGCCGCCCGTCCACCGTCACCAGGGTGCCTGCGTCGTGCGCGATCGTCACGCGCTGGTTCAGCTGCAGCTCGTCGTTCAGCAGCGAGCTGACGTAGCGCGGCACCATGCCGACCCCGTGCGAGTCGTGCCCGGCGAGGTTGGCGCCCACCAGATGCTCCGCCGTGAGCCGGGCTTCGTACTCGCTGGAGCCGGCGGCGCGGAACAGGTCGATGACCCAGCGCTGCAGCGCCGGCGGGGCAATGAAGTGGTCGGCCATGGCGGGAATCCGTCGTGTGGGAGGCGGGCCGAAAGGGTAGCGCAGAACCGCCCCCGGGGAGCGCGCGCCGGCCCCCGCACCGGTTCACACGATGGCTTCCTCGAGGATCGGATACTCGCTGACCACCCGGTTGCGGCCGGCCGCCTTGGCGAAGTAGACGCGGCTGTCGGCGGTGCGCAGCACCTCGCGCAGCGTGAGCCCCGGACGGTGGCAGGCCAGGCCGATGCTCACCGTGACGTCGATGCTGCCGCCGGCCAGCACGAACGGGCGCGCCTGCACGGCCGCGCGCACGCGCTCGGCCACCGTCTCGGCCTCGTGCGGGTCGGACACCGGCACCATCGCGCAGAACTCCTCGCCGCCGTAGCGCGCCAGCACCGAGTCGCTGCGCATCGCATCGCGCAGGATCCCCGCAACGTGCCGCAGCACGCGGTCGCCCACCTCGTGACCGAAGCGGTCGTTGATCGACTTGAACCGGTCGACGTCGATCATCATCAGGGCGGTGAAGTGTGCGGCCCGGCCCCGCGCGGTGAGCCACGGCTCGCCGTGGCCGAACAGGTAGCGCCGGCTGGCCAGCCCGGTCAGCTCGTCGGTGCTCGCCAGGTGGCGCACGTCGGCCAGCAGCCGGCCGTACGCGATGCCGATGTAGGCCAGCATCACCACCAGGCTGGTGAACGAATACACGAGCACCAGCGGGCCGCGGTTGGGCTCGGTGCGGTTCGCCAGCGCCTCGACCTCGGCGGTCGACATGCGCAGCATGTCGATCATCCGGAAGCCGCCCGCCAGCGCCAGCACCACCATCACCGCGATCAGCCCGATGCGACCGGCGCGCGCGTGCGGCTCTTCCTCGCCGGCGACGACGAGTGCGCCGGCGGCGTTCGTGATCAGCTGCACGGCGAACACGAGGATCAGCGCATGGCGCGGGTCGGGCAGCTGCAGCACCGTCAGCGCGAACAGCCCGATCACCGGTGCCTGCACGCCCATCGGCGTGGGCCGGTCGTACAGCGCGCGCACCGCCGCGAGCAGCAGGATCGTGCCGATGCCGGCGGTGATCAGCATCGTGCGCGTCACCAGGAAGCCGGGCATGGAGGTCCGCACCGACGCCAGCAGCAGCGTCGTGGCGCAGAACGCGAGCGACCACGCCAGCTTGCCCGCCGCCGAGTGCGACGGCCGGTGCAGATTGCGCAGAATGAAGACGGCGGCCGCTGCGACCCACCCGACCAGACCGCCGATCAGATAGGTGGTGCGGACGTCGATGGATGCAACGAAGCTCTCCCACATGGGTCGGAATGGTCGGACATCGGCCTGCGATGCCGGGACCTTCGACCGACGGGCGGCAGCCGCCGCCAGTCCGGAACCGGGTGTTGCATCGGCGCCACCTGCATGGCGCCGGAAGGGGTTCAGGTCACCCGGATCTTGAGGCCGCCGACACCGTCGATCCGGCCTTCCATCAGGTCGCCGCGCACGACCGCCGCGACGCCTTCGGGCGTGCCGGTGAAGACGAGGTCGCCGGGCTCGAGCGCCCAGAAGGCCGACAGGTGCTCGATGATCTCGGCCAGGTTCCAGATCAGCTTCGACGTGCGGCTGGACTGCCGCGTCGCACCGTTGACGTCCAGCGCGATCGCCGCGTCGGCGATGTTGCCGCACGCGGCCGCCGGCCGGATCGGGCCGATCGGCGCCGAAGCGTCGAAGCCCTTGCCGATCTCCCACGGCCGGCCCTGCTTCTTGGCCTCCCCCTGCAGGTCGCGCCGCGTCATGTCCAGCCCCACGGCGTAGCCGTAGATGTGGCCCATCGCGTCCGCGGCCTGGATGTTGCGCCCGCCCTTGCCGATCGCCGCGACCAGCTCGATCTCGTGGTGCAGGTCGCTGGTGCCGGCCGGATACGGCATCTCGCCCGTGCTGCCTTCGGCGACGACGACCAGCGCGTCGGCCGGCTTCATGAAGAAGAACGGCGGCTCGCGCCCGGTGAATCCCATCTCCTTGGCGTGCTCGACGTAGTTGCGGCCGACGCAGTAGATGCGGCGCACCGGAAACGACTGCCCGGTGCCGGCCACGGGCACGGACACCACCGCCGGCGGCGGGAAGACATATGACACGGAAGAACCCTCCATTGATCGGGCCAACGCAACGGTCCGATGTAACCCATTGATAGAATGAGCGTTTCGGCCAACGAAACGGGCCGATGCCTGCCGCAGGAACCTTCATGACCACGACCGAACAGCGTCTTCGCGATCTGCTCACCCGCCGCATCCTGATCCTGGATGGCGCGATGGGCACGATGATCCAGCGCTACAAGCTTACCGAAGAAGACTATCGCGGCGCGCGCTTCGCCGGGTTCGGGCACGACCTGAAGGGCAATAACGAACTGCTGTCGATCACCCGCCCGCAGGTCATCCGGGAAATCCACGAGCAGTATCTGGCCGCCGGGGCCGACCTGATCGAGACCAACACCTTCGGGGCCACCGCCGTCGCCCAGGCCGACTACAAGCTGGCCGACCTCGCGTACGAGATGAACGTCGCGTCGGCGCGCCTGGCGCGCGCGGCCTGCGACCGGTTCTCGACGCCCGACCGTCCCCGCTTCGTTGCCGGCGCGCTCGGCCCGCAGCCCAAGACGGCGTCGATCTCGCCCGACGTCAACGACCCGGGTGCGCGCAACGTCACGTTCGACGAACTGCGCGCCGCCTATGCGGAGCAGACGCGCGGGCTGATCGACGGCGGCGTCGACGTGCTGCTGGTCGAGACGATCTTCGACACGCTCAATGCGAAGGCGGCGCTGTTCGCGATCGACGAGATCCAGTCCGAACGCGAAGCCGCCGGCCTCGCGCGGCTGCCGGTGATGATCTCCGGCACGGTCACCGACGCGTCGGGACGCATCCTGTCGGGCCAGACGGTCGAGGCGTTCTGGAATTCGCTGCGCCACGCGCGACCGCTCACCATCGGCCTGAACTGCGCGCTGGGCGCCGCGCTGATGCGTCCGTACGTCGAGGAGCTGTCGAAGATCGCCGACACCTTCGTGTGCGTGTACCCGAACGCCGGGCTGCCCAACCCGATGTCCGACACCGGCTTCGACGAGACGCCCGACGTCACGTCGGCGCTGCTGGCCGAGTTCGCCGCCGCGGGCTTCGTCAACGTCGCGGGCGGCTGCTGCGGCACCACGCCCGAGCACATCGCGGCGATCGCGCAGGCCGTGCAGTCGCTGCCGCCGCGGGTCGTGCCGCAGCGTCCGCCGGCGCTGCGCCTGTCGGGTCTGGAGCCGTTCAACGTCGACGGGCAGTCGCTGTTCGTGAACGTCGGCGAGCGCACCAACGTCACCGGCAGCAAGGCCTTTGCGCGGCTGATCCTGAACGGCCAGTACGACGAGGCGCTGGTCGTGGCCCGCCAGCAGGTCGAGAACGGCGCGCAGGTGATCGACGTCAACATGGACGAGGCGATGCTCGACTCGGCCGCGGCGATGGCGCGCTTCCTGAACCTGATCGCGTCCGAGCCCGACATCGCCCGCGTGCCGATCATGATCGACAGCTCGAAGTGGGCGGTGATCGAGGCCGGGCTGAAGTGCGTGCAGGGCAAGTGCATCGTCAACTCGATCTCGCTGAAGGAGGGCGAGGCGGAGTTCCTGCGCCAGGCGCGGCTGTGCCGGCGCTACGGCGCGGCGGTGATCGTGATGGCCTTCGACGAGCAGGGCCAGGCCGACACCTTCGCGCGCAAGACCGAGATCTGCGCGCGCGCCTACCGGCTGCTGACCGAGGCCGTCGGCTTCCCCGCCGAGGACATCATCTTCGACCCGAACATCTTCGCGATCGCCACCGGCATCGAGGAGCACGACAACTACGCGGTCGACTTCATCGAGGCCACGCGCTGGATCCGGCAGCACCTGCCGCATGCGCACGTGTCGGGCGGCGTGTCGAACGTGAGCTTCAGCTTCCGGGGCAACGACCCGGCACGCGAGGCGATCCACACCGTGTTCCTGTATCACGCGATCCGTGCGGGCATGACGATGGGCATCGTCAACGCGGGCATGATCGGCGTGTACGACCAGCTCGATCCGGAACTGCGCACGCGCGCCGAGGACATCGTGCTGAACCGGGTGCCCGCGGCCGAACCCGGGCGCAGCGCCACCGAGCGCATGATCGAGTTCGCGGCCACGCTGAAGGCCGGGGGGGCGAAGCGCGAGGAGAACCTCGAGTGGCGCAGCCAGCCGGTGGCGGCGCGCCTGGCGCACGCGCTGATCCACGGCATCACCACCTTCATCACCGAGGACACCGAAGAGGCGCTGCAGCAGGTGCTGGCCGACGGCGGGCGGCCGATCCACGTGATCGAAGGGCCGCTGATGGACGGCATGAACGTGGTCGGCGACCTGTTCGGCGCGGGCAAGATGTTCCTGCCGCAGGTGGTGAAGTCCGCGCGCGTGATGAAGCAGGCGGTCGCGCACCTGGTGCCCCACATCGAGGCCGAGAAGGCGATGCTGGCCGGCCAGGGCGCGGACGTCGCGTCGAAGGGCAGGATCGTCGTCGCCACCGTGAAGGGCGACGTGCACGACATCGGCAAGAACATCGTGTCGGTCGTGCTCCAGTGCAACAACTTCGACGTGGTCAACATGGGCGTGATGGTGCCCTGCGCCGAGATCCTCGCGCGCGCCAAGGCCGAGGGTGCCGACATCGTCGGCCTGTCGGGCCTGATCACGCCGTCGCTCGAGGAGATGCAGTACGTGGCGCGCGAGATGGAGCGCGACCCGTATTTCCGGGAGCGCAGGATCCCGCTGCTGATCGGCGGCGCCACCACCTCGCGCGTGCACACCGCGGTGAAGATCGCGCCGCACTACTCCGGCCCGGTGGTCTACGTGCCCGACGCCTCGCGCTCGGTGCCGGTGGCGCAGAGCCTGCTGTCGCCCGAATCGCGCCCGGCCTACCTGAAGGAGCTGATGGCCGACTACGAGCGCGTGCGCACCCAGCACGCCGGCCGCAAGGGCCCGACCCTGGTGACGCTGGCCGAGGCGCGTGCCAACAAGCCGCGCATCGCCTGGGCGATGCCCGCCGACGACCATCCGGGCGAGGCGCCGCACCCGGTTGCGCACGTGCATCCGCCGCGGCCCAAGTTCGTCGGGCGCCGCCACTTCCGCAACTTCGACCTTGCCGAGATCGCCCGCTACATCGACTGGGGCCCGTTCTTCCAGACCTGGGATCTGCATGGCGCGTATCCGGCGATCCTCAACGACGAACTGGTGGGCGAGTCGGCGCGGCGTGTGTTCTCCGACGGCAAGTCGATGCTCCGGCGCGTGATCGACGGACGCTGGCTGACGGCGAACGCGGCGGTCGCATTCCTGCCGGCCAACACGGTCAACGACGACGACATCGAGGTCTACACCGACGACACCCGCAGCACCGTGGCGTTCACCTGGCGCAACCTGCGCCAGCAGACGGCCAAGCGCGAGGGCGTCGACAACAAGTGCCTGGCGGACTTCATCGCGCCGAAGACGATCGACGGCCGGCCGTCGGGCATCGCCGACTACCTCGGCATGTTCGCGGTCACCACCGGCCTGGGCATCGAGCGCAAGGAGAAGGAGTTCGCCGACCTGCTCGACGACTACTCGTCGATCATGCTCAAGGCGATCGCCGACCGGCTCGCCGAGGCGTTCGCCGAGTGCCTGCACGAGCGCGTGCGCAAGGACCTGTGGGGCTACGCGCCCGACGAGTCGCTCGACACCGACGCGCTGATCGCCGAGCGCTACCGCGGCATCCGGCCCGCGCCGGGCTATCCGGCGTGCCCCGAGCACACGGTCAAGCGCGCGCTGTTCGACACGCTGGGCTGCGACGAACTCGGCATCACCCTCACCGAGAGCTATGCGATGCACCCGGCGTCGAGCGTCAGCGGCTTCTACTTCTCGCATCCGCAGGCGCAGTACTTCAACGTCGGGCCGGTGGGCGAGGACCAGCTGAAGGACTACGCGGCGCGCTCGGGGCGCAGCGAGGACGAGCTGCGCCGGGCGCTGGGTTCGGTGCTGGCCTGACGGATCGGCCGGCGCACGGACCATGGACGACCGCGCGCCGCAGCCCTCCAGCCAGTTCGCGCTGCTCGGGCAGCGCCGCTTTGCGCCGTTCTTCTGGACCCAGTTCCTGGGCGCGGGCAACGACAACCTGTTCAAGTTCGCGTTCACGGTGATGATCACCTACCAGCTGCAGGTGGCCTGGCTGCCGCCTGCGCTGGCCGGACTGGCGATCGGCGCGCTGTTCATCCTGCCGTTCCTGCTGTTCTCGGCGACCAGCGGGCAGCTCGCCGACAAGTACGACAAGACGCGGCTGATCCGGTTCGTGAAGTCCCTCGAGATCGGCATCATGGCGCTGGCCGCCTGGGGCTTCGTGCGCGCGGACGTGCCGGTGCTGCTGGCCTGCACGTTCCTGATGGGCGTGCATTCGACGCTGTTCGGCCCGGTGAAGTTCGCCTACCTGCCGCAGCACCTGAACGAGCGCGAACTCACCGGCGGCAACGGCATGGTGGAGATGGGCACGTTCGCCGCCATCCTGCTGGGCAACGTCGCGGGCGGGCTGCTGGTGGCGGTGCCGGGCAGCGGGCCGGTCTGGGTGGCGACGGCCTGCTGCGCGCTGGCGGTGCTCGGGCGGCTCGTGTCGCAGGCGGTGCCGCCCGCGCCGGCCACCGACCCCGGCCTGCGCATCCGCTGGAATCCGTTCGTCGAGACCTGGGCCAACCTGCGGCTGGCGCACGGCAACGTCGTCGTGTTCCGTTCGCTGCTGGGCATCTCGTGGATGTGGTTCTTCGGCGCCACGTTCCTGTCGAACTTCCCGGTGCTGGCGCGCGAGGTGCTGCACGGCAGCGAGCAGGTCGCGTCGCTGCTGCTCGTGGTGTTCTCCGTCGGCATCGGCCTGGGCTCGCTGGCCTGCGAGATGCTCAGCCGCCGGCACGTCGAGATCGGGCTGGTGCCCCTGGGCGCGATCGGCATGACCGTGTTCGCGATCGACCTGTACTTCGCGCTCGCCGCGGTGCCGCCGGGGCCGGTGCTGGGCGTGGCGGCGTTCCTGTCGGTCGGCGCCCACTGGCGCGTGCTGGCCGACCTGTTCCTGCTGTCGGCGTTTGCCGGTCTGTACAGCGTGCCGATGTACGCGCTGATCCAGCTGCGCGCCGAGCCGACGCACCGCGCACGCATCATCGCGGCCAACAACATCCTGAACGCGCTGTTCATGATCGCCAGCGCGGTGCTGGCCGGCGCGCTGCTGAAGGCCGGCCTGACGGTGCCCCAGATCCTGCTGATCACCGGACTGCTCAACGCCGTCGTCGCGCTCTACGTGTTCCTGCTGGTGCCCGAGTACCTGCTGCGCTTCGCCGCCTGGGTGGTGTCGCGGCTGATGTACCGCTTCCGCGTGCGCGGCGACGCGCACATCCCCGAGCGCGGGGCGGCCATCGTCGTGTGCAACCACGTCAGCTTCATCGACGCGCTGCTGCTGATGGCGGCCAGCCCGCGGCCCATCCGCTTCGTGATGGACCACCGCATCTTCGCGATGCCGGTGCTGGGCACGCTGTTCCGGCTGGCCAGGGCGATTCCGATCGCACCCCAGCGCGAGGATCCCGAGGTGTACGCGGCGGCGTTCGAGGCCGCCCACCAGGTGCTGCGCGACGGTGACCTGCTGGGCATCTTCCCCGAGGGCGCCATCACCCGCGACGGTGCGCTGGCAGAGTTCAAAGGCGGCGTCGCGCGCATCGTCGCGCGCGCCCGCGCCGAAGGCATCGCACCGGTGGTGGTGCCGATGGCGCTGCTGAACCTGTGGGGCTCGTTCTTCTCGCGCATCGAAGGCGCGGCGATGTCGCGTCCGTTCCGCCGCGGCGTGTGGAGCCGCGTGGGATTGCACGTCGGGCCGCCGGTGCCCCTGGAGGCGATCAGTCCGCAGCAGCTGCGCACGCACGTGGCGGCGCTGCTGGAGGCCGAGCCCGTGCCGGGGCCGCGCACCTGAAGGCGCCCCTCCGGCAGTGCCCGTCTGGCGGCGCACATGCGCAGGCGGCACTTCTGAAGGTGCGCCTCCGACGGCGCACCTCCGGCGGCTCGCCCATGACGGCGCGCCTGCGACCCGCGGCGATCAGGCCGCCTTCGTGCGCATCGTTACCAGCTCCTCGGCCGCCGACGGGTGCACGGCGACGGTGTCGTCGAACTGTCGCTTGGTCGCGCCCATCTTCACCGCGATGCCCGCCATCTGGATGATCTCGGCGGCGTCCGGTCCGGCGACGTGCACACCCAGCACGCGGTCGGTGGTCGCGTCGACGACCAGCTTCATCAGCATCCGCTCGGGGATGTCGGAGAGCGTGACCTTCATCGGGCGGAAGCTCGTGCGATAGATGTCGACCGCACCGACGCGCGCGCGCGCGTCCTCCTCGGTCATGCCCACGGTGCCGATCTCGGGCGTGGCGAACACCGCGCTCGGCACGTTCGTGTGGTCGCAGGTCCAGGGCCGGCCGCCGAACTCGGTGTCGGCGAACGCGTGTCCTTCGCGGATCGCCACCGGGGTCAGCGCGATGCGGTTCGTGACGTCGCCGATCGCCCAGATGCCGGCGGCCGTGGTGCGCGAGTCGTCGGTCACGCGGATCGCGCCGGCGGCGTCGACCGCGACGCCGGCCGCCTCGAGGCCCAGGCCTTCGACGTTCGGCACGCGACCGGTGGCCAGCATCACGAGGCCGCAGCCGAGGTGCGCGCCGTCGGAGAGCCGCGCGACGTATCCGTCGCCGTCGCGCGCGATCGCCTGCAGGTCGCAGCGGGTGCGCACGTCGATGCCGGCGCGCGCCATCTCCTCGGACAGGTGGGTGCGCAGGTCGTGGTCGAAGCCGCGCAGGATGCGCTCGCCGCGATAGGCGAGCGTCACGCGCACGCCCAGGCGCTGCAGCAGACAGGCGAACTCGACCGCGATGTAGCCGCCGCCGACGATCAGGATCGACGCGGGCAGCGCCGGCAGGTCGAACATCTCGTTGGAGGTGACCGCCAGCTCGGCGCCGGGCACGTCCGGGCGGAACGGCCGCCCGCCGGTGGCGATCAGGATGCGGCCGGCCTGCACCACCCGGCCGTCGTCGAGCGCCACGCGGCCCGGCCCGGCCAGGCCCGCACGGCCGCGCACGAGGCTCACGCCCGAGGCCGCGAGGTTGCGGGCGTAGACGCCCTCCAGGCGGGTGATCTCGCGCTCCTTCGCGTCGCGCAGCGTGGCCCAGTCGAAGCGGGCGCCGTCGAGCGTCCACCCGAACGAGGGCGCCAGCGCGAAGTCGTCGGCGAACCGGCTGGCCAGCACCAGCAGCTTCTTGGGCACGCAGCCCCGGATCACGCAGGTGCCGCCCACGCGGAACGCCTCGGCGACGGCGACACGGGCGCCGTGCGCGGCGGCGATGCGGGCGGCGCGCACGCCGCCGGAGCCGGCGCCGATCACGAAGAGATCGACTGCGTCGGGCATTGGGGAAGTCATAGTGAACACTCCTTGGATCGTCAGTCCTAATGATGCGCGCCCCGCGCGGCGGTTGCTAAGGTGGTGCTTCACGCACGCCCGCCCAACGCCACGAGCCCACGCCCCATGTCGACGTATCTGCTGCAGGCCGTCTGCACTGCGCGCAACGCACCGTCCGCCGCCGCCGCGCCGTCCGTCCAGGCCGCGCTGCTCGCGTCGTCGGGGCACGCCGATCCGCAGCACCTGCAGGCGCTGTTCGATCTGATCGCCGCGCTCCGGGGTACGGTGGAGGGCGCCTGGGCGGGGCGGCACGGCGACACGGTCGTGCTGGCCTCGGTGCCCGGCGACTGCCATCCCGACGAGCTCGCGCAGCGGCTGACGCGGCTGGAGGGCTACCGCTGCATCCAGCTGACCGCGCTCCCCGATCTCGGGCGCCTGCGCGACGGCCCCGATACCGCGGGCGCGGCCCACCCCCGGCGTCTGGTGGGCACGCTCGCCGCCGCGCTCGGAACGGGTCACGCGCTGGTCGTCTGACACCGGGCACCGCTTCGGGGGGGGCCCGGCGCCGGGCGGTCCGGCGCGCGGCCGGCGGCGGCGTCGGGCAACCCGTTGTGCGCCGCGCGCCCCATTGCAAGGGCCGCGCCGGGGGCGCATGATCGGCGATGGAAGTCATGTCTGAACCAGTGCCCGGCAGCACCAGCACCAGAACCAGCATCGGCACCTGCGCGGGCTCCATCATCATCACCGACAGGAGAGGCATCGATGGCATTCATCGTGGGCACCGCAGCGGGCGAGACACTCCAGGGCACCGCCGGGGCGGATCGGATCCAGGGGCTGAACGGGGTCGACACACTCGTCGGTCTGCAAGGTGACGACGTCCTGTTCGGCGGCGGCGGGATCGACTTCCTGCAAGGCGGACCCGGCGACGACTTCCTGTTCGGCGGTGCCGGGTTCGACCTCGCCGACTACCGCAACGCGCTCGGCGCGATCACGGTGTCGATGGCGGCACTGACGGTGCAGGGTGAAGGCACAGACGAACTGCTGGGGATCGAAGGCGTCTTCGGGACTGCCTTCGCCGACACCTTCATCGGCGGCGACGGCGACGATCAGTTCGCGGGCGGCGGCGGCAATGATCGCATCGAAGGCGGCGCGGGCAGCGACACCGCAGCCTACACGCTGGCTGCGTCGGCGGTCACCGTGAACCTCGCCACCGGCGTGGTGACCGGTCCCGACGGCGCCGACACGCTGATCAGCATCGAGAACGCCGTGGGGTCGGCGTTCAACGACACCCTGATCGGCACGGCGGACGCCAACCGGCTGCGCGGCAACGGCGGCGACGACGTGCTCGACGGCGCAGGCGGGTTCGACACGGTCGACTATTTCAACGCCGCTGCAGGTGTCACCGTCGATCTCGCCAGCGGTGTCGCCATCGGCGCGGGCAATGACACCTTGAGCAACTTCGAGGCCGTCATCGGCTCCGAATTCGCCGACACGCTGATCGGCAACGCGCAGGCCAACACACTGGACGGGCTCGGTGGCGACGACGTGCTCGACGGGGGCGCGGGCGACGACACCCTGATCGGCGGCGCGGGCTTCGACTTCGCCGACTACCGGACGGCCGGGGCCGCGGTGATGGTGAACCTGCTCGCGGGCACCGCCAGCGGCGGTGCCGGCAACGATACGCTGTCCGGCATCGAGGCCGTGATCGGCTCCGCGTTCGCCGACACCCTCGTCGGCGATGCGGGCGTCAACTTCCTGCGCGGCATGGGCGGCAACGACATCCTCGACGGCGGCGACGGCAACGACCTGGCCGACTACCGCAACACGACCCTGTCGATCACGGCGGCGATGGCCACCGGCACCGTCACCGTGTCCGACGGCAGCGTCGACACCCTGGTGCGCATCGAAGGCGTCTACGGTTCGCAGTCGAACGACACGATCACCGGCGGCGCGGGCGACGACCTCATCGGCGGACATCTCGGCAACGACACCCTGTCCGGCGGAGCCGGCTTCGACACCGTCGCCTACCGGTCGGCCAGCGGCGGGGTCACCGTCAGCCTGTTCGCCGGCACGGCCAGCGGCGCCGACGGCAACGACACCCTCAGCGGCTTCGAAGCGATCGTGGGCGGGGGCTTCGGCGACACGCTCACCGGCGACGCTGCGAACAACACCCTGAACGGCCGCGGCGGCGACGACACGCTCGACGGCGGCGGCGGCACCGACACTGCCAGCTACGCCGACGCCGTCAGCGCGGTCACCGTCAACCTGGGGGCCGGGACGGCCTCCGGCGGCGATGGCAGCGACACGCTCGTCAGCATCGAGAACGCGCTCGGCAGCGCATCGGGCGACACGCTCATCGGATCCTCCGGCGTCAACCTGCTGCAGGGCGGCGGCGGCAAAGACGTGCTCGACGGGCGGGGCGGCAACGACACGCTCGACGGTGGCGACGGGTTCGACATCGTCTCATACGCCAACGCATCCGCTGCCGTGTCGGTCAACCTCGCGACTGGCGCGGTGTCCGGCTCCGATGGCGGCGACACGCTGATCTCGATCGAAGGCGTGTACGGCTCCGCGTTCGACGACACCCTCACCGGCGACGACCTCGGCAACTTCCTGCGCGGCAACGCGGGCAACGACCGGCTCGACGGCGGCGAAGGTACCGACTTCGCCGACTACCAGAACGCACCGAGCGCCGTGACGGTGAACCTGTCCACCGGCGCCGTCGGCGGCGGCGACGGCAGCGACACGCTGGTCAGCATCGAAGCGATCCGCGGGTCGGCGTTCGACGACACGCTCACCGGGGGCGCCGGCACCAACTGGTTCCGCGGCCGCGGCGGCAACGACCGCATCGACGGCGGCATCGGCGAGGACTGGGCCGACTTCAGCCAAGCGAACAACGGCGTGTTCGTGAACCTGCTCGACGGCACCGCCAGCGGCGAAGGCGACGACACGCTGCTCAACATCGAGCACGTGCGCGGATCGGCGTTCGACGACTGGCTGATCGGCGACAACGGCATCAACCTGTTCCGCCCCGGTGCCGGCGACGACCTCATCGACGGCGGCGACGGTGCAGACGTGGTCGACTACACCGACAGCGCGGGCGCGGTGGTGGTCGACCTGTTCGCGCGCACGGCCGACGGTGTCGACGGCCACGACACCCTGCGCAGCATCATGGGTGCCTACGGCACCGCCTTCGTCGACACGCTGATCGGCAACGACGATGACAACGCCTTCCGGGGCGGCGCCGGTGCCGACACGATCCACGGTGGAGAAGGTCAGGATGTGGCGATGTACAACGACGCCCCCGAGGCCATCACGGTGAACCTGGCCACCGGCGTGCGCACCGGCTGGGCAGCCGAAGACGTGCTGGAAAGCATCGAAGGCATCTACGGCACCCGCTTCGACGACGTGCTGATCGGCGACGCGCGGGACAACCTGTTTCGTGGCGACGACGGCAACGACACGATCGACGGAGGCGCGGGTGTCGACACGGCCGACTACCGCGGCACCGATGCCGGTGTCACCGTCAATCTCGCCGCCGGCACCGCCTCGGGGGACGCCGGCAGCGACACACTCGTCGGCATCGAGAACGTGCGCGGCAGCACCTATGCCGATGTGATCATCGGCGACGCCGGCGACAACGTGATCCGCGGCCGCGAAGGCAACGACACGCTCGAAGGTGGTGCGGGCTTCGATGTGGCCGAATACACGCAAGCCACCGGCGCGATGGTCGTGAACCTGGCGACGGGCACGGTGTCCGGACCCGACGGCGCCGACACGCTGAGTGCGTTCGAAGGCGTGTCGGGCTCGGCGTACGGCGACACGCTGACCGGGAGCGCGGGGGACAACACATTGCAGGGCAATGCCGGGGACGACCGCCTCGAAGGGGGGGCCGGCGTCGACACGGCCGTGTACGAGGGTGTCGCCGCGACCTTCTCCTTCGCGCGCAGCGGTACGCAGTGGATCCTGCACGACGTGTCGGCCAGCGAAGGCACCGACACGCTCACCGGCATCGAGCGCCTGGAGTTCGCCGACAAGACGCTGGAGCTGGTGAACCTGCCGCGCACCGGGGTGCCGGCCTACGGCGTGAATCCGGGCTTCCTGTTCGACGCCGTGTACTACCTGCTGGACAACACCGCGCTGGTGCCGACCGTCACGCGCGAGACGGCGCTGCAGCACTACTTCTCCACCGGTGCGGCGCAGGGCCTCGATCCCAACAGCTGGTTCGACCCGGTGTACTACGCGAACCGCTGGGCGGACCTGAAGCCGCTCAACCTCGACGACGCCACGCTGTTCATGCACTACAACCTGTACGGCGTGTGGGAGGGCCGGTCGGCGGGCCCGAAGTTCGACACCTTCGACGGCAACCGCTACCTGACCGACAACCCGGACGTCGCGGCCTACGTGGATGCGTTCATCGGCGACTTCCTGGGCAGCCGCACCAACGGGGCGATCGCGCACTACGTGATCTACGGGTCGGGCGAACAGCGCGCGGCGTTCGACACCGCCGGCGTGCAGATCGACCTGGGCTACGTGCTGCAGCCCTGAGCGTTCAGGCGCCGGCGTCGCCCGCGCCGGCGTCGGCCGCCACGCCCGCCACGCCCGACGCGAGCGGCGCCAGCGCCGCGCGCACGCGGGCGAGGACCGCGTCCCAGTCGCCCGCGTGGGTCTGCCGGAACAGGCGCACGGCGGGGTACCAGGGGCTGTCGTCGCGGTCGAGCATCCAGCGCCAGTCGGCCGGATGCGGCAGCAGGATCCAGGTCGGCCGACCCATGGCCGCCGCCAGGTGCGCGACCGAGGTGTCGACGGCGATCACCAGGTCGAGGTGCGCAACGAGTGCGGCGGTGTCGGCGAAGTCGTTCAGGCCGTCGCCGACGTCGCGCAGGGCGGGCAGCGCCGGCAGCAGGTCGCGGTCGCGCGGCGGCACCTGGGGATGCAGGCTGACGAACTCGACCGGGGGCGCGTCCGCGCATGCCGGCGCGAGCAGCGCGGTGAAGCGCGCCAGCGGGATCGAGCGGTTGCGGTCGTTGTCGTGCCCGGTGTTGCCCTGCCAGGCCACGCCCACGCGCAGCCCGCGGCGCGGGCCCAGCCGCGCAGCCCAGGCCGCGGCCCGTTCCGGGTCGGCCTGCAGGCGCGGCAGCGGCGGCGGGATCGAGAACACGCGGGTGCCCATCGCCAGCGGCAGGCTCAGCAGCGGGCAGTGCGCATCGAACGGCGGCAGTGCATCGCCGCGCGCCACCAGCGTCTCCACCCCGGGCAGCTGCCCGAGCAGCGTGCGCAATGCCGGCTGCACCTCCAGCACCACGCGCGCGCCGGTCGCCGCCACCAGCGGCACGTAGCGGCAGAACTGCAGTGTGTCGCCGAAGCCCTGCTCGGCATGCAGCAGCAGCACGCGGCCGCGCGGATCGCTCTCGCCGAGCCAGGCCGGCTGGGTGAAGCCGCGCAGACGCGGACGCCAGAAGGGCAGCGACCAGCGCCACTCGTGCTTACGCCAGCCAGCCTCGAACTCGCCGAGCGTCAGGCGCACCAGCGCCTCGTTGAACTGCGGGTCGGGCAGGTCGGGGCGCAGCTGCTGCGCGTGCAGATAGTCGGCGAGTGCGTCGCGGTGCCGCCCCAGCGCCAGCAGCGTGTTGCCGCGCCCGTTCCAGGCATGCACGTAGCGCGCGTCGATTGCGATCGCCGCCGCGTAGCCGTCCAGCGCCTCGTCCAGGCGACCAAAGGCCTGCAGCATGTTGGCGCGCCCGTTCAGCGCGTGGATGTGGTCGGGCCGGATGCGCAGCGCGCGTTCGTAGCTGTCCAGCGCTTCGGCGCGCCGCCGCAGCAGGTCGAGGGCATTGCCGCGGTCGTTCAGCGCATCGGCATGCTCGGGCTTCAGGCGCAGCAGCCGGTCGAACGCGTCCACCGCCTGCTGCAGGCGCCCGGCACCCGCGTGCGCGGTCGCCTCGCGGTACAGCGCGTCGGCATCGACCACCCAGGGCGGCGGCGCCTCGGTGGCGGCGGCCGTTCCGAACGGGTGCGGCGCGGCCGGCTTCTGCGCGACCGCGGGGGCCCGCGGGGGGGCGGCGAGCGCACGCCGCGGTGGAGGGCTCTTGACCATGCGCGCGAGTGTAGACCGTCGGCCCGCCGCCGGCGGAGCCGGACCCCGCTGCGCGGCGCTCAGGGCCTGGGGTGGAGGTGACCGCGCACGGCGGCGGCGAGCCGGGCCATCGGCCGGTACTGCGGGAACAGGCGCGCGCGGTGTCCGGCGATCCGCGCTTCGTCCAGCCGCAGCGCGCGCATGCCGAGCCGCGTGACCAGCAGCGTCTCGCTCTCGGTCTCGAGGGTCTCCAGGCAATAGGCGAGCGCGGGCGCCACGACCTCGCGCAGCACGTCGTCGCGCAGCACGTCGTCGTGCGTGGCCGGCGTGTGGTCGCGCGGCCCGTCGAGGTGCAGGGTGAGCACGGGGGCGTCGTCGCGCGCCCGTGCGATCCGCGCACGCAGGGTGCGCAGGTGCTCCGTCTCGCCGGCGTCCGACGGCAGGTCGTGCGGTGCGGCGGCGGCGAGCGCGGCCTGCGCTTCCGCGACCAGGCCATCGTAGAGGTCGAGCGCGTGCAGCAGCAGGCCGGACGGCGAGAGGTCGGGCCCGGTCTGCGCGGCGGCCATGCCGGCCGCCAGGGCGGCCTGTTCCGCGGCGGCGGCCCGCCGCTGCTCGAGCTGCGTGCGGCGCGCACGGGCGCGTGCATGCAGCAGGCGGATCTGCGGGTCGGGCGTGCCGCTGGTGGCAAAGGCCCGGCGGTCGCGCAGCAGGGCGCGTGCGGCCGGGCTGTCCGTGCGCTGCTGCGTGCCGGCGAGGGGCCCGCGGCGCAGGGCGGGCGTGGCCCGTGCGCTGCGAAGGGTCGGGGACTTGTGATGCATCGTGGTCTCCCGCCGAGGCGCATCCTCGGTGCCTGCGGTCATCTTGCGCTTCGCGGCGAGCGCGCGCAACAGCGCGGCCATCTCGGGGCGGCGGGGCGTGCGTGCGCCGCGGGACCGGGGCGCCGCGCGCCGACGCATCAGCATGATGCGGCGCGCGTCAGGCCGGCCGCCTCGGCGGTGCTGCGCGCGCGGCGTTCCGCCTCGTCGCTGCGCAGCGTCCCCACGACCTCGCCCAGCACGCGTTCGGCCCAGCCGTTGTCCACCTGGCAGGTGCCCGCCGCGGCATGGCCGCCGCCGCCGTAGCGCAGGCAGAGCTCGCCGACGTTGGTCGCGCACGAGCGGTCGATGATCGACTTGCCGATCGCCAGCACCGTGTTCTGCTGCTTCAGGCCCCACAGCACGTGCACCGACACGTTGCAGCGCGGCTGCAGCGCATAGATCATGAACCGGTTGGTCGCGTAGATGACCGGTTCGTTGCGCAGGTCCAGCACGGCGACGTTGCCGTGCACGGTCGTGCAGCGCACGATCTGCTCCACCGCGTTGTGCTCGTGCGCGCGATACAGGTCCGCGCGCTCCTTCACGTCGGGCAGCTCCAGCAGCGCGTCGATGTCGTGCGTGCGGCACGCATCGATCAGCTCCATCATCAGCTGGTAGTTGGAGATGCGGAAGGTGCGGAAGCGCCCGAGCCCCGTGCGCGCGTCCATCAGGTAGTTCAGCAGCGTCCATCCCTCGGGCTGCAGGATGTCCATCCGGTTGTACTGCGCCGAGTCGGCCTGGTCGACGGCGGCCATCATCGCCTCCGACACGTTCGGGAAGCGCGCCTTGCCGCCGAAGTACTCGTAGACCACCCGCGCGGCCGACGGCGCGTGTGCGTCGATCACGTGGTTGCGCTGATCGCCGGACGTGCGGATCGTCTCGGACAGGTGGTGGTCGAAGGCGAGATGGGCGCCGGCGACGTACGGCAGGTTGGTGGTGATGTCGCGGTCGGTGATCTCGATCTTGCCGTCCTGCATGTCCTTGGGATGGACGAACAGGATCTCGTCGACCATGTCCAGTTCCTTGAGCAGGACGGCGCATGCCAGTCCGTCGAAGTCGGAACGGGTCACCAGCCGGTATTTCTTGTGTGCCATGCGGTCTCCGGAGCGTTGAGGAGTGGTCCACCGGCGCGCTCCGTGCGAGCCGCGCCTACGCTCCGGCTATTGTTCCGGTCCGTGGCAGGGCATGCGCCGCCGGTCGTCCGGCTGGCCGCTCAGCACCGACGGCCGGTGGCCGCGCCACCGCGCATGTGGGTCATCCGCACCACCGGCGCCGATCACCGGGGGAAAAGCGACCGGTGCACGTGCGCGCCGGTGGCGGCCGGTGCGCCGGGCGCGGTGAGTGCGTCGAGTGCGTCGAGTGCGGCGGGCGCCACGGGCGCCACGGGCGCGGCGGGCGTCCCGCTCAGACGCCCCAGGTCACGTCACGCTCGGCGGCGGCGGCGGCCTTCATCATCTCGATCAACGGCCAGGCGCGCTGCGTCAGGCTGATGCGCGCGGCGGGGTCCGGACCCTCCTGCGTGTCGTCGGACGGCTGCGGCGCGGCCGACGCGGCGGGCTGCGCGCGCTCGGCCGCGACCGCCGCTTCCAGCCGGCGGATCGCCTCGGGCAGCTGCGCCACGGTGACGATGCCCGCCGGACCGGGCGCCTTTCCGATGATCTCGAGCAGACGCTCGGCGACCGGCTGCAGCATCACCACCGACCCGGTGGCGCGCGACTTGAATTCGTAGATCATGAGGGGCTCCTGACGAGCCTGAGATTGTGCGCCTGCGCGTCCTGCGGCGGGCACCGGGCCGCTGATACCATCCCGCGATGCGATTGCCTGCCTGCCTTCTCGCCGCCTGTCTGGCGGCCGCGTGTTCACCCGAGTACAACTGGCGCGAGATCCGTCCCGATGGCGACGGATTCGCCGTGACGCTGCCGGCCAAGCCCGCGTCGATGACGCGCACCGTGCATCTGGATGCCTACGATCTGCCGATGACCATGCACGGCGCGCGCGTCGGCGACGTGGCGTTCACGGCGGCCGTGGCCAGGCTGCCCGTCGACGATGCCGGCGCGCGCGAACGGGTGCTGGCGGCCATGCAGGCCGGGATGCTGCAGAACATCGGCGCCTCCGATGCGCGCCGCGAGGCCGGTGCGCTCGAGCTGAAGGATCCGTCCGGCGCGCTGGTGGCGCGCGTGCCGGTGGTGCGGGTCGAGGCGCGCGGCAAGGCCCAGGGCGCGCCCGTCACCATGATGGCCGGGTTCGCGGCGCATGGCCCCCGCGCGTGGCAGTGGATGGTCATCGGGCCCGAGCCGGACCGCGATCACGCGAAGACGTTTCTCGATTCGTTCCGCCTCGTCGCGGCGGGGAGCTGACCCATGCACGCCTGGCACATCTTCGCCTGCTTCGCGAGCGCCTACTTCATGTCGTATGCGCTGCGCGCCGTCAACGCGGTGATCGCGCCCGACCTGATGCGCGAGTTCGCGCTGTCCAATGCGCAGCTCGGCTCGCTGTCCTCCGCCTACTTCTTCGCCTTCGCGCTGCTGCAGCTGCCGCTGGGCATCTGCCTGGACCGCTTCGGCTCGCGCCGCACGAACGCGCTGCTGCTGGTCGTCGCCGCGCTCGGCTGCGCGCTGTTCGCGCTGGCGCAGAACGTGGCCATGCTGTGGGTGGGGCGTGCGCTGATCGGCGCCGGTGTGTGCGGCGCGCTGATGTCGGCGCTCAAGGGCTACCGGTTCTGGTACCCGATCGGCCGCCAGCAGCAGCTGGCGGCCTGGATGCTGGTGGCGGGCACCTTCGGTGCGCTGGCGTCGACGATGCCGGTGCAGGCGGCCCTGCCCGCGATCGGCTGGCGCGGCGTGTTCCTGGTGGCGACGGGCCTGCTGCTGGCGTGCTCGGTCGCCCTGTGGACCCTGGTGCCGCGCGACGAGGAGCGCAGCCTCGCGCCGCCCGTGGCCGGGGCGTCGATCTGGGCCGGCTACGGCGAGGTGTTCAGCGACCGGTACTTCTGGCGCGTGGGCATGCCGGCGATCGTCGGTCAGGCGGGGTTCATCGCGATGCAGACCCTGTGGTCGGGCCCCTGGTTCATCCGCGTGCTGGGCATGACGGCCGAGGAGTCCGCGCGTTCGCTGTTCGTGTTCAACCTGGTGATGATGTTCGCCTACCTGGGGCTGGGCTGGGCGGCGCCCCGCATCGAGCGGCGCGGCTGGACGATGGTGCAGGTGCTCGCCGTGGGCGGCAGCCTCGTGATGCTGGTGCAGGCCGCGATCGCCTTCGCCGCCGGGCAGTGGGCCTGGCTGCTGTGGCTGCTGATGGCGGTGGTCGCCACCTGCTACATGCTGATCCAGACCCACGTCGGCCTGTCGTTTCCGGCGGCGCTCACCGGGCGCGCCTACTCGGCGTTCAACCTCTTGGTGTTCGGCAGCGTGTTCCTGTGCCAGTGGCTGTTCGGCGTGGTGGTCGACGCGTTCCGGGCGGCGGGTGACGCACCCGACGCGGCCTTCCGGCACACGATGCTGGCCTGGGTGGTGCTGCAGATGCTTCCGCTGGCGGTGCTGCTGGTGTGGCGGGTGCCGCGCCGGCCGCAGGAGCCCGTGCACGCGGGCTCCTGACCGGCGGCGCGTCGGTCGTGCCGGCCCGCGGGCTGCGCCGTCGCGGCGCGTCAGGTGCCCGCCGGCCCCTGCGTGCGGCTGAAGGCGCGGATACCCAGCGTGACGCCGGCCACCAGCAGCGCGATCCCGACCAGCGTGCCCGGCGGTGGCATCGCGCCGCGCCACAGGAACGCATAGAGCAGGGCCGACAGCGTCTCGAACACGATCAGCTGACCCGCCAGCGACGTCGGCAGCAGCTGACTCGCGCGGTTCCAGCACAGGGTGCCCAGCCACGAGGCGCTCAGGCCGATCAGCAGCATCAGCCCGACGAACAGGCCGGGCGTGGGGCCCAGCACGCCGTCGAACGTCTCGGGCAGCCCGATTGCCGCCAGCGGAATGCCGGCGACGATCGCCAGCGGCAGCGTCGCCAGCCCCTGGGCCGTGGCCCAGGTGGACGAGCGCAGCCCCGGGTGCCGCTGCAGCCAGCGGGCATTGCGGATCGGATACCAGGTCCAGCAGACCAGTGCGCCGAACGCCAGCGCGGCACCGGTCAGCAGCTGCGTGGCATCGCGGCCCGTCTCCGCGAGGAGCGTGAGTTCGTCGCGGTTGACGAGCGCGATGCCCGCGGCGATCACGATCAGCGACGACAGCAGCCGGCGCCAGGGCAGCGCGCGGTCACTCAGGTTGGAGACCACCGCGATCACCAGCGGCAGCGTGCCGATGATCATCGTCGGCAGCGGCGCCCCTGCGACCTGGATCGCCGCGGCCAGCAGCCCGTAGTACAGCAGGTTGCCGACCAGCGACAGGCGCAGCGCCTCGCGCCAGTCGGCACGGCGCAGGCGGGCGATGCCGGCGCGATCGGTCAGCGCCAGCGGCAGTGCGATGAGCCCGAACGCCAGGTAGCGCGCCACCGACAGCATCGCCGCCGGGTAGGGCTGCAGCATCACCGGCGCAACGAACACCAGTCCCCACATCAGCCCGGCGGCAAGCGCGAAGCCGACGCCGGCGGCGAGTGCCGGTCCCCCGGGGCGGCTCGGCGCGTGGAGCGTGTGGCTCAGCGGGTGAAGCCGATCACCGCATCGGGCTGGGCGATCGGCTGATCCACGTAGAGGCCGTTGGCCAGGTTGTGCGGGTGCCGGGCGGCTTCCTCGAAGTCGAGCACCGGCGCCATGCAGCAGTCGCAGGTGGCGGCGAGCGCCGCCCACTCGTCGCGCGTCTTCTCGGCGATGCGCGCGTCGAAGCGCGCGATCGTCGCCGCCCAGGTGGTCTCGTCGAACTGGCGGCGCGGGTCGATCTCGCCGGCCAGGCCGAGCACGTCGAGCAGCTGCGCATAGAACTTCGCTTCGATGGCCCCGATCGCGACGAAGCGCGCGTCCCGCGTGCGGTACACGCGGTAGAACGGCGCCCCGCCGTCGAGCAGGTTCGCTTCGCGTTTCAGGTTCCACACGCCGTTGGCGAGCATCCCGTAGAACATCGGCGTGAGCCCCACGGTGCCGGCGAGGATGCTGGTCTCGGCCACGCCGCCGCGACCACTGATCGAGCGCTGCACCAGCTTCGAGAGCACGCCCACCAGCAGGTGCATCGCGCCGCCGCCGAAGTCGGCGACCACGTTCAGCGGCGGCACCGGACGCTCGCCCGGGCCGATCGCGTGCAGCACGCCGGCCAGCGCGAGGTAGTTGATGTCGTGACCGGCGCGCGCCGCGAGTTCGCCGCGGCTGCCCCAGCCCGAGAGGCGGCCGATCACGAGGCGCGGATAGCGCTGCATCAGCGCATCCGGCGCCAGGCCCAGACGCTCGAGGACGCCCGGCCGGAAGCCTTCGAGCAGCAGGTCGGCGCCCGCCAGCAGCGCATGCACCTGGGCCATGCCGGCGTCGGTCTTCATGTCGGCCAGCAGCACGGCCTTGCCGTCGTTGAGCGGGTCGAAGCGCGCCTTGCCCGGCACGCCCAGGCCCGGATCGACCGGCGGCGACACCCGCGTGACGGTCGCCCCGAGGTTGCGCAGCAGCATGCCCGCGAACGGCACCGGGCCGATGGCGTGCAGTTCGACGACGTTGAGGCCCGCGAGCGGGCGGTCGGAGGCAGGGGAGGCGAGCGTGTTCATGACGGCCGTACCGGTCCGGATGACGGGGTCACGAGTGTAGCGCGGCCCTCGTGCCGGCCGCGCCGCCCTGCTGCGCGGTCAGCATCTCGAAGTAGGCCGATGGCGAGCTCTCGTAGAGCAGGTGGCGCGAGCGGATCCAATCGACGACGGTGGCCTCGCGCAAGGGCTTTGCCACGAAATAGCCCTGGATCTCGGAGCAGCCCAGCGCGGCGAGCGCGCGCATCTCGGCGACCGACTCGACGCCTTCGGCGACCACGCACAGGCCGAGCTGCCGGCCCAGGTCGATCGTCGCGCGCACGATGCTCTCGCTGCCGCGGTTGTGCGTCATGCCGGACACGAACGAGCGGTCGATCTTCATCTCGTGCACCGGCAGCTGCTGCAGCTGCTTGAGCGTGGCATACCCGGTGCCAAAGTCGTCGACCGACAGCCGCACGCCCAGCGCAGCGATGTCGTGCAGGGCCTTCAGCGCGGCAGGCGTCTCGGTCACCAGCCCGCTCTCGGTGATCTCCAGGCACAGACGGCGCGGCTCGAGCCGCGCCCGGCGCAGCAGGCTCGCGATCTCGTCGCAGAAGCCGGCGCCCTCGATGTCCTGCGCCGAGATGTTGGCCGACACGCGCACGTCGAGCCCCGCCTGCGCGAGCTCGGCCGCGAAGCGCACGGATTGCGCGGTCACCCACCGTGTGAGCTCGCGGATGAAGCCGGTCTGCTCGGCGAACGGGATGAACTCGCCCGGCGGCACGCGGCCGCGGGTGCGGTGGTTCCAGCGCACCAGGCTCTCGACGCCGACGATCAGCCCGCTGCGCAGGTCGAGCTTGGGCTGGTAGTCGAGCTCGAACTCGCCGGCCTCCAGGGCCTTGCGCAGCTCGCCGTGCATCGACAGGTAGCTGCGGCGCACCTGCTCGTCGCTGCCGTCGAACACCACGAGGCCGCGCTGCTGACGTTTGGCACGGTACATCGCGACGTCGGCGTGCCGCATCAGCGTGGCCTCGTCGCCGCCGTGCCGGGGATAGATCGCGATCCCGATGCTGGCGCCGATGTCGATCACGTGCGTGTCGTGGCGCAGCGGTTCGTTCATCGCCTGAAGCACGCGCGTGCCCACCTCCTGCGCCGCCTGTTCGCCGCCGCTGAGCAGCAGCACGAACTCGTCGCCGCCGAGCCGCGCCACGGTGTCCGAATCGCGCGCGCTCGCCGTCAGCCGTCGGGCCACCTCCTTCAGCACCCGGTCTCCGATGTCGTGGCCCAGCGTGTCGTTGATGAACTTGAAGCGGTCGAGGTCGACCACCATCACGGCGACCTCGGCCTTGCTGCGCTCCGAAGCACGCACCGCCTGCCGCAGCCGGTCGGCCAGCAGCACCCGGTTCGGCAGACCCGTGAGCGGGTCGGTGAGTGCCTGCTGCCGGTTGAAGTCCTCGCGCTTTGCCGCGGCGGCGGCCATGCGGTTCACCCGGTAGGCGAGCCGTCCGACGTCGCCACCGCCTTCACAGGCGACCCGCTCGTAGGCATGGCCTTCCTCCAGTCGTCGCACGGCCCGGGTGATCGTCGCCAGCCTGCGCTGCAGCGACGCCGCCAGCGCCCACACGCCGGCCGCGCCCGCCCCCAGGCTCGCGCACACCGGAAGGATCCATGCGGCCCAGGTGCTCGCGATTGCCTGCCATTGCCACAGCAAGGCCAGCGCCGCCAGGCTGCACGCCAGCAGGACGGTCGGCAGCAGGGTGGAAAGCGGCGGCATCCAGCGGCCGGGTTCGCGCTCGGACGCGGGGGCGGTGTCCTGCGTGAACGTCGCGTCCGGCCGCCGGGCGGAGATCCCGTCGGGCTTCGGGTCCGCGTTCGGGTCCGCGTTCGGGTCTGCCTTCCGGTCCGCGTTCCGGTCGGGCTTCCGACCGGCGGGCGCGCGTGCCGACACCGACGCGTCGGCGTCGCGCCGGGGGCGGAGCAGGGGGCGGAGCGGGTTCACGTTCGGTTATTCGGCCGTCCGCATGACGACCTGACCGCGGTGCGACCGGTGGCGTCCGTGCAGCGCCGGCCGGCCTGCGGCGGGTGACGCGGGCGCATCGGACCTGGGCGTGCCGCGGCGGGCCGGTGACGGTCAGGGCGCGTCGGACGGCCGGCGCGACGCGCGCCGCAGGACCGCCGCCACGACCCAGCCGGCGGCCAGGACCGCCGGCAGGACGCGCCAATGCGGCGATGGTTGGGGGACGGGCACCCGCACGCCCGTCACTTCGACCGAGGGCGTCAGCCCCAGGCGCCCCGCCGGCGAGGCGGCACGCACCGCGTCGATGCGTACCCGCCCGTCGTCGACGGACAGGGCGAGCCCTGCCGCCGCGAGCCGTCGGCGCCCGATCGCGGCGGCGTCCTCCCCCTCGGACTGCGGTGCGAACGCCAGGGGCAGCCGCGCCACCCGCGTGATCCCGGCGTGATCGCCGACCGTGTCGCGCACCTGCAGCTGCAGTGGCAGGTCGGGCGGCAGGCGGCCTGCCGCGGCGAGGACGTCGGCGGCGACGACGGCCCGGTCCGGCGGAAACAGCCGGTCCCAGCACGCCGAGGTGCACAGCAGCGGCAGCGCAGCGACGGCCAGCAGCAGCCATTCCCAGGGCCGGATGCGCGCACGGGCGCGTGGAGCATCGGGCGGCGCGCGCATGGTGTCAGGGTGCGGGGCGGGCGGCGTCGCCGATCATGCGGGGACCGGATCGCGGGGATTGTGCACCAGCGTCTGGCGATACTGGATCGCCTCGGCGAGGTGCGCGGTGCCGATGGGCTCGATTCCGGCCAGGTCGGCGATGGTGCGCGCGACGCGCAGCACGCGGTGGTACGCACGTCCCGACCAGCCCAACCGGCGCGCCGCCTCGTGCAGCAGGCGCAGCGCATCGGGTTCGGTGCGGCAGTGACGCTCGACGCCCCGGCTGTCGAGCAGCGCGTTCGCGCAGCCCTGCCGCGACATCTGGCGCTGCGTGGCCTGCGCCACCCGTGCCCGGACCGTGGCGCTGCACTCGGTGAGGTCGCGGCCGGCCAGCTCGTGCAGGGGGACCGGTTCGACCTGCACGCGCAGGTCGATGCGGTCGAGGAGAGGACCCGACACCGACTGCTGGTAGCGCAGGATCTGGGGCGCGCTGCAGCGGCAGCGGCCAGTGCTCGCACCGGCGTGGCCGCAGGGGCAGGGGTTCATCGCGGCGACCAGTTGCACGCGTGCCGGGAAGGTGGCCTGCCGCGCCGCGCGCGAGATGGTGATCTCCCCGGATTCGAGCGGTTCGCGCAACGCGTCGAGCGTATGGCGCGGGAACTCCGGCAGTTCGTCCAGGAACAGCACGCCCTGGTGGGCGAGCGAGACCTCGCCCGGGCGCGGCCCGCTGCCGCCGCCCACCAGGGCCACCGCCGACGCCGTATGGTGCGGACTGCGGAACGGCCGTGCCCCCCAGTGCGCGGGATCGAAGCGCCCGGCGATCGACCGGATGGCCGCACACTGCAGCGCCTGCTCGGTGTCGAGTGGCGGCAGCAGCCCGGGCAGGCGCACCGCAAGCATGCTCTTGCCCGCGCCGGGCGGCCCGGTCATCAGCAGCGAGTGCCGGCCGGCGGCGGCGATCGTGAGGGCGCGTTTGGCCACTGCGTGACCGCGCACGTCGGCGAGGTCGGGCAGGGACGTGGGGTCGGGGTCCGGCAGATGGTGTTCGACCCGTTCCAGCGGTTGCGTGCCGCGCAGGTGCGCGCAGACCGCAACGAGGTCGGTGGCGGCCAGCGCAGCCCGGCCCGGCGCCAGTGCGGCCTCGTCGCGGCAGCCGGACGGGACCACCAGCCGCCGATCGCCGGCCCCCGCGCCGTCGCCGCGGCCTCCGTTGCCCCGGCCGCCGCACAGTGCCAGGAGCATGGCCAGAACGCCCCGGATCGGCCGGAGTTCGCCCGTAAGTGAGAGCTCACCTACGAACTCCAGCGCATCCAGATCCTCGACCGGGATCTGGCCGCTCGCGGCCAGGATGCCCACTGCGATCGGCAGGTCGAACCGGCCGGAGTCCTTGGGGAGATCGGCGGGGGCGAGGTTGACGGTGAGCCGCCGGTTCGGGAAGTCGAAACCGCAGTTCAGCAAGGCCGCGCGGACGCGGTCGGCGCTTTCGCGCACCGCGGCCTGCGGCAGGCCGACGATGTGGAATGCGGGCAGGCCGTTGCCGACATGGACCTCGACGCGGACTTCAGGCGCCTGCAGGCCGGACAGGGCGCGCGTGCGGACGATGGCAAGAGGCATGGAGGGTCCGGTGACGTCAGGGGGAGCGGCCAGTCTAGGCGGCGGCGGCCGTCTCCGGCCCGCCGCGCGGGTCAACCTGCGGATCGGCCGGAAGTCCGAGTTGCGTCCGATGCCGACAGCCAGCGGACGACCTCGTCGTCCTCGACCTGGTCGAACTGGGCGTAGAAGCGCCCGACCGCGTCGAAGAACGCCGGCGCATACAGGCAGACGACCTCGTCGGCGAACGCCGACACCGCGTCCAGGCTTTCGGGCGCGCCGACCGGCACCGCACAGATCAGCCGCTGCGGGTTGCGCGCACGCACGGAATGCAGCGCCGCGATCATCGTCGCGCCGGTCGCCAGACCGTCGTCGACCACGATCACCACACGCCCTGCGGGATCGATCGGCGGCCGATGCGGCGTGTAGGCGGCCCGGCGTGCGTGCAGCGTGCGCGTCTGCTCGGCGGCCTCGCGCGCGATCCAGGCGTCGTCGGCGCCGGCGCTGCGGGCGTGCGGCGCGACGTAGATCCAGCCGGTCTCGTCGATCGCGCCGACGGCGAATTCGGGCGAGAACGGTGCGCGCAGCTTGCGCACCAGCACCACGTCGAAGTCGCCCTGCAGGCGCTCGGCGATCAGGCGGCCCATCGGCACCGCGCCGCGCGGAATCGCCAGCACCAGCGGGTGCCGGTCGCGCCAGGGCGCCAGCGCCGTGGCGAGCCGCTCTGCGGCATCGGTGCGGTCGCGAAAGCGCATGTCGGTCTCCTGCGGTGCTGCCGGTCAGGCGCGCGTCGGACGGAACAGCTCGATGGCGAACGTGTCTTCGTACGGGGGCACGTGGCACTCGACCACGTCGCCGGGCGCGACGTTCAGGTGCAGACCGACGATGTCGGCGCGCACCGGCAGCACGCCCACGTCGCGATCGACCAGCACGGCGACGACGATCCGCGCCGGCTGGTGACGGTTCAGCCATTCGACGGCGCGCAGCAGCGAATGGCCGCGGTACAGCACGTCGTCGACCAGCAGGATCGTGCGGCCGGAGAGGTCCAACGCAGCGTGGGCCGGGTCCTCGGTGAGCAGGGTGTCCGGGTGCAGCAGCCGGAGGTCGTCGGCGTAGCGCTGGATCTTGAGCTGCAGGCGCTCCATCGGCGGGAACGCCCAGTGGTCGACCAGCCGCTGGTGCAGCCATTCCGACAGCGGCGCGCCGCGCCTCAGGATGCCGACCAGCACCGGCGCAGGACCGTCGGCGAGCAGCGCGGCGGCCTGCCGCGCCATCGCGTCGAGCACGCGCTCGAGGTCGGCCGTGTCGTAAAGCGGGAAATGGTCGCCGGCGGTGTCGGGCATGGGGTCGTCCGGGATGAGCGGCGCGGGTCGGCTCCGATCATACTGCGGATCCCCGACCCGATCGCCCCCCGCTTGCGCCATGAACGAACGACTCACGCCGCGTCTCGCGGTGCTGCTCACGATGCCGCCGCTGCTCTGGGCCGGCAATGCCGTGGTCGGCCGCATGGCGGCGGGGCAGGTGCCGCCGCTGACGCTCAACGCGCTGCGCTGGGGGCTCGTGCTGCTGCTGCTGTTGCCGCTCGGCTGGCGCGCGATCGCGACGCCGCAGGCGCGCGCGCAGGTCCTGCAGCGCTGGCGTCCGCTGTCGGCACTGGGCCTGCTGGGCGTGGGCTGCTACAACGCGCTGCAGTACATGGCGCTGACCACGTCGAGCGCGCTCAACGTCACGCTGATCGCCTGCAGTCTGCCGATGTGGATGATGGCGATCGGCGCACTCGTGTTTCGCGAGCGTCCGACGGGGCGGGCGATGGTCGGCGCGCTGCTCTCGCTGGCCGGGGTGCTGGTCGTGCTCACGCACGGCGACGTCGGCGCGCTGGCGACCCTGCGGCTGGTGCCGGGCGACCTGCTGATGCTGATCGCGATCGCCGCGTGGGCGACCTACAGCTGGCTGCTGGCGCGCCCGCATCCGCTGCTGAAGGGGGCGGCGCGTCCGGACTGGAACTGGGCCGACTTTCTGCTGGTGCAGACCCTCTTCGGCATGGTCTGGGCGGGGGCGGCGGCCGGCGTCGAGGCGGTGGTGTCGCCCGCCGTGATCCACTGGACGCCGGCGGTGGTCGCCACCGTGCTGTACATCGCCATCGGTCCCTCGCTCGTCGCGTACCGGTGCTGGGGACTCGGCGTCGGCGCCGTCGGCCCGACGGTGGCCGCGCTGTTCGGCAACCTCACGCCACTGTTCGCCGCGGTGATGGCCTCGACGCTCCTGGGCGAGGTGCCGGGTGTGCATCATGTCGTGGCCTTCGGGCTGATCCTCACCGGCATCTGGATCTCGACCGGTCGCGCCGCCGAACGCTGAGGGCGCGTCCGGTCGCCGCCGGCCCATCCGTGCCGCGTACACATCCCTGCCGCGTGCGCATCCTGGCCGCGTGCGCATCCTGGCCGCGTCCACGTCCGGACCGCGTCCACGTCCGGACCGGGTGCGCAGACCTTCAGCGACGCGACCAGCGGGCCGCGGTCGTCTCCACCCAGGGGGCCAGGTCGTCGAGCACGCGGGTCAGACCGCGGTCGAAGGCGGCCACGGCGGCGGCGGCATCGTCCGATCCGACCGCCTCGTGGGCGGCGAAGCCCTGCCGACCGAGCAGCGTGCGCCGGTGCCAGTCGATCAGTTCGGCGGTCAGCTCGAGACGGGCCCGGCCCGAGGCGGGCTCCGACGTGTGCACCACGCGCTCGACGGTGATCCGCAGCAGCAAGGCGCCGCGGATGCCGGCATCGGTCTGCGCGACCGTGTCGAAGCGGGCGCGCGCCGACAGCCGCCGCATCGCCAGCTGGGCGATGCGGCGCGCCGGAGGCTCGCTCCACGCGGCGAACTGGTAGACCGCATGCGCACCGGGCGCGCGGCTGTAGACCAGGGCCGTGCCCTCGTACAGCGGGCTGGCGGCGACGCCCTCCACGAGCAGGGCGGCGTCGATGCGCGCAGCGGACGGGTCGGCCGCTGTCGACGGACCGGCTGTCATCGAAGGGCCGGCTGCCATCGACGGGCCGGCCGCCGACGGTGCGGCGGCGCTCCCGCCACGGTCGGTCAGCTGGTACCACACGCGCGCCGGCGCGTCCCCGCCGCCGATGGACACGCAGCCGCCGAGCAGCAGGCCCGGCGCGGCCGCGCCCAGCAGCGCCGTGCGCAGGCACCTGCGCCGGTTCATCGCCGCCGCTCCCCGGGGCCCAGCTGCGCTTCGCCGGGGCCCAGCAGCGCGGCCCGCGGGTCGGCGAGCCGATCGAGCGTCGCCGACAGCAGTTCCGCCGTGCGCCGCACCTCCTGAGCGGTCGCGCGCAGCTCGAGCATGCCGCCGTCGAGCGCGTCGTCGGTGCGGCGTCCGAGCTGCGCGGCCTGCGACTCGAGCGCGCGGGCGGCCCGTGCGAACTCGCGCAGCGTCGCCTGTCCGTCGCCGAGCGCGGCACGCCCCTCCTGCAGCGCGCCCCGGGCCTCGGTCATCGTCTCGGTGGATGCGCGCAGCAGGGCATCGGCCCGCTGCGCCAGCGGCTCCACCTGGCCGGCCGCCCGCTCGACCGACACGGCGATCCGGTCGCCCGTCGTCCTGAGGGCGGCGGCCGACTCCTGGACGCCGCGCACTGCGGCGTCGACCGCGCCGAGCCGCTGGTTCAGGCCGATGGTGAGGTCGCGCACGCCGGCGAGCATCTCGCTGAACGCCTTCTGATTGGCGGGGGTCAGCAGGCTGTTGACGTTGCTCAGTGCGCGCTCGCCGGCCAGTGCCAGGCGGTTCGCCGACTCGGCGATCTGCTCGAAGTCGGAGCTGCCTTCGGGGATCACGGGGTAGCGGTCCCCCTCGGCCACTTCCATGAGCTCGGGGCCGGGCGTGCCGGGCGTGACGAGGTCGATGCGCGCGATGCCGGTGACGAAGTTGCGGGCCACCACGGCCACCGTGTTCTGGCGCACGGGGGTCTTGCGTGCGACGCGCACGATCACTTCGACGCGGTTGATGTTGCCGGCGTCGATCGTGTAGCGCTCGACGCGGCCCACCTTCACGCCGCGCATGTTCACGTCGCCGCCGACCTGAAGCCCTTCGAGCGACTGGTGCTCGAACCGGATCGCGTAGAAGCGGTAGTCCGACGCCGCCCCGGCGCTGGACAGCCACACGAAGCCGGCGGCCATGGCGAGCACCAGCGCGAGCACGATCGCGCCGATCAGCGTGTATCTGCTTTCGGGCTCCATCAGGCGGCGTCCTGTCGGTCGACGGGCACGGTGGCGCGGCCGGAGAAGTAGGCGCGCACCCAGGCGTCGTCGACGGTGATGATCTCCTCCAGTGTACCGTCGGCGATCACGCGGCCGCCGCCCAGCACGATCACGCGCTCGGCGATCGTGAGCAGGGTGTCGAGGTCGTGCGTGACCAGCAGCACCGTGATGCCCAGGTCGTGGCACAGGAAGCGCAGCAGCCGGTCGAACGCGCGCGCGGTGATCGGGTCGAGACCGGAGGTCGGCTCGTCCAGGAACAGCACCTCGGGCTCCAGCGCGAGCGCCCGCGCGATCGCCGCGCGCTTCTTCATGCCGCCCGACAGCTCGCTGGGCATCTTGCGGCCGGTGTCGGGCGCAAGCCCGGCCAGTGACAGGCGCAGGTCCACCAGCGCGTCGAGCAGCGCCGGCGGCACGTCGGCGTGCTCGCGCAGCGGCGTGGCGACGTTGGCCGCGACGTCCAGCGACGAGAACAGGGCGCCCTCCTGGAACATCATGCCGAAGCGTCGTCGCAGCGCCTGCAGCGCCTCCGGCCCGGCGCTCCAGACGTCGGTGCCGAGCAGCCGGATCGTGCCGGCCTGCGGTCGCTGCAGGCCGATGATCTCGCGCAGCAGGACGCTCTTGCCGCTGCCGCTGCCGCCGATCAGTGCGACCAGTTCGCCGCGCCGGATCCGGAACCCGAGGCCGTCGTGCACGGTCTGGCGGCCGAAGCGCGTGACGAGGGCATCGACGTCGATCACCACCTCGCGGGTGTCGTCCGGCGGCGCGCTCACAGGTCGAGCTCCTGGAAGAGCACGGCGAACAGCGCATCGAGCAGGATCACCACCACGATGCTCTGCACCACGGTGGAGGTCGTGTGGATCCCGATCGAGCGCGTGTCGCGGCTCACGGCCACGCCCATGCGGCAGCCGATGACGGCGATGAACAGGGCGAACACCGGCGCCTTGGCCAGCCCGATCACGTAGTGACGCGCCTCGAGCGCGGCGTGCAGCCGGTCGACGAAGGTGGCGGGCGTGATGTCGAGCATCAGGTTCGAGACCACCACCGCGCCGAGCAGCCCGGCCAGGTCGCCGACGAAGACCAGCAGCGGCAGCGACACGACCAGGGCGAGCACGCGCGGCACGACCAGCACCTGCTCGGGCGACAGGCCCAGCGTGCGGATCGCGTCGGTCTCCTCGGTCAGGCGCATCGTGCCGAGCTGCGCGGTGAACGCCGCGCCCGAGCGGCCGGCGACGATGGTGGCGACGATGATCGGCGAGAACTCGCGCACCATGCCGAGCGCGACGCCGTCGACCACGAAGATGTTGGCGCCGTACTGCTCGGCCTGCAGCCCCAGCAGGTACGCGATGATCGTGCCGATCAGGAAGGTCACCAGCACGATGACCGGGATCGCGTTCACGCACACCTGGCGGAACTGGGCCATCAGTTCGCGGCGCCTGAGCACGGAGGGGCGCACGACCGCGCGCGCGATCTCCGACAGGGTCAGGCCCAGGAACGCGACGTGCCCGACG
>JAKOZZ010000141.1 GCA_029779755.1 Pseudomonadota bacterium
GGCAGCTTCGAGCGCACCTGGTTCTACAGCGATTCGGCCAACGACATCCCGCTGCTGTCGCGCGTCTCCGATCCGGTCGCCACCAACCCCGATGCCCGGCTGTCGGCCCACGCCCAAGCGCACGGCTGGTCCGTGCTGCACCTGTTCACATGATCAAGAAGCTCATCGACCGGCTGTTCCGCCGGCGCGCACCGGGCGAAGGCTCCGCCGCTGCGCCGCGCAGCGCTGCACCGCGCGGCGCCGCGCCCCCCCAGGCGGCGGACCGCCGCGAACCGACCCGCTACAAGGCCTCCGAGCAGGGCATCCGCGTCGAGGACGTGCCGTCCTCGGCGATGCGGACCTGCGAAACCCTGCAGAAGAACGGCTTCAAGGCGTTCGTGGTGGGCGGCGGCGTACGCGACCTGCTGCTCGGTCTGCGCCCCAAGGACTTCGACGTCGCCACCAACGCCACGCCCGACCAGGTCACCAAGCTCTTCCGGCGGTCGCGCCTGATCGGCCGTCGATTCCAGATCGTGCACGTGATGTTCGGCCGCGACATGATCGAGGTGTCGACGTTCCGCGCGCTGCAGACCGACGCCGAGACCGACGCGCACGGCCGCGTGCTGCGCGACAACGTGTGGGGCGACCAGGCGGAGGATGCGGCGCGTCGCGACTTCACCATCAACGCGCTGTACTACGACCCGATCGCCGACCTGATCCTCGACTACCACGACGGGGTCAAGGACCTGCACCGGCGGGTGCTGCGGATGATCGGCGACCCCGCATCCCGCTACCGCGAAGACCCGGTGCGCATGCTGCGCACCGCCCGCTTCGCCGCCAAGACCGGCTTCGCGATCGAAGAGTCCACGCGCGCCCCGATCCGCGAACTGGCACCGCTGATCCACAACGTGCCCGGTGCCCGGCTGTTCGACGAGATGCTCAAGCTGCTGCAGTCCGGGCACTCGCTCGAGAGCCTGGAGCAGCTGCGCCGCGAGGGTCTGCACCACGGCCTGCTGCCGCTGCTCGACGTGATCCTCGAGCAGCCCGACGGCGAGCGCTTCGTGAAGGTCGCCCTCACCCGCACCGACGAGCGCGTGCTCGAAGGCAAGTCGATCTCGCCGGGCTTCCTGTTCGCCACGCTGCTGTGGCAGCAGGTGCGCGTGCGCTGGGAGCAGCGCTGCGCGGCCGGCGAGTCGCCGATCCCCGCGCTGCACGACGCCATCGACTCCGTGCTCGACGAACAGGGCAGCAAGCTCGCGATCCAGAAGCGCATCATCGCCGACATGCGCGAGATCTGGGCGCTGCAGCCGCGTTTCGAGCGGCGCACGGGCGGCGCGCCGTTCCGTCTGATCGAGCACCTGCGCTTCCGCGCCGCCTACGACTTCATGATCCTGCGGGTCGACGCGGGCGAGGCTTCCGCCGAGCTCGGCGCATGGTGGACCAGCTTCATCGACGGCGACGCCGATGCGCGCAAGGCGCTGCTCGAACGCACGCCCGCGGGCAGCGCGGGCCCGCGCAAGCGCCGCCGGCGGCGCCCGTCGCGCGGGGCCGACACGCCCGCACCGGACGACGGCGGGTGAGCGACCGCGTGTTCATCGGCCTGGGCGCCAATCTCGGCGACCCGCGCCAGGCGATCGACGACGCGCTCGACGCGCTCGCGGCGCGCCCGGACGTGCGCCTGACCGACGTGTCGTCGCTGTACCACTCGGCGCCCGTCGACGCCGACGGGCCGGACTTCATCAATGCAGTGGCACGGGTCGACACCACGCTGACCCCCGACGCACTGCTGCGGGTCCTGCACGAGATCGAGCACGCGTTCGGGCGGCAGCGCTCGTACCGCAATGCGCCGCGCCTCCTGGATCTCGACCTGCTGCTGTACGACGACCGCGTCATCGACGCGCCCGGCCTGTGTCTGCCGCATCCGCGCATGCATGCGCGCGCGTTCGTCCTCGCGCCGCTGAGCGAGATCGCGCCGGATTGCCACGTGCCGGGACACGGCACGGTCGACGTGCTGCTCGCGGCCTGCGCGGACCAGCCGGTCACCCGTCTCGACGGCACGCGCGTCGCGGGCGCGCGGCGCATCGGTGCCTCGACACGGCATGGGCGCACGTCATGACGTGGACGCTGCCGATTCCGCTGCAGACCGTCGGCCTGCTGATCGCCTCGAACGTCTTCATGACCTTCGCCTGGTACGGCCACCTGAAGGACATGGCCAGCCGGCCGTGGTACGTGGCCGCGCTGGTGAGCTGGGCGATCGCGCTGTTCGAGTACCTGCTGCAGGTGCCGGCCAACCGCATCGGCTACGGGCACTTCACGCTGGCACAGCTCAAGATCGTGCAGGAGGTCGTGACGCTCACCGTGTTCGTACCCTTCGCCGTCCTCTACATGCAGCAGCCGCTCAAGCTCGACTACCTCTGGGCGGCGCTCTGCCTGCTGGGCGCGGTCTACTTCATCTTCCGCTCATGAACCCGATCCCCTCGCCGTTCGAACGCTATCGCCACATCGTCGTCGAGGGGCCGATCGGTGTCGGCAAGACCTCGCTGGCGCGCAAGCTCGCCGAGCGCTTCGGCACGCAGCTGGTGCTCGAGGAGGCCGGCAGCAACCCCTTCCTCGAGCGCTTCTACCGGGATGGCCGGCGCTATGCGCTGCCCACGCAGCTCTTTTTCCTGTTCCAGCGCGTCAACCAGCTGCGCGATCTCGGGCAGCGCGACCTGTTCACCCAGACCGTCACCGGCGATTTCCTGCTCGACAAGGATCCGCTGTTCGCGCGGCTCACGCTCGACGACGACGAGCTCGGGCTGTACCAGCAGATCTTCGACAGCATGCGGCCGCAGGCGCCCGTGCCAGACCTGGTGATCTACCTGCAGGCACAGCCCGACACGCTGGTCGAGCGGGTGCGCAAGCGCGGCGTGGCGATGGAGGCCGACATCTCGGAGAGCTATCTGCGCGCGCTGGCCGATGCGTACAGCCGCTACTTCTACAACTACGAAGCGTCGCCGCTGATGATCGTCAACACCGAGCATCTCAACCCGATCGACCGCGACGAGGATTTCCTGCTGCTGATGCGGCAGCTCGGCGAGATGCGCGGTCGCCGGGTGTTCTTCAATCGGGCGGATTGAAGCGCGCGCCACCGCCGCGTGCCGCGCACAAAGCCAGCGGCGCACCCCCGAGCGCCACCGGCGCTGCGATCGGATGCAGCCCCTCGGGGCTTGCCGAGAACACGCACAGTGCCGCGGCCAGGGGGACGGCGACCAGCAGCAGTCCCCGCTCGTCGGCCCCAAAGGCGAGCGACGACACCGGCGTGTCCAGCAGCGCTTCGCCGACGGGAACGGCGCGCCCCGGCAGGATCGAGTAGAGACGGACACCGCCGGCCGGCGCGGGTGCGGCACCCGGCGCGCGCGCCGGCGCATCGACGCTGATGCCGACGGCCAGCCAGCGACCGTCGGGCGACAGCGCAACCGCGGTCGGCGCGGCGGGCAACCCGAGGTGCTGCACGGCGCGGAACGGCGGAATCGACAGGTCCAGCAGGGACACGGCGTGCCGGTCGTCGGCGTCGGAGGTGTTGGCCGCACAGGCCACGGCCGCCCACGCGCCAGGCTCACACAGGTCGATCGCGGTCGGCGCGCTGCCGGTCACGATCCGCTCGCCGGTGTCGCTCAGGCCCGCCGCGCCGAGCGCCAGCACCGCGATGCACCCCATGTCGGACAGCGCCAGCAGCACGTGCCCGCCGGGAAGGATCGCCAGCGCCGCCCCCCCGGACGATCCGATCGAGAGGGTCTGCTCGGTGCGCAGCCGGTCGGCACCGACCCGCAGCAGCACGACCGCACGTTCGGTGGCGCAGACCACCTGCTGCCCGTCGGCCGTGACGGCGACGTCGTTGGGCGCATAGGGCAGTTCAGCCGAGGCACGCAAGCGCCCGCTGCGGGTATCGAACATCGACAGGCAGGGATCGGGCCGGGCGCGCGCATCGCTGACGGACGACCGCGTCGCCGCGACGAATGCGGTGCGCCCGTCGCGGGTCAGTGCCAGCGCCCGGACGGCATCCGCCGGGATCGGCTGCAGGGGATGGGAGACGACGCAGCCGGCGATCGGCCGGGCGGCGTCGATCAGTCCGAGGCGAAGCCTCGACCCGGGCGCCGGCCCGGCGGGCAGGACGGAACCGGCATCGGGCAGATCGACGATCAGCACGCCGATCGGATCGACGGGATGCGGTGCCGACGTTCGATCGTCGGCGTCGCCGACCGCCGACGCCGTCGTGCCTGGACTGCCCTCCTCGCCGCCGTCGACGCCGGAGGCTCCTTCATTGCGTGCTGTCGTCATGCGGATCCAGCGCTCGTGTGCCCGGGCGGGCCCGGGATCGGCGGCTCCACGTCCGTACGAACCGGCACAACGTCACGCCAACGTGACGACAGCCTTTGCTTTCCGTGGATTCCACCGCTTAAGATAGCGCTATCTTAAGCCCGAATCAACCAAAATGCCAGAAACATCCGGCGCCCGTCGCCGCGCGAGCCGCTCCACGGGGCGGCTCACGCTGCGCGACGTCGCCGAGCGCGCGGGCGTCAGCCCGATCACCGCGTCGCGGGCACTGCGGGGCGTCGGTCGGGTCGATCCGCAACTGGCGCAGCGCGTGCGCGAGGCGGCCCGCGCGCTGAACTACGTGCCCGATCCCGCGGCGCGGGCGCTCGCTTCGGCCCGCAGCCGAGTGGTCGTCCTGCTGGTGCCCTCGCTGTCGAACCAGGTCTTCATGGAACTGATCGAGGCGGTGCACGAAGTGCTCGAGCCCGCAGGGTATCAGGTGCTGATCGGCAACACCCGGTACGATCCCGGCGTGCAGGAACGCCTGCTGCACCAGTATCTGTCGCACCGCCCGAGCGGACTGCTGCTGACGCGCAGCGATCAGACCGACGGCGCCCGTGCGCTCACCAACCTCAGCGGTGTGCCGTACGTGTACCTGATGGACCTCGGCCACGACGGCGCCCACTACGTCGGCCTGTCGCAACAGGCGGCCGGGCGCTGCGTGGCCGAACACCTGATGGCCGGCGGCCGGCGACGGATCGCGTTCGTCGCGGCCCAGCTCGACACGCGCACCCGGCAGCGCGAGGCCGGCTACCGGGAGGCGCTGACCGCCGCCGGACTGTACGACCCCGACCTCTCGGTGCTGACGCCCGAGCGTTCGTCGATCGGGCTGGGGGCGCAGCTGATGCGCCGTCTGGTCAGCCGCCGGCCGGACGTCGACGCCATCTTCTTCAACAACGACGATCTGGCGCAGGGCGCGCTCCTGGAGGCGCTGCGTCTGCGCATCCGGGTGCCCGACCAGGTGGCGATCGTCGGATTCAACGATCTCGAGGGCTCGGAGCACGTGGTCCCGCGCCTGACCACGGTACGCACCCCGCGCGCGGAGATCGGGCGGCAGTCGGCGACCATGCTGCTGGCGCTGATGCAGGGCGACCGGATCGCGCGGCCCGCACTCGACGTCGGCTTCGAGCTGGTGATCCGGGAAAGCGCCTGAGCCGCGCCCCGCACCGGCCGGTCAGACCGACCCGGCCTCCTCGGCGCCGCGGTACCCGTCCGGGTTGCGGCAGTTCCAGCGCCAGGCGTCCGCGCACATCGCATCGACCCCGAGCTGCGCACGCCAGCCGAGCAGCTGCTCGGCGTGCGACGGATCGGCGTAGCACCGGGCGATGTCGCCGGCGCGGCGCGGCGCGAACACGTGCGGCACGGCCCGCCCGCTGGCGCGCTCGAACGCGCGCACCATGTCCAGCACGGAGTAGCCGGTGCCGGTGCCCAGGTTGACGGTGAACATCCCCGGCGTCGACTCGACGCGCCGCAGCGCAGCGAGATGTCCGCGCGCCAGGTCGACGACGTGGATGTAGTCGCGCACGCCCGTGCCATCGGGCGTCGGCCAGTCGGAACCGAACACGCTGAGCTGCGCGCGCCGCCCCACCGCCACCTGGGCGACGAACGGCATCAGGTTGTTGGGCACGTCGCTGGGGTCCTCGCCGATCAGCCCGCTGGGATGCGCCCCCACCGGATTGAAGTAGCGCAGGTTGCCGATCGCCCAGCGTCCGTCGGCCTCAGCGAGGTCGGCCAGCATCATCTCGACGAACCACTTGCTGCGGCCGTACGGATTCGTCGGCCCCGTGCGCGCGCCCTCCCGGATGGGCACCGACTCCGGATCGCCGTAGACCGTGGCCGACGAGCTGAACACGAAGCGGCGCACGTCGGCCCGCGCCAGCGCCTGCAGCAGCACCTGCGAGCCGGTGACGTTGTTGTCGTAGTACTCGAGCGGCCGGGCAACCGACTCCCCCACGGCCTTCAGCCCGGCGAAGTGCAGCACGGCTCCGATGTCATGACGCGCCAGGAGATCGTCGAGCAGCGCGGCATCGCGCACGTCGCCCTGCACGAACGGCACCGGCAGGCCGGTGATCCGCTCCACCCGGCGCAGCGACTCGGCGCTGGCATTGCAGAGGTTGTCGAGCACCACGACCGGACGTCCGTCCTGGAGCAGCTCGACCACGGTGTGCGAACCGATGTATCCCGCTCCGCCGGTGACCAGCACCGGCCGTCGTGTCGCTCCTGCCACAGGGCCTCCGTTTGACGATTCTGTGCAAAGTGTCGCATGCGCGTGGCGCGTGCTCCTTAGAATCCGTCACATCGTTCCGTATCATGGCCGCGCAGGCGGGCGGCCCGTCGACGAAAGGTAGGCCATGCTGATTCCGGTGATTCTCTCCGGCGGTTCCGGCACCCGGCTGTGGCCGGTGTCCCGCGAAGCGCTGCCCAAGCCCTTCATGAAGCTGGGCGGCAGCCTGAGCCTGCTGCAGCGCACGCTCGCACGGGCGCTGCCCCTGGCCGATGGCGCGCGGGCAGCCATCGTCACCAACCACGAGTACTTCTTCAAGACCCGCGACGAGATCGCGGAGCTCCCTTCGGCGCGCGGCGCGCGCATCACGCAGCTGCTCGAACCGATGGCGCGCAACACCGCCCCCGCGATCGCGATCGCCGCCCTGTGGGCGGAATCGATCGCCCCGGATGCGACCCTGCTGGTGCTGCCCGCCGACCACCTGATCCCGGACGAAGCCGCCTTCCAGGCGGCGGCGCGCACCGCCAGCGCGATCGCGGCCGACGGGTCGATCGTGCTCTTCGGCATCCAGCCCACCCTGCCCGAGACCGGCTTCGGCTACATCGAGACCGGCGCGCCGATCGCCGACGGCGCCGCGCTGCGCGTGCTGCGCTTCGTCGAGAAGCCCGATGCGGCCCGCGCCGTGCAGTTCCTGCAGGCGGGCAACTTCGTCTGGAACAGCGGCATGTTCTGCTTCCGGGCCGACGCCATCCTCGCGGCACTGGCCGAGCACGCGCCCGACGTGCTCGAGGCCGCGCGGCACGCCTGGGCGGCCAGCCGCGACGGCGCCACCGACGAGAAGGTCGTCATCGATGCGGAGACCTTCGCGCGCTGCCGCGACATCTCGATCGACTACGCGGTGATGGAGCGCGCCGGCAACGTCGTCGCGCTGCCGTCGCGCTTCGGCTGGAGCGACATCGGCTCGTGGACCGCCGTCGCCGAGCAGCTCCCGGCGGATGCCGACGGCAACACGACCGTCGGCGAGACCATGCTCGTGTCGTCGCGCAACACGCACGTGCAGAGCGACGGCCGGCTGGTCGCCGCGGTCGGCGTCGAGAACCTGCTCGTCGTCGACACGCCGGATGCGCTGCTGGTCGCCAGCAAGGGCGCCAGCCAGCAGGTCAAGGAGATCGTCGCGCGGCTGAAGGCCAGCGGCCACGAGGCCGCGAAGCTGCACCGGACGGTGACCCGCCCCTGGGGCACCTATACGGTGCTGCTCGAAGGACCGCGCTTCAAGATCAAGCGCATCGAGGTCAAGCCCCGCCAGGCGCTGTCGCTGCAGATGCACCACCACCGCAGCGAGCACTGGATCGTCGTCTCCGGCACCGCGCGCGTCACCTGCGACGACCGCACCTTCCTCGTGTCCGCGAACGAATCGACCTACATCCCGATCGGCGGCACGCACCGCCTGGAGAACCCGGGCGTCGTCGACCTGGTGATGATCGAGGTGCAGTGCGGCGACTACCTGGGCGAGGACGACATCGTCCGCTTCTCGGACGCCTACGGGCGCTCGCCGACGAACGCGACCTGAGCGACGCGCGCGTCGTCATCCCCGCGACGCACGCGCGGTCGCGCCCGAAACGCACACGTCTTCCCCGGGACGCGCGCCTCGTCGCGGACGCCGCAGTGGCGGGATTGCATCGGCCGACGCCGATGCCGTCATCAAACCGTCAAACTGCGGTCATAATCTCCCCGTCCGTGAATACGCAAATCCTCGTGGTAGAAGACGAACCCGCCATCGGCGAACTGATTGCCGTCAACCTGCGCCATGCCGGCTTCTCGCCGACCCTGGCGCCCGACGTCACCAGCGCCCGGCGGCACATCGACGCGGCCCTGCCGGACCTGATCGTGCTCGACTGGATGCTTCCCGATGCCTCCGGAATCGATCTGGCCCGCCGCCTGCGCGCCGAGTCGCGCACCCGTGAGGTGCCGATCCTGATGCTGACCGCACGCGCCCAGGAGTCCGACAAGCTCAGCGGCTTCGAGGCCGGTGCGGACGACTACGTGACCAAGCCGTTCTCGCCGCGCGAGCTGATCGCCCGGGTGCGCGCCCTGCTGCGCCGGGCGTCGCCGGCGGCCAACGACGAGGTCGTCGAGATCGCCGGCCTGCGGCTCGATCCGCAGACGTTCCGCGTCACCGGAGACGGCACGCCGATCAGCCTGAGCCCGACCGAATTCAAGCTGCTGCACTACCTGATGAAGAACCCCGACCGGGTGCTCTCGCGGGCGCGGCTGCTCGACAAGGTCTGGGGCGACCACGTGTACATCGAGGAGCGCACGGTCGACGTGCACGTGCGCCGCCTGCGGGTGGCGCTGCAGCCGACCGGACACGACCGCCTGATCGAGACCGTGCGCGGCGGCGGCTACCGGGCCCTTCCCGCGTGATCTGGCTGCGCGCCCTGGCCCCCGCGGCCGTCGCACTCGCGATCGGCGCGGCCCTGTCGTGGTTCGTTTCGGACACCGTCGCCGCGCGCTGGCTCGGCGGCGCCCTGCTGCTGTTCGCCCTGATGCAGGCGTTCTATCTCACCCGCGTCCACCACTGGGCCGCGCTGCCGCGCAAGCGCGACGTGCCGGTCGGCGCCGGCGGCTGGGGCATCCTGCTCGACCGGCTCGCCCGTGTCGCGCGCCAGCAGCAGGAGTCGGTGGCCGAACTCAGCGCCGAGCTCGCGCTGCTCCACTCGGCCGTCGACCGGCTGCCCGACGGCCTGGTGGTGCTCGATCGCTTCGACCACATCGAATGGGCCAACAACGCCGCGACGGAGCTGCACGCCATCTTCGGATCCCGGCGCCCCATCCACCTGTTCATCCGGCAGCCCGAATTCTCCGCCTACCTCGAAGGCGACGAACGCGCCCGCCCGCTGGTGCTGAGCCTGCCCACGCGGCCCGGGCGCCTGTTCGAGCTGCGCCTGCACCGCACCGACGATGCCCACCGTCTGCTGATCACCCGCGACGTCACCGAACAGTCGAAGCTCGATGCCGTGCGGCGCGACTTCGTCGCCAACGTGTCGCACGAGATCCGCACGCCGGTCACCGTGATCGGCGGCTTCGCCGAGACGCTGCTCAACCTCGAGCTCGACGACGCCACGCGCCGCACCTATCTCGCGACGATCCTGAAGCAGAGCCAGACGATGCAGCGCCTCGTCGAGGATCTGCTCACCCTGTCCTCGCTCGACGGCGCCGGCGGCGTGCCCGTCGAGGACACCGTCGACCTCCATGCGCTGATCGCGGCGCTCGCCGACGAGGCGGGCGTGCTGTCCCAGGGTGCCCACACGATCACCACCCGGATCGACGGGCCGCAGTACGTGCGTGCCGCCGCCACCGAGCTCGAGAGCGCGATCCGCAACCTGCTGACCAACGCGGTGCGCTACACGCCCGCCGGCGGCCGCATCCGCATCGAATGGCGCTCGCGCGACGGCGAAGGACTCCTGTCGGTGCGCGACACCGGCATCGGCATCCCCGAGGAGCACCTGCCGCGCCTGTCCGAGCGCTTCTATCGCGTCGACCGCGGCCGATCGCGCGACACCGGGGGCACCGGCCTGGGCCTGGCGATCGTCAAGCACATCATGAACCGGCACGGCGGCCGGCTGCAGATCGAGAGCCGGGTCGGCGAAGGCAGCACCTTCACCTTGCGCCTGCCGGGGCGCCGCCTGATGGCGGCGCTGCCGACGGCGGCCAACGACGGCGGCGCAGGCGCTCCGGCCGAACGCGTCGACGGCACGGACAGCGCCGCCGCCTGATCCGCTCCCCCCGGGGGGCGCGCCGCTCCTCGGCCCGATCCGGGCGATACTCGCGGGTTT
This sequence comes from Pseudomonadota bacterium, assembly GCA_029779755.1. Classification (GTDB taxonomy): domain Bacteria; phylum Pseudomonadota; class Gammaproteobacteria; order Burkholderiales; family Burkholderiaceae_E; genus Quisquiliibacterium. Next base: position 10,396 of record JAKOZZ010000141.1, read on the forward strand.
GACGTGCGCACGCCTGTGTGCGTGCTCCCTCCCGCTGCAAGGATCGCCTCGATGGCGCAACCCGATTCCGTCCGCGCGCTCTTCTTCACGTTCAACAGTCTCGCGCTGCGCGGCTTCGGCGGCGTGCTGCCCTGGGCGCAGCACGTGCTCGTCGACGAGCGCGGCTGGCTCGAGCGCGACGAATTCGTCGAACTGCTGTCACTCGCCCAGGTGCTGCCGGGCCCCAACATCTGCAACCTCGCGCTGATGGTCGGCGACCGCTTCTTCGGCCTGCGCGGCGCGCTGGCGGCGCTCGGCGGCATGCTCGCCGCGCCGCTCGTGATCGTGCTGTCGCTCGCGATCCTGTACAGCCGGTTCGCGGACCTTCCGATCGTCGTGGCCGCCCTGCGCGGCATGGGCGCCGTCAGCGCAGGCCTGATCCTCGCGATGGCGCTGAAGCTGCTGCCCACCCAGCGCAGCAACCGGCCGGGCTGGCTGTTCGTCGCGGCCGCCTTCGTGATGGTGGGCCTGCTGCGCTGGCCGATCCTGTGGGTGATGCTGGGCGTCGGCCTGGTGTCGGTGGGCACGGCGCGCTGGAGGCAGGCGCGATGAGCGTGAGCGACCTGTTCGAGCTCTTCCTGCGGTTCACCACGCTGTCGCTGCTGGCGATCGGCGGCGCGATCACCCTCACGCCGGAGATGCACCGCTTCACCGTCGTCGAGCACGGCTGGCTCGACGACGCCCAGTTCACCGCCTCGATCTCGCTGGCACAGGCCTCGCCCGGCCCCAACATCCTGTTCGTCACGCTGATCGGCTGGAACGCCGGCGGCTGGGCGGGCGCGGCCGCCACCACCATCGGCATCCTGCTGCCGGCGGCGACCGTCGCGCTCGTCGCCTACCGGTGGACGGAACGGCTGAGTGCGCTGCCCTGGGTGCGGGCCTTCCGCACGGGCATGGCGCCGATCACGATCGGGCTGCTGCTGGCCACCGGCTGGGTGCTCGCCGCCCCCAACGCGGGCCATCCGGTGCTGATCGGCGTCACCGCGGTCACCGCCGCGCTGGTGCTGCTGACGCGGCTGAATCCGCTGTGGCTGCTGGCCGGCGGGGCGCTGGCGGGCATCCTGTCGGCCTGACGCACGCAGCACGCCGCGACACCGGCGCGTCGACGACGCGCGGTCGCATCAGGGCATCAGGGCATCGGCGGATCAGCGCACCTGCGCCACCACCGCCGCCACCGCGCTGGTCAACTTCTTCGCGTAGTCGATGTGCAGGAACTCGTTGGGCCCGTGTGCGTTGGACTTCGGCCCGAGCACGCCGGTGATCAGGAACTGCGCGTTGGGGAAGTAATCGCCCAGCATGTTCATGAAGGGGATGGTGCCGCCCTCGCCGATCCAGGCCGCGTCGATCCCGTAGACACGGCGCGACGCGTCGTGCAGCGCACGCTCGAGCCACGGCGCCGTCTCGGGCGCGTTCCAGCCCGAGGCCGAATGGTCGGCCTCGAAGCGCACGCGTGCGTTGTACGGCGGCTCGTGCTCGAGGGCGCGCTTCAGCGCCCAGGAGGCCTTCTCGCCGTCGACCGTCGGCGGGATCCGCATGCTGAGCTTGAACGTGGTCTTGGGCCGCAGCACGTTGCCGGCCGAGTCGATCGACGGAAACCCGGCCGCGCCCGTCACCGACAGGGCCGGCCGCCAGGTGCGGTTCAGGATAGCCTCGACCGGATCGGTCGTGGTGGGCATCGCATGCGGCAGCCCATCCTCGACGGCCGGGCCGTGGTTGCAGCTCACCCAGGGGAACTGCTTCCAGACCATGTCGCCCAGGATGCGGCCGGCGGCTTCGGCCTGCAGCAGCCGCTCGGGCGGGATCTCGACGTGCAGCTCCGGCAGCAGCACGTTGCCGGTGCGCGCGTCGTCGATACGGTTCAGCAGCTGGCGGGCGATGCGGAACGACGACGGCACGATGCCGCTGGCGGCACCGGAGTGCACGCCCTCGTCGAGGATCTCGACGGTGAGCACCCCGCCGACGAGGCCGCGCAGCGAGGTCGTCACCCACAGCTGGTCGTAGTTGCCGCAGCCCGAGTCGAGACCCGCGACCAGCTGCACGTCGCCGATGCGCGGCGCCAGCAGCGCCAGGTACGCCGGCAGGTCGGGACTGCCGCTCTCCTCGCTGGTCTCGATCAGCCCGACGCAACGCGGCCGCGGGATCTTCTGCGCATCGAGCGCCTGCACCACGGTCAGGGCCGCGTACACGGCATAGCCGTCGTCGGCGCTGCCGCGGCCGTAGAGGCGACCGTCCTCGATGCGCGGGATCCAGGGGCCGAAGCCCTCGCGCCAGCCGGTCATCTCGGGCTGCTTGTCGAGGTGCCCGTAGAACAGCACGCTGCGCTCGTTGCCCAGCCCGCCCGTGGCCGGGATGTCGAAGAACAGGCAGGGCGTGCGGCCGTCGATCGCGACGATCTCGAGCTTCAGGCCTTCGATGGGACGGGCACGGCACCACTGCTCGGCCGCGCGGATCACGTCCTGCAGGTGGCCGTGGGCCTGCCAGCTGGCGTCGAACGCCGGCGACTTTGCCGGCACCTTCACGTAGTCGACCAGGCGGGGGACGAGTTCGTCGTCCCAGACGCGGTCGGTGAAGGCTTTCAGGTCGGACAGGTTCATGGGCTGCCTCACGGGTCGGGTCGTGCCGGAAGCGACGAGGTTAGCGCATTTCGGAAGGCCCGACCGCGGGGATGGCGCGGCCGCACGGCAGTCCCGACCGCGCCGGGCGGCGTGCGCCCGGCGCCGGTCCGTCAGAACGACAGGGTGACCGATCCGCGCAGCGTGCGCGGCAGCGCGGGCAGCAGGTAGATGCCGCCCCAGTACTGGGTCGGGGCGTCGCGCCAGTAGCGCCGGTCGAACACGTTGTCGATGCCCACGCGCCAGGTCACGGCCGAGCCCTGCGTGCTGCGCTGACGCCACGCAAAGGCGGTGTCCAGCTGCCAGTACGAGGGCAGCATCACGCCGTTGTCGCGCGTCACGGGCTTGGACCCCGACCAGATCAGCCGGTTGGTCCACGACAGGCCCGGCACCGTCGGCACCTGCCACACCGACAGCAGGCTGGTGCTGACCCGCGGCACGTTGGTCGTGCGCTTGCCGACGAGGGCGGGATCGACGCTGCGCGTCGTCGTCGCGTCGAGGAAGGTCGCCTGCGCCTGGACCGTGAGCGCGGGCGTCGGACGTCCGATCCACGACAGCTCCAGCCCCTGGTGCCGGGCCTCGCGTCCGTCGGCCACCCGCGTGCTGCGGCCGGTGGGCGTGCCGCTGGCGTCCAGCTCGGGGAGGTCGTCGCTCCACGGCTTGGTCACGCGGAACAGGGCCGCGCTCAGCAGGCCGGCGCCGGGCATCTGCTGCTTGAAGCCGATCTCCGCCTGACGGCTGCGCAGTGCGGGCAGCGCCATGCCCGCATTGGTGAACAGCGTCGGGCGGTTGGGCACCACTTCGCTCTCGACGCCGCTGCCCGCCGACACGTAGGCCAGCGCCCCCTGCCACGGCCGGTAGCCGAGCGCGCCGAACGGCGTGGTGAAGCTCTGGTCGTACTGCGTGGCGCGGCTGCCGTCGGTGCGCGCGCTGCTGCGCTCGAGCCGCGTGTGCCGCACCCCCAGCCACAGCGACCAGTCGGCACCGAAGCGCATCGTGTCGGTCAGATACAGCTCGCGCGTGCGCGCATCGCGCTGGGTGTTCAGGTCCCGCGGCACGGGGTCCTCGGGCAGCACGACCGGCGAGAACACGTTGCCGATGCCCACCCAGTTGTAGGCCTGCATCGGCTCGTAGCGCTCCGAGTACCGGGTCGACTTGACCCCCGCGCCCAGCTCGTGGCGGATCGGCCCGGTGCGGAACTCGCCGCGCAGGTAGGCCTCGGCCGCGTTCGTCGAACGGATTTCGTTCTCGCTGCGGAAGTCGTACACGTCGAAGCTGTAGTCGCCGCAGAAGCCCGGGTACAGGTAGTTGGCCGCCGCGCTGCAGCCGTCGGGAAACGCCAGCCGGTCGTTGGTGCGGATGCGCTGATGGCTGTAGCGCACGCCGTACAGCCACTGCGCCGACAGCGCCTGCTGAAACCGCAGCGACGCGACCGTGCTGCGGCTCTCGAACGGCAGCGACCACGGCTGCGCATTCAGGTTGATGCGCGGATTCACCGGCGCGGGCAAGGTCTCGGCCCGGCCGTCGCCGTCACGGTCGAGCAGACCGAACCCGGGCACCGAGCGCTGCCGCAGGTCCTGGTGCTCGAACTCCGCCTCGAGCAGCGCGTTGCCGGGCAGGCGCATGTCGAAGAAGCCGCTGACGAACCGACGGTCGCCGGGGGCGTTGCGGGCCTGCGGAGAGCGCTCCCCGGCCGCGACGTTGATCCGGTACCCGAAGCGCTTCGCTTCGCCGAAGCGCCCGCCGAAGTCGCCGTGCGCCAGCATGCTGCCGCGCTCGGACAGGCCGAAGAACACCTCGCGCAGCGGATCGGAGGTCGGACGCTTCAGCACGTAGTTGACCAGCCCGCCGGGCGCGCTCGTGCCGCTCTGGATGCCCGACACCCCCTTCAGGATCTCGATCGACTCCTTGTTCTCGAGCGCCAGCGGCGCATGGTTCGAAATGGCGAAGCCGTCGCGCCGGTAGTTCAGCGCGTTGTCGAGCAGGAAGCCCCGGATCTGCAGCGACTCCACGTAACCCACCGTGTTGTACGAATCCCCCACGGAGGTCTCGGACCGGATCAGGCTCGACAGGCTGCTGACGCCGAGCTCGCGGGCGGTGGCCGCGCGCAGGATCGTGATCGACTGGGGCGTCTCGGCGACCGGCGCATCGGACAGGCCGCCCACCGATGCACGTTCGCGGTCCGGCGTGGCGGCACGGCCTTCGACGCGCACTTCGGGCAGCCCGGGCGCATCGGCCGTCGGGGCGGAGGTCTGGGCGCGCAGCGGCGCCACGGGCAGCGCCGCAAGCAGCGCGCACAGGGGAATCATGGGGTGGGTTCGGGCCATCGCTCTTCCTCGGCAACGATGGCAGGTCGGCGAAGGACCCGCAGGCGCCCGACCGGGCGGACTGCACGGGTGCGCATCGGGTCCCCCGGGGGCGCGCACCCCGCGGGCGGGGCCCGCGGACGTCCTCTACGCTTCCCTGCGCAAGTCTTAACTCGTTCAGGTTCCAAGGGTCTTTCTCACCCGTCCGGCGAACCGGACCGAGGTGCTCTCGCGAGCACCGCGGATTTGTGCGGGACCCCTAGCGTGAGCCGCGATTATAGGCAGAACGGCAGGCTGACAGCGCGCGCTCGATCCGTGCTGCGTGCGGCCCCTCGACCGGCACGTGTCCGACCCCGTGACGGGCCAGCGTGGCCCGCAGCAGCGCATCGAAGCGCGTGCGCGCGTCGGGTCCGTCACGCTGGATGCCGTCCGCCTCCCAGGGCAGGTCGGGCGCGGCGAACAGGGTCAGCGCGTATCCGCGCTGATGCGCGATCGCGTCCTCGAGCAGCGCCGTGTCGCCGAACAGGTCGATGCTGTAGAGCGCCGTCGCCAGCGGGGTCGAGTCGCAGATCACCCAGCGATGCCCGGCGGCACGCGCGCGCCGCACGCCTTCCTGCTCGAGCGCGATCTGCTGCGCGACCACCGAGGCCTGCTCGTGTGCCTGCGGCGTGCGGCCGCACCGTTCGCCGAACAGCCGCAGCGCCTCGGGCACCGCGATGCCGGGCAGGTCGGCGGCCAGCGCCGCGCACAGGGTCGACTTGCCGGTGCACTCGGCGCCGACGACGGCGATGCGCAGCACCGCGGTGTCGAGGACGGTCACGTCGGCATCGCGGCCGAGCCGCCCGCCGCGGCGGCCTGCTGCGCCAGCAGGCGACGCCAGCGCACCAGCCCCTGCACCGCGAGGCCGACGAAGATCACGTACAGCAGCGCCGTCAGCCACAGGTCCTTGTAGCCGAACAGCGCAACGCTGCCGACGTTGACCCCGACCCACACCCACCAGTTGTCCACGTACTTGCGCGCCAGCAGGATCTGGGCGATCACGCTGCCCGCAGTCGGGAACGCGTCGAGCCACGGCACGTCGCTGTCGGTGAGCCGCGACAGCAGCAGCCCCAGCGCGATCCAGCCCGCCAGCCACAGCACCAGCACCCGCAGCCGGCCGCGCGCGTCCAGCGCCACGATGCGCAACGGCTGCGGCGGCGCGGCGGAGCCCGCCACGCGGCGGCGCCCGAACAGCCATTGCCACCAGCCCCACGCGGCCGTGGCCGCGAAGAACACCTGCAGACCGGCGTCACCGTAGACGCGCGCGGAAGCGAACAGCCACGCGTACAGCACGCTGCTGCCGATCGCCAGCGGCCAGCCCCAGTGGATCTCGTAGACGTTGAAGAGGACGCAGCCCAGCGCGAGCACGAAGGCCATCACCTCGAGCCAGGTGACGGACACGCCCCAGCAGACGAACGCGGTGTCGAGCATGCGCGCAGTCTATCCGGTCGGGCCGGAGAGGCCGGCCGCGCGCGGCGTCAGTACAGCGTCGGCGCGCGCTCGAGCAGCCGGTCCGGGCCGCCGAAGTACTCGCGGATGGCGCCGCCGGTGGCGCTGCCGCCGCCCCCGCCGCCCCCGCCACCGCCGGCACCGCCATTGCCGCCGCCATTGCCGTTGCCGGACGGACGCCCCGCCCCCTGCGGGCGCGGCGTCTGCGGACGGGGTGCGGGCGGCTCCGCGCCGTTGCCGAAGGTGGCCGGCGTCGAGGCGGTGCGCACGTACAGCGTCGCCCCCTCGGGCACCTCGGTGGTGCCGGCCGCGTTGGTGACCGCGACCCGGCCGCGGATCACCTTGACGGTCAGACCGGGGCGCTCGCCCGCCGCGCAGCCGGCATTGCCGCACGGCGTCTCAGAGGCCTCGTATTCCGTTCCGCGGATGCCGATCGTCGCCGTCGGCGTGGTCAGCCGGTAGTCGGCCTGGTTGCGCTTGCCGATCGCACCGCTGACCGCGCGCAGCGCCCCCTTGGCGAGTGCAAAGAAGCCCTTCTCGCCGTTGGCGTCGTACCGGAAGGCCTCGACCTTGAAGTCGGAGTTCGGCTGCACGACCATCACGCCGCCGTCCAGGAACCGCAGCTCGACACGGCCGTCCGCGCCGGTGAGCACACGGTCGCCGCTGCGCACGATCTCGTCCGGGCGCAGCGGCATCAGCAGCGCCGAAGGCCGCATCAGACGCGTCTCGCCGCTCGACTGCGCGACGACCGCCGCGTCGGTGCGCGGCTCGTCGTTCGCCGCGGCGGGCATCGCCGCCAGGCTCAGCGCCATCCCCCACAGCAGGGCGGCGGCGAGCGACCACCAGCGGCACCATGCCCCGGATGCGGGCCGGCGGGAGCGTTCGAAGGGAAGCGCGGTGATGCCTGGGCGGGAAAGCGTGGTCATTGCCTCCCATAGATCGGCACGGCCGTCCGCCGCAGGAGGCCGCCGGTCCGGCCGCGCGCGCCATCCGTCGATCGGACGGGCCGATCGGGGACTCGGACGGGCCGAACGAGGACTCGGGCGAGCCGATCGGGGACTCGGGCGGGCCGAACGAGGACTCGGGCGGGCCGATCGGGGTCAGCCGCCGATGCGGCGGACCTTGAATCCCTGCCGGCCGAGCTCGTCCACCACCACGTCGCGATGGTCGCCCTGGATCTCGATGGCACCGTCCTTCACCGTGCCGCCGGCGCCGCAGCGCTGCTTCAGGCGCGTGGCCAGCTGCACCAGCGCCGCCGGCTCGAGGTCGGCGCCGGTCACCAGGGTCACGCCCTTGCCCTTGCGGCCCTTGGTGTCCAGCGCGACACGCACGGTGCCATCGCCTTTGCGTACCGGCGCGGCCGTGCGGCAGGTGCAGGCCGCCACCGGCGCGCCGCATTCCGGACACAGGCGTCCATGCTCCGTCGAGTAGACCGGACGCGAGCCGCCCGCCATCAGACCGGCTCCGGAATCGTGCAGTGCATCGTGTGGCCTCATGTGCAGGGTGAAGTCGCCAGTCTAGTGTCGTATGCTTGCCCGACACACGAAAACGACACTTGGAGACCCGCGCCGATGACTTCCTTTCCCCTGCAGAAGGCCGACCCGGCCGCAAACGGGATCCGGACCGAACAGATCGAACGCCTGTTCGCGCTGATCCAGCGGCACATCACCGAGGGCCGCTACCCGGGCTGCCAGGTGGCACTGGCGCGCCACGGCCGGCTGCTGATCGAGCGCTCGTTCGGCCAGGCCGAAATCGGCGCACGCGCACAGGCGGCCGCAGACGACACGCTGTGGCTGCTGTACTCGAACACCAAGGTGATCACCGCCACCGCGCTGTGGAAACTGTGCGAGCAGGGCGCGTTCCGGTTCACCGACCGCGTGTCCGACCACGTGCCCGAGTTCGCCCGCAACGGCAAGCGCGACATCACCGTGCTGCAGGTCATCACGCATCAGGGCGGGTTCCCGAACGCACAGATCTCGAAAGGCGGCTGGCTGGATCACGCCGAGCTGCGCGCGTCGGTGGCCGACTTCTCGCTCGAGTGGACGCCGGGCTCGCGCGTCCACTATCACGGCCTGTCGGCGCACTGGGTGCTGGGCGTGCTGATCGAGGCGCTGACCGGGCAGGACTTCCGCACCTGGATCCGCGACCAGGTGCTCGCGCCCCTGGGCCTCGCGCAGGACCTCTTCATCGGCCTGACCCCCGCCGAAGACGCCCGCGTGTCCACGATGTACGAGCCCGATCCCGCCGGGTCGGGCATCCGCGCGCTGGCCGAGAGCAACACCGAGACCTGGCGGCGCAGCGGCGCGCCCGGCGGCGGCGGCTACGGCACGGCGCGCGGCATGGCGGCGCTCTACCAGATGATGCTGGCCGGCGGCACGCTCAACGGGGTGCGGCTGCTTTCACCGCGGATGCTGGCCTACGCGCTGCGCAACCACACCGGCGACCGCGTCGACGAGTTCATGGGCATGCCCATGCACCGGGGACTCGGCCCGCACCTGCGCGGCACGACGCCGAACGTGCGCGGGCTCGGTGCGATCGCCTCGCCCAACGCCTACGGGCACGGCGGGGTCGGCACCTCGTACTGCTGGGGCGACCCCGATTCGGGCGTGTCGTTCGCGTACATCACCAACAACCGCATCCCGGATCCCTGGCACTCCGAGCGCCTGGACACGGTCAGCACCCTGGTCCACGCGTCGATCCTCTGACGCAGCGGGGGCCGGCTCAGGCGGGGTCGAGGAACTTCGGCGCCCGCTTCTGCAGGTTGGCGGCCACCGCCTCCTTCTGGTTGGCGCTGCCCAGCAGCAGCACCTGCTCGTCGGACTCGGCGCGCAGCAGCGTGCGGTCGTCGGCGCCGGCCTCGATCAGGGCCATCAGGCGCTTGTCGGCACGGATCGCGTGCGGGTTGCGTCCGGCGATCTCGTGCGCCATCGCCAGCGCATCGGCACGCGGGTCGTCGCTCAGGCGCGTGGCGAATCCCATCGCCAGCGCTTCGGTGCCCGAGAAGATGCGCCCGGAGTAGGTGAGCTCGGCGACGACGTCGGCGCGCGCCAGACGGCGCATCAGCACGGTGCCCGCCATGTCGGGCACCAGTCCCCACTTGATCTCCATCACCGACATCTTCGTGTCGGGCGCGACGATCCGCAGGTCGGCACCCAGCGCCACCTGGAAGCCGCCGCCGAAGGCCACGCCGTGCACCGCGGCGATCACCGGCACCGGCACCTTCTTCCACACCAGCACCGCGTGCTGCGCCGCGTTGGCGTCACCGTGCGTGCGCAGCCCCAGCCGCAGCGCATTGGCCGCGCGCTGTTCCTCGGCCGACTTCGGCCCGGCCATCTCCTGGAAGCGGCCCATGTCGAGGCCCGCGCAGAACGCCCGCCCCTCGCCCGAGAGGACGACGGCGCGCAGCCCGGGCTGCGTGCACAGGCGCTCGCCGGTGTCGACCAGCGCTTCGAACATCGCGCGGTCGAGCGCGTTCATCTTGTCGGCGCGCACCAGGCGCACGTCGGCGACTCCATCGTCGCTCATGGTCACGGTGACCCGATCGGACATGTCCGTCTCCCTCGTTGGTGTTGACTCGACGGGAATGTACCTCACCGCCGGGCGAGGCCCCCGTCGCCGACTTGCACCGGAGCGGCCGGACCGCCATCATGCCGACCACGATGAGCAGACTCTGGAATCCGATGGTCGCCGATCTCGCCCCGTACGTGCCGGGCGAGCAGCCGAAGATGGGCGACCTGATCAAGCTGAACACGAACGAGAACCCGTACCCGCCCTCGCCGCGGGCGCTCGAGGCGATCCGGCGCGCCACCGATGGCGACCTGCGGCTGTACCCCGACCCCGGGTCGGAGGCGCTGCGCAGGGCGATCGGCGCCCACCACGGCATCGATCCGGCCCGCGTGTTCGTCGGCAACGGGTCCGACGAGGTGCTCGCCCACGTGTTCCTCGCGCTGCTCAAGCACGACCGTCCGCTGCTGTTCCCGGACATCAGCTACAGCTTCTATCCGGTGTACTGCGGGCTGTACGGCATCGACCATCGCCGCGTGCCGCTCGACGAGGCCTTCCGCATCCGTCCGGACGACTACGCCGGGCCGAACGGCGGCGTGATCCTGCCCAACCCCAACGCGCCGACCGGCCGTGCGCTGGCGCTGGACGACATCGCGCGGATCGTGCGCGCCAACCCGGACTCGGTGGTGGTGATCGACGAAGCCTACGTCGACTTCGGCGCCGACTCGGCGATCCCGCTGACCGCGCAGCACGACAACCTGCTGGTCGTGCAGACCCTGTCCAAGTCGCGGTCTCTGGCCGGACTGCGCGTGGGCTTCGCCGTGGGCGATCCGCAGCTCGTCGAGGCGCTCGAGCGGGTCAAGAACAGCTTCAACTCGTACCCCATCGACCGGCTCGCCGCCGCCGGTGCCGCCGCGGCCTACGAAGACGTCGAGCACTTCGAGGCAACGCGCCGCCAGGTCATCGAAAGCCGGGAATGGCTGGCGGCCGCGCTGGGCCGCCTGGGCTTCGACGTGATCCCCTCGCAGGCGAACTTCGTGTTCTGCCGCCACCCGCAGCGGGACGCGGCGGCGCTGCAGCGGGCGCTGCGCGAACGACGCATCATCGTGCGTCATTTCACCCAGCCGCGCATCGACCAGTACCTGCGGATCTCGATCGGCACGCAGGCGCAGTGCGAGGCGCTAGTGGACGCGCTCGGCGCCATCCTCTCGGCCTGAAGCGCCCGGCCTCGCCGGCCGGCGCCCCGGCGCGGACGGCCGGGCGCACGTCGCGCGAGACGCCCGGGCCTGCCCGCGTTTGCAAGGTCCCGTCCGGATCCGCACAATGCGCGGCACACGCTCGCTGCGCGGCAACCGCTCGAACGTCTCCACAACCAACAACAACCAGCAGGGACACCGATGGACTCGCATTCGACCGACGCCGAACGCAGGCGCGTAGTGCTCAGACTCCGGCGCGCGGAGGGACAGCTGCGTGCAGTCCAGACGATGATCGAGTCCGGCGCGCCCTGCAACGACGTCGTCCAGCAGCTCAGCGCCTGCCGCCGGGCGCTCGACAAGGCCTTCTTCGACGTGCTCGCCTGCTCGGTCGCCTCCGTGGCGCGCAAGCCGGTCGAACAGCCCGGCGACACCGAGAAGCACCTCGAGGAAGTCGCCGAGCTGCTGATGCGCTTCGGCTGACGCCCCTCGCCCGCCCCCCCCGCCGATGACCGCATCCGCCCCTCCGGCCCGCTACGCGGCCGCCGACCTTGCAGCCTTCGGTCGCGGCCTGCTCGAAGCCGCCGGCATGCCGCCCGACCGGGCGGCCGACGTGGCCGACGTGCTGGTCGAGGCCGACCTGCTCGGCCACGACACCCACGGCCTGAACCTGCTGCCGATCTACCTGCGCGAGATCGAAGCCGGCAGCATGACGCTGACCGGTGACCCGCTGACGCTCGCCGACCGCGGTGCGGCCGTCACCTGGGACGGCCGGCGCCTGCCCGGCCCCTGGCTGGTGCTGCGCGCCTACGAACTGGCCGCGCAGCGGGCGCGGCTGCACGGCACCGGCACGGTGGTGATCCGCCGCAGCCACCACGTCGCCTGCCTGGCGGCCTACCTGGAGCGCGCCGCCGCCCAGGGGCTGGTGCTGCTGGTCTATTCGTCGGGCCCCTCCACCCGCACGGTGGCGCCCTTCGGCGGCGTCACGCCGGTGTACACGCCGAACCCGCTCGCCGCCGGCTTCCCCGCCGGCGACACACCGGTGATGCTGGACGTGTCGACGTCGATCACCACCAACAACCTGATGGCCCGCCTGAACCGCGAAGGGCGACGGCTCGAACACCCCTGGCTGATCGATGCGCAGGGCCGCCCCAGCACCGATCCGTCGGTGGTGTTCGCCGACCCGCCGGGCAGCATCCTGCCGATCGGCGGGCTCGACCACGGCCACAAGGGCTACGCGCTGTCGCTGATGGTCGAGGCGCTGACCGGCGGCCTGTCCGGCCACGGCCGCGCCGACACGGCCGAGGGCTGGGGCGCGAACGTGTTCGTGCAGGTGCTCGACCCGGAGGCCTTCGGCGGACGCGACGACTTCGAGCGGCAGACGCGGTTCGTGGCGGACGCCTGCCGCGCGAGCCGGCCGCGGCCGGGCGTCGACGCCGTGCGCCTGCCGGGCGAAGCCGGCCTGCGGCGCAAGGCCGATCAGCTCGCCCGGGGCGTGCTGATCAGCGACGCCATCCTCGACGCGCTGCGCCCCTGGTCCAGCCGCCACGGCGTGGCCATGCCCGCGCGCAGCACGGCCATGTGACGCCTTCATGACGGTTCGATGACGCGTTGTCATCGGGCTGTCATCTGCACTCCCTAGAGTCCGGGTCGAAACCACCCCTCCCGGTTCAATTAGGAGCAGCACATGAAGTCCCTGGTCAAGTTCACCCCGATCGCCTTCGCCCTGGCCGCACTGGCCGCGCCCCAGCTCGCCGCCGCCCAGGTCGTGAAGATCGACGGCTCGTCGACGGTGTTCCCGATCACCGAAGGCGTCGCCGAAGACTTCCAGAAGGCCAAGAAGGGCGCGGTCAAGGTCACCGTCGGCATCTCGGGCACCGGCGGCGGGTTCAAGAAGTTCTGCCGTGCCGAGACCGACATCCAGAACGCGTCGCGCCCGATCCTGAAGAAGGAGATGGACGACTGCAAGGCCGCGGGCGTCGAGTACTTCGAGCTGCCGGTGGCGTTCGACGCGCTGACCGTCGTGATGAACCCGAAGAACACGTTCCTCAAGCAGATCACCGTCGAGGAGCTGAAGAAGATCTGGGAACCCGCCGCCCAGGGCAAGATCACCCGCTGGAACCAGGTGAACCCGGCCTGGCCCGATGCACCGATCAAGCTGTTCGGCGCGGGCGCCGACTCCGGCACCTTCGACTACTTCACCGAGGCCATCAACGGCAAGTCCAAGGCCAGCCGCGGCGACTTCACCGCCTCCGAGGACGACAATGTGCTGGTGCAGGGCGTGTCGCAGGACGTCAACGCCCTCGGCTACTTCGGCTACGCGTACTACGCCGAGAACCAGGCCAGGCTGAAGGCCGTGCCGATCGTCGAGAAGGCCGGCAAGCCGGCCGTCGCGCCCAGCGAGCAGACCGTGCTGTCGGGCGCCTACCAGCCGCTGTCGCGCCCGATCTTCATCTACGTGAACGCCAAGGCGCTGGGCAAGCCGGAAGTGAAGGAGTTCGTCGAGTACTTCATGAAGGAAGCCGCCAAGATCGCCAAGGAGGTGAAGTACGTGCCGCTGCCGGCCAAGGCGTACACGACCAACCTCGAGCACCTGGCCAAGGGCAAGAAAGGCACCGTGTTCGGCGGCACCGCCGAGGTCGGCGTGACGATCGACGAGCTGATGAAGCGCGAAGCCAAGCTCTGATCGGCCGATCGCCCCCGCCCGCGGGGCGCGCCGCCCCCGGCGGCGCACTGGCACGCAACGGAGGCCCCGCGTCACGCGGGGCCTCCCGTTCCACACCTCCCGATTCAGGGGGAAGATGCGCATGTCCCAGACCACCACAGCAACGGATGCCACGATGAGCAGTGTCCCGATGGACGGATCGGCGAAGCTCGCCGAGTACGCGCGCACCAAGGCGCAGCGCAAGCGCCGCGAGCGGGCGATCGAGATGGTGCTGCTGCTGGCCGCCTGCGTGTCGGTGTTCACCACGGCCGGCATCGTCTACATCCTGGTCAAGGAATCGCTGGTGTTCTTCGCGGAGGTGCCGCTGTGGACCTTTCTGACCGACACCCAGTGGACGCCGCTGTTCTCGGATGCGCACTTCGGCATCATGGTGCTGATGGCGGGCACGGTGAGCAGTTCGCTGGTCGCGCTGTCGATCGCCATCCCGCTGGGCACGATCATCGCGATCTACCTGTCCGAATTCGCCGGCCACAAGACGCGCGAGATCCTCAAGCCGATCCTCGAGCTGCTGTCGGGCGTGCCGACGATCATCTACGGCTACTTCGCGCTGCTGTTCGTCACCCCGCTGCTGCAGAAGATCTACCCCGACCTGCCCGGCTTCAACGTGCTGTCGGCCGGCATCGTGATGGGCATCATGATCATCCCGTACGTGTCGTCGCTGTCGGAGGACGCGATGCGCGCCGTGCCGATGAGCCTGCGCGAGGGCTCGTACGCGATGGGCGCCACCCGGTTCCAGACGGCCGTGAACGTCGTCGTGCCGGCCGCATTCTCGGGCATCGCGTCGGCCTACATCCTGGGCATCTCGCGCGCCGTCGGCGAGACCATGATCCTGGCGGTCGCCGCCGGCATGCAGCCCAACCTCAGCCTGAACCCGCTGGAGCCGGCCGCGACGATCACCTCCTACATCGTGCAGGTGGCGCTCGGCGACCTGCCCCACGGCAGCGTCGGCTACCAGACGATCTTCGCCGCCGGGCTGTCGCTGCTGGTCCTCACCCTCTGCTTCAACCTGCTCGGCCACTGGCTGCGCCGCCGCTTCCGCGAGGTCTACTGATGAACCGTACCGATGAACTGCGGGCGCTGATCCGCAAGCACAAGCGCTGGGACATGATCTTCGGCGTGGTTGGGCTGCTGGCGCTGTCGGTCGGCATCCTGACCCTGGTCGCGCTGTTCGTGGACATGGCCGTGGCGGGCATCCCGCGGCTGAGCGGCGACTTCTTCACCTCGTTCCCGTCGCGGCGCGCCGCCCAGGCGGGCATCCTGTCGGCCTGGGTCGGTTCGATCCTGGTGATGCTGGTGACCGCGATCGCGGCCGTGCCGCTGGGCATCGCGGGCGCCGTGTACCTCGAGGAGTACGCGCGCAAGAACCTGCTCACCGACATCATCGAGATCAACATCACCAACCTGGCCGGTGTGCCGTCGATCATCTACGGCCTGCTCGCGCTCGGTCTGTTCGTCTACACGTTCGGGCTCGGACAGAGCATCCTCACCGCGGGCCTGACGCTGGCGCTGCTGATCCTGCCCATCGTCATCACCACCACGCGCGAGGCGCTGCGCTCGATTCCCCAGCACGTGCGCGAAGCGGCGTACGCCTGCGGTGCGTCCAAGTGGCAGGTGGTCAACCACCACCTGCTGCCGTACAGCCTGCCCGGCATCCTCACGGGCGTGATCATCGGCCTGTCGCGCGCGATCGGCGAGACCGCACCCATCATCACGATCGGCGCGCTCACCTTCATCGCCTTCCTGCCGCCGGTGCCCTTCACCGGCGAACCGGCCGCCGGCGCCTTCGACTGGCTGTTCTCGCCGTTCACGGTGATGCCGATCCAGATCTTCAACTGGACGTCGCGCCCCGACCCGTCGTTCCACCAGAACGCCGCGGCCGCCAGCTTCGTGCTCGTCTTCATGACGCTGGGCATGAACGCGCTGGCGATCTGGCTCCGCTACCGTCTGCGCAAGAACATCAAGTGGTGAACGTCAGGGCACGCCTGCGGGCGGGCCCGCGCACCGCACGCCGACACCAGCGCACCGCACGACCCGAACCGCACACAACCGCACCGACGCGACGCGAAGCAACCCCTCGAACGGACCTTCAACGGACCTTCCGATGACCACCACGATCACCCTCCCGGCAAACCCTCCGCCCATGAAGGCCGAGTCCAAGGCGCTCGACTTCTACTACGGCGAGTTCAAGGCCCTGCGCGGCATCTCGATGCCCGTCTACGAGAACAAGGTCACCGCGCTGATCGGCCCCAGCGGCTGCGGCAAGTCCACCTTCCTGCGCTGCTTCAACCGCATGCACGACCTGTATCCGGGCCACCGCTACGACGGCACGATCCAGCTCTACCCCGACCAGGTCGACATCCTCGACGAGCAGGTCGACCCGATCGAGGTCCGCATGCGCGTGTCGATGGTGTTCCAGAAGCCCAATCCGTTCCCCAAGTCGATCTACGAGAACGTGGCCTACGGGCTGCGGGTGCGCGGCGAGAAGTCGCGCTCCTACCTCGACGACAAGGTGGAGGCCGCGCTCAAGGGGGCGGCCCTGTGGGGCGAGGTGAACAACCGCCTGAACGAGCTGGCCGTGAACCTGTCGGGCGGTCAGCAGCAGCGCCTGTGCATCGCCCGCGCGCTGGCCACCGACCCCGAGATCCTGCTGTTCGACGAGCCCACGTCGGCGCTCGACCCGATCGCCACGGGCAGCATCGAGGAACTGGTCAGCGAGATCAAGAACAAGGTGACGGTGCTGATCGTCACGCACAACATGCAGCAGGCCGCGCGCGTGTCGGAGTTCACCGCCTACATGTACCTGGGCCAGCTGATCGAATTCGGGCCGACGAACGACATCTTCATGAAGCCCAAGCGCAAGGAAACCGAGGACTACATCACCGGCCGCTTCGGCTGAGCCCACCGCGCAGAAAGGCACACGATGGACAAGCACCTCTCCACCCAGTTCGACACCGAGCTCAGCACCGTCAGCACGCGCGTGCTCGAGATGGGCGGCCTGGCCGAATCCCAGGTCAACCGCGCCGTGTACGCACTCACCCACCTCAACGGCGAAGTCGCCTCCGAGGTGCTGCACGACGAGGACCGCATCAACCGCATGGAGGTGGAGATCGACGGCGAGCTGTCGACGATCATCGCGCGCCGCCAGCCCACCGCACGCGACCTGCGCCTGCTGATCGCGATCTCCAAGACGATCGGCAACCTCGAGCGCGTGGGCGACGAGGCCGCGCGCATCGCACGCACCGTGCAGCGCCTGATCAACGCCGGCGTGTCGAGCCGCATGCGCGTGCCGATCGACGACCTGTCGTACGAGTCGACGCTGGCCACCGAGTCGCTGCGCCGCGCGCTCGACGCCTTCGCGCGGCTCGACGTCAACCAGGCGCTGCAGGTGCTGCGGCGCGACAACGAGATCGACGTCGAATTTGAAGGGCTGATGCGCAAGCTGGTCACCTACATGATGGAGGACCCGCGCACCATCACCGCCAGCATCGACCTCGTCTTCGTCGCCAAGGCGATCGAGCGGGTCGGCGACCACGCCAAGAACCTGGCCGAGCAGATCATCTACATCGTGAAGGGCGCCGACATCCGGCACACGCCGCTCGACGACGTGGAGTCGGCGATCAAGTGACGTGAACCTCTCCCTCTGGCTCGCCGTCCGCGCGCTGCTGCTGGCGGTGTGCGGCGGCGCGGGCGCCTTCTTCGGCCGGCGATACATCGACCATCCGGACGGCTGGATCCACGGCGCGGCCATCGGTCTGGCCGCGCTGTCGGTCACGCTGCTGCTCTTCGACACGCTGCGCATGCGTGCGCTGGCGCGCTGGCTGGTCACCGACACCGCCCGCCCCGCGCCCGTGCACACCGGCCCGCTGGCCGAGCTCGGCTATCGCATCGACCGCGCCCTGAAGGCGCGCGAGGCGATGACGGCGTCCGAGCAGGACCGCATCGCGCAGTTCCTGTCGGCGATCGAAGCGTCGCCCAACGGCGTGCTGCTGCTCAATGCGGCCGACCGCATCCAGTGGATGAACCGCGTGTCGGCCGAGCACTTCGGCCTCGACCCGCAGCGCGACCTCGAGCAGTCGATCACCAATCTCGTGCGTGCACCGGCGTTCGTGACGATGATGCGCGCCGGTCAGCACCGCGAGCCGATCGTGATCCCCGTGCCGGGCGGCCGCTCGCTGTCGGTGCAGCTGCGCCCGTACGGCGACGGGATGAAGCTGCTGCTGTCGCAGGACATCACCGAGCGCGAACGCAACGAGTCGATGCGGCGCGAGTTCGTCGCCAACGTGTCGCACGAGCTGCGCAGCCCGCTCACGGTGCTGATGGGCTTCATCGAGACGCTGAGCGACGTCGAGATGGACGCCGCCGAGCGCGCCCGCATCTACGCGCTGATGAGCCAGCAGGGGCAGCGCATGCTGAGCCTGGTCACCGACTCGCTCACGCTCGCGCAGATCGAGGGCTCCAGCCGGCCGCGCGTCGACACCTGGATCGACGTCGGCGGGCTGCTCGAGCGTATCGGCAGCGACGCCCGCGCGTTCGACCAGGGCCGCCACGTCGTCACGGTCGAGGCCGGCCCGCCGGCCCGCATCAGCGGCACCGAGTCCGAGCTGTACAGCGCCGTCTGGAACCTGGTCAGCAACGCCCTGCGCTACACGGCGGACGGCGGCTCGGTGTCGGTGCGGTGGCGGCTGGAGCCGGGCGGTCGCGGCGAGTTCTCGGTCACCGACACGGGCATCGGCATCCGGCGAGAGCACCTGCCCCGTCTCACCGAGCGCTTCTACCGGGTCGACAGCGGACGCTCGCGCGAGACCGGCGGCACCGGCCTGGGACTGTCGATCGTCAAGCACGTCGCCCAGCGCCACGGCGGCGAGCTGCGCATCGAAAGCGAACCCGGCAAGGGCTCCACGTTCACCCTCGTGCTGCCGGCGAGCCGCATCGACGCCGACGCCCCCTGCCCCGCCGGCGATCGCTGACACGCCTGCGGTCCGCGCCGACCCGGTCGTCCGGCGCGCAGTACGCTAGGCGGCCCCGGCGCGCGGCGCACGCCGCACCCACTGCACCGCCAGCACCAGCACCACCAGCAGGAAGCCGACCGCGTCGCTGATCATCGAGGGATAGACCAGCAGCAGCCCTGCAGCCAGCAGCATCGTGCGCTCGAGCAGGCTCGTGCGCGTCAGCAGCCAGCCCTGGAAGCCGCCCGCCAGCGCGGCGATGCCGACGGCGGCGGTGAACGACACCAGCGCGATCGCACCCCAGTCGGCCCCCGCCAGCGCCTTCACCGAGCCCATCAGCAGGAGCCCCTGCCCGCTCGGGTCGAGCACGAACATGAACGGCACCAGGAAGGCCGGCATCGTGTACTTCCAGCTCTGCAGCGTGGTGCGATACGGATCGCCGCCGGTGATCGCCGCCGCCGCGAACGGCGACAGCGCGGTCGGGGGCGAGACCTCCGACAGCACCGCGTAGTAGAAGATGAACATGTGGGCCGCGTAGTCGGGCACACCGAGCTTGATGAGCGCCGGCGCCGCGATCACCGCGCTGATGATGTACGACGCCGTCACCGGCACGGCCAGCCCGATGATCCACACGATCAGCCCCGTGTAGATGGCGGTCAGCAGCAGCGAGCCGCCCGCATAGGTCAGGATGATCGAGGAGAACTTCAGCCCCAGGCCGGTGAGCGTGACCACGCCCACGATCAGGCCGGCGCCCGCGCAGGTGGTGCCGACGTTGAGCATGCCGATCGAGCCGCCCTCGAGCGCACGGACCAGGCCCGAGCCCATGAACGTGCGGCCGACGCCCTGGGGATTGGAGAACAGGTCGCGCGGCAGCAGCGCGCACTTCCGGTGCAGGAAGCTGGTGAGGAACGACAGCACGGTGGCCCAGAACACCGACAGCACCGGCGAGAACCCCAGCAGCATGAACGCGATGATCGACACCAGCGACACGAAGTGGAACCAGTACTCGCGCGTGAGTTCCCACACGCCCGCCACCTTGTCGAACACCGCCTCGTGCATGCCGTACTTGCGGGCGTCGATCTCGACCATCAGGAACAGCGCCAGGTAGAACAGCAGCGTGGGGATCACCGCCATCAGCAGCACGTCGAGGTACGAGATCTTCAGGAACTCCGCAATGAGGAACGCCGCCGCGCCCAGCACCGGCGGCGAGATGATCGCGCCCAGCCCGCCCGCCGCCAGCAGGCCGCCGGCCGCGTTGCGTTCGTAGCCGACCTTGGCGAGCATCGGATAGGCGACCGACCCCAGTGTCACGGTCGTCGCGACCCCGGAGCCCGACGGCCCTCCGAGCAGGAAGGACGACAGCACGACGGTGCGCCCCGCGCCCGTCGGCTTGCCGCCCATCGCCGAGAACGAGAAGTCGATGAAGAACTTGCCGGCGTTCGAGTACTGCAGGAACGCCCCGAAGATGGTGAACAGGATGATCAGCGACGACGACACGTCGATCGCCGCGCCGAAGATGCCCTCCAGGGTCATGTACATGTGGCCGACCAGCCGGCCGACCTCGTACCCCTTGTGCGTCCACGGGGCCGGCAGCCAGGGGCCGGCGAACGCGTAGAGGATGAACAGGGACGTGATCACCGGCATCACCATCCCGTTCGTGCGGCGCATCGCCTCCATGATCAGCAGGATCAGCGCCACGCCGAAGAAGATGTCGAGCGGCTCCGGCATCGTGTTGCGGTCGGTGAAGTCGTCGCCGCCCTGGATCATGTAGACGACGATCGCCACCGACAGCAGGGCCAGCAGCCAGTCCCACCACATGATGCGGTTGCGGTAGCGCACCGCGACCGGGAACACGAGGAAGCTCACGAACAGCACGAAGGCCACGTGCACCGACCGCAGCGTCTGCGTGGGCACGATGCTGTACGCGGCGTACAGGTGGAACACCGACATCACGACCGCGCACAGCGTGACGAACACGCCGAGGGCGCCGACCAGCCGGTTGGCGGCACCCTCCTCCTCCTCGATGTAGGCCTCTGCCTTGCGCAGGGCCTCGTCGCTGACGTGCACGTCGTTCATGCCGGGCTCCTCCTGGACGCCCACGCGGGCACGTTGCGATTGGGCACCTGGATCAGTTCAGCTTGATCCCGCGCTCGGTGAAGTACTTGACGGCACCGGGATGGAAGGGGATCGGCGTGGCCGATGCCTTCTGGTGCTCGAGCTTGAAGTTGGCCGCCTCCTTGTGCACGGCGATCAGGTCGTCGCGCTTGTCGAAGATGGTCTTCACGATGTTGTAGGCCTCGGTGTCGCTCATCGACTCGTGCGCGACCAGGATGTTCATCACGGTGGCCTGCCGGTTGTCGGTGTCCATGCCCTTGTAGACCGACTTCGGGATGGTGTCCTCGACGTACAGGTTGCCGTACTTCTGGTTCATCTTCGCGACGAGGTCGGCATGGTCGATCATGCGGATCTTCATGCCCGGCGTGTTCGCCAGGTCGGTGACGGCCGCCGTCGGCAGCCCCCCGACCCAGAAGAACGCGTCGATCTTGCGGTCCTTGAGCGCGTTCACCGACTCGGCCACGCCGAGCCGCTCGCGCGTCATGTCCTTGTCCTTGTCGAGACCGGCCGCCTCGATCACACGGAAGGCCATCACCTCGGTGGCGCTGCCGGGCGACCCCGTCGACACGCGCTTGCCCTTCAGGTCGGCGATCTTCGTCACGCCGGTGGACTCGACCGTCACCACGTGCATGCGGTTCGGATACAGCACCATCAGGTTCTTCACGGGCACCGGCTTACCCTTGAACTTGTCGACCCCCTTGAGCGCGTCCAGCGCGGCATCCGCCATCGTCAGGCCGATGTAGGGCTTGCCCGAGCCGATCAGCTTCAGGTTGTCGACCGAACCGCCCGTCACCTCCGCGGTGGCCTGCATGCCCGGCACGTGCTTGGACAGCACCGCCGCCATGCCGCCGCCCAGCGGGTAGTACACCCCGCCGGTGCCGCCGGTGCCGATGGACAGGGTCTGTGCGGACACCCCTGCCGAGGCCAGGAGTCCGATGCCGATCGACGCGATGCGCGTCCAGATGCTTGCAGCCATGATGTATCTCCAGTGCTTCCAGCGAGGAGGCCGAGTCTAGGAACCGGGCGACCACGGGTCAATCGGGTTTACCTCAATCGGCGCCCCGATCGGGGGCACGCAGCACGCAGGCTTGCGGAATGCGGACCGCCCGCGGACACTTCGTCCAGCCCCCATCGGAGTTCCCCATGGCACGCATCACCAGTCACGAAGCCCTGCGCAGCATCCTGCAGCCGCCGCGGCCCACCACGATCTCCAAGATCTCGGACCGCCTCGATGCGCAGGCCGAGACCTTCGTGCGCGCCAGTCCCTTCGCGATGCTGGCCACGCGCAACGCCGCCGGCACCGTCGAGGTCTCGCCGAAGGGCGACGCGCCCGGGTTCGTGCGGATCGAGGACGCGCGCACGCTGCTGATGCCCGAGCGCGCCGGCAACAACCTCGCGTTCGGGCTGCAGAACATCATCGACACGGGCTCGGTCGCGATGATCTTCCTGCGCCCGGGCACCGGCGAGACCCTGCGCATCACCGGCACCGCCGAACTGCACGACGACGCCGACCTGCTGCAGTCGCTGGGCAGTGCCGGCCGCCCGGCGCTGCTGGCGATCCGCGTGCACGTCGAGCGCTGCTACTTCCATTGCGCGCGCGCCTTCCTGCGCTCGCGCCTGTGGGATCCGGCGTCGTGGCCGCAGGCGCAGCGCATCTCGTTCGGCGCGATGATCGCGGCACGCACCGGCGGGGACGCCTCGGTCGCCGAGCAGATCGACGCCAACGTGCAGCGCGCGTACACGACCAATCTCTGGTCGAACGGCTGATCCGGCCGGCGCGCGCCGGCGCTGCCGGTCAGCGCGCGAGCGTGCGGTCGACGAGCTCGAGCATGCGGTCGCGCACGCGCAGCAGGTCGATGTCGCCATCGAGCAGCCACTGCAGCATCACGCCGCGCATCGCCCCGAGCAGGATCACGGGCATCGTCACCGGATCGACGTCGGCGCGCACCTCGCCCGCCGCGATGCCGATGCGGATGTGCTTCTCGAGTGCGGCCAGCGCCGCGCGGTTGTACTCGGCCAGGTCGCCGCGCATGGCCGAGCCTTCCATGAACCCCTCGGTCATCATCACCAGCAGTGCACGGGTGGTCGTCCAGGTGCGGTCCGTGCGTTCGAAGTAGACGCGGATGTTGCGGCGGATCACCGCCAGCCCCGACAGGTTCGCCGAGGCGGCCGGAATCTGGGCGACGAAGCGCGCGTTGATGTGCGCCGCCAGTGCGCGCAGCAGGCCGGCCTTGCTGCCGAAGCGATGCGCCGCCAGGCCCCGGCTGTAGCCCGCGGCCTCGCCCACCTGCGCCAGGGTCATCCGCACGGAACCGGTGCGCGCGACGATCTCGAGGGCGGCGTCGAGCAGCCGCTGCTCGGCCTGCGCGCGCCGCTGCGCCTGCGTTCGGCGGGGCTGCAGCGGCGCGGCGACGCGGCCGGGCGCCGGCGCAGCGACGCGCCCGGGGGCCTCGCCGATGGCGCCCACGTGCTGCTGCGCGGCAGCGGACCCGGAGCGGCGCACGGTTGTTTTCATCCTGCAGATCTTATCGCCGGATACCCCTGCGCGGACAACTTGTTTGTTGATCGACAAACAATTTCGACGCAGAATCCCGCGGGCATCCGATTCCCATAACCACGACAGACAGAAGAACCTCCTCCATGCGACGACAGTTTCTGACCGGCCTCGCCGCCGGATTGGCCACCGGGCTGACGACCCGGGCAGGGTTTGCACAGTCCACCACCCCGTCCGGCAAGCCCGTGCGCTTCATCGTCGGTCTCGGCCCCGGCAGCGGCGCCGACACCGGCACGCGGTTCATCGCCGAGCGCTTCTCCACGCTGACCGGTCAGCCGGCCATCGTGGAGAACCGCACCGGCGCGGACCAGGTGATCGCGGTGCAGAGCCTGCTGCAGGCGCCGCCCGACGGGCTCACGCTGATGTACATCACGCCGTCGCCGATGGTGCTCACGCCGCTGCTGAATCCGGCCACCCCCTACGACCCGCTGCGCGACGTGCGCCCGGTGGTCTACGGCACGCGCAGCCAGGCCGTGATCGTCACCGGCGCGAACAGCCGCTTCAAGACCCTGCAGGACGTGCTGACCGAAGCGCGGGCCAAGCCCGAGTCGGTGCGCATGTCCAACTACGGCCACCACTACCGCATCGGCGGGCTGTCGCTGCAGAAGGCCACCGGCGCCGTGTTCAACCACGTGGCGTACAAGGGCGCGGCCCAGGCCAACAACGACGTGATCGCGGGCGACATCGACGTGGCCATCACCGACACCGGCGGCGCGATGCCGCTGCTCGAGGGCGGCAAGCTGCGCGCGCTGGCCGTCACCGGCCCGAACCGCCATCAGTTCCTGCCCAACGTGGCCACCGTGAAGGAGCTGGGCATCAACTACGAGCTCATCGTGTGGACCGGCTTCGCCGCCAGCTCGAAAGTGCCCGACGCCATCGCGCAGAAGCTCGAGGAGCTGCTGCTGACGATCATCAAGAGCCCCGAGTACAAGGAGTACAACGACAAGCAGGGCGGCGGCGAGATCGTCGCGGGCTCGGGCGCGATGCTGCGCGCGCTGATCGAGGCCGAGACCGCCCGCTATCGCGAGATGGGCAAGACGATGAAGCTCACCCAGAACTGAGCGGGGCGCACGACATGGCAATCGATCCGAACATCGTCGGCAACACGGCCGGCCCGGTGGAGTTCACCTGGACCTCGCGCGACACGATGCTGTATGCGCTGGGCGTCGGTGCAGGCCAGGCCGACCCGTACTCCGAGCTGCAGTACACCACCGAGAACTCCGAGGGCGTCCAGCAGGTCGCGCTGCCGGTCTACGCGGTGGTGCTGATCCAGAACGCCCCGGCACGTCCCGACCTCGGCCCCATCGACCGGACCAAGGTCGTGCACGCCGAGCAGGCGTTCGAGCTGCATCGTCCGCTGCCCGTCGCCGGCAGCGTGCGCATCACCAGCCGCGTGACCGACGTGCTCGACAAGGGGTCGGGCGCGCTGATCACGATCGCATCGCAGGCGGTCGACCGTGATTCGGGCGCCGCCCTGGTCACGTCGACGTCGTCGATCTTCGTGCGGGGGGCCGGCGGCTTCGGCGGCCCGCGCGGTGCGTCGTCCAGCGAGCCCATGCCCACCGGCGCCCCCGACTTCGAGGCGAGCGTGCCGATCCGGCCCGACCAGGCGCTGCTGTACCGCCTGAGCGGCGACCGCAATCCGCTGCACAGCGATCCCACGTTTGCGGCGCGCGGCGGCTTCTCCAAGCCCATCCTGCACGGCATGTGCACGTATGGCGTGACCGGCCGCATCCTGCTGAACGCCTGCTGCGACGGCCGTCCCGAGCGGCTGCGCTCGATGTCGGCACGGTTCACCAAGCCGGTGCTGCCCGGCGACACCCTCACCGTCCAGGCCTGGCGCACCGCGGACGCGATCCGGTTCCGCACGCTGGGCGCGGGCGGAGACACGGTGCTCGACCAGGGCGTGCTGCGCCTGAACGCAGCCTGAAGCACCACGTCGGCCGGCGGGGTCGTTCGATCCCGCCGTCCGCACGGGGCGTCACGATCGGCCGCACGCGGTCGATGCCGCCGCCCGCACGCGGTCAGTACTGCGCGCGGCGCTCCAGATCGACGAAGCGACGCTCGCGCGTCTCGCCGAGCACCCGGTAGACGGCCGACAGCGAGGGCACGGTCGCCAGACCCGCGTCGCCCAACAGTCCGTGCAGCGCCGCGGCCAGCGTGTCCTCGAACCGGTCCATCGCGACACGGCCGGCCGTCGTGAGCACCAGCCGGCGCGCGCGGCCGTCGTCCGGATCCTCCTGCTCGTCGATCCAGCCCCGCTCGCGCAGCGCCGCGAGCTGCAGCGACGTGGTCGGCTTCTTCACGAACGTCATCGCCGCGATCGACCCGGCACGCGCCGGCCCGTTGCGCAGGAACAGCAGGATCCGGTACTGCGCCATGCTGACGTCGGTCGTGCGCGCCACCTGATCGAACTCCCGGAACAGCGCGACGACCGCACGCACCGCGGTCACGCGCTCGCGTCGCGTCGGCCGGCGGGCAGGCTCGGGGGCCGCGGCCTCCGCAGGCGCGCCATCGTCCGCGGCAGGGGCAGCCTCCGTGCGCGCGCCGACGACGACGGCCGGCGCGTGCATGCGGGATGCGTCCGACGTCATCGCGTCAGCGCGGTGTCACGTACCGTGCGCGCAGCACGTGCTTCTGCAGCTTGCCGGTGGGCGTGCGCGGCAGCTCGTCGACGAACTCGATCGTGCGCGGCACCATGTAGCGCGCCACCCGGCTGCGCAGGAACTCGATCAGCTCCTCCGCCAGCGCCTCGGAGGGCTGTACGCCCGGCGCAGGCTCGACGAAGGCCTTGACCTCCTCGCCCATCTCCTCGTTGGGCACGCCGATCACGGCGACGTCGAGCACCTGCGGATGCAGCGCCAGCGCATCCTCGACCTGCTGCGGATAGATGTTCACGCCGCCCGAGATGATCATGAACGCCTTGCGGTCGGTCAGGTACAGGAAGCCGTCGGCGTCGACCCGTCCGATGTCGCCCAGCGTCGTCCAGTTGGGGTGGCGCGGATGCTGGGCGTTGCGCGTCTTCTCCGGGTCGTTGTGATAGCGGAACGGCAGTTCGTCGCGCTCGAAGTACACGACCCCCGTCTCGCCGACGGGCAGCTCGTTGCCGTCGTCGTCGCAGATGTGCAGCGTGCCGATGATGGCGCGCCCGACCGAGCCCGGGTGCGACAGCCACTGCGCGGTGTCGAGCGCGGTGGCGCCGTTGCCTTCGCTGCCGCCGTAGTACTCGACCAGGATCGGCCCCCACCAGTCGATCATCTGCTGCTTGACCTCGACCGGGCACGGCGCGGCCGCGTGCACCGCGGCCTGGTGGCTCGACAGGTCGAATGCGGCGCGCTGCTCGGGCGGAAGCTTGAGCATGCGCACGAACATCGTCGGCACCCACTGGCTGTGCGTGATGCGGTACTTCTCGATCATGCGCAGGGCTTCGAGCGCGTCGAACTTGTCCATCACCACCACGGTGCCGCCCAGGTACTGCGTGTAGATCGAGTACCCCAGCGGCGCGGCGTGATACAGCGGCGCGGGCGACAGGTAGACGGTGTCGCGCGAGAAGCCGAACGTGCGCATCGGCTCGTGTCGCGCCGGGCCGTCGGCGGGCCGACCCTGCGGCTGCGCCTTGACCACGCCCTTCGGCCGGCCGGTGGTGCCCGAGCTGTACAGCATCGTCGCGCCCAGCGTCTCGTCGTCCAGACGCTGCGTCGGGTACGCGGCGATCGCCTCCTCGTACGACGTCCAGCCGGGCACGACGCCGTCGACCATCAGGCGGATCGGGCACGCGCCCGGCGTCTGTGCGTCGGCCAGCGCCGCCCAGCCCGTGGCGAGCTCGCGCATCGCGTGCGACGAGATCACCGCGCGCGCCGCACTGTCGGCCAGGATGTACGCCGTCTCGCCCGCCGTCAGGTAGCGGTTGACCGGCGTGACCATCAGGCCGGAGCGCAGCGCCGCCCACACCGCCTCGAAATAGCGCGGGTTGTTGTCCATCAGCACGGCGATGTGGTCGCCGGGCCGAAGACCCTGCGCCTGCAGGTAGCGCGCGAGCTGGTTCGAACGCGCGTCCAGTTCGCGGTAGGTGACCACGCGCCCGCTCGACGCGTGGATCACCGCGGGCTTGTCGGGCGTCTCGCGCGCATGGTCTCCGGGGTACATCGCCTGTGCCAACGGCTCCTCCTGTCTCGGTGTCTCTTCGTGCCGCCCGGGTGGCGCCCGATGCGACGGGCGCCGATGCACGGCACACGAAAAATGGTTTGATCGACCAAACTAATCGGGATTATGCTCGGGGTCAACAGCAACGACGCACCGGGGGCCGAGCACGTCATGAACTTCGATTTTTCGGAAGACCTCAACATGCTGCGCGAACAGGCGCGCAGGTTCCTCACCGAGCGCTGCCCGCCGGCGGCGGCGCGCAAGGCGCTGGAGGGCGGGCCTGCGCTCGACACCGCGCTGTGGCAGGAGATCGCAGGCCTCGGCTGGCTGGGCGCCGCGGTGTCCGAGGAGTACGGCGGCATCGGCCTCGGTCACGAGGGCCTGTGCGTGCTGGCCGAGGAGATCGGCCGCGCGATCGCACCGGTGCCCTTCTCGTCGTCCGTCTACCTGGCCACTGAAGCGCTCGTGCTGTTCGGCACCGAGGAGCAGAAGCAGGCCCGGCTGCCGGCGCTGTGCTCGGGCGCGCGCATCGGCACGTTCGCGCTGGCCGAAGGGCCCGGCAACCCGTCGCCGCGCGGCGTCGCTGCCCGCGTCACCGGCGGCCGGCTGAGCGGCAGCAAGTGGCCGGTGCTCGACGGCGAAGTCGCCGACTTCGCCGTCGTCGTCGCGCAGGACGGCGACGCGGGGCTCGCGCTGTTCGCCGTCGATCTCGCCGGCAGCGGCGTCAGCCGCGCGCCGCTGCGCACCGTCGATCCCTCGCGCAGCCAGTCGCGCATCACGTTCGACGGCGCTCCGGCCGAGCGCATCGGCACCGGCGCCTTCGCATGGGCCGACGTCGAGCGCCTGATCGACCGCGCCGCGGTGCTGCTCGCCTTCGAGCAGGTCGGCGGCGCCACGCAGTGCCTCGAGATGGCCACCGCCTACGCGAAGGAACGCACCGCCTTCGGCCGGCCGATCGGCTCGTTCCAGGCGATCAAGCACAAGCTCGCCGACGTGTACATCGCCACCGAGCTGGCACGCTCCAACGCCTACTACGGCGCCTGGGCCCTGTCGACCGACGCCCCCGAGCTGCCGGTGGCCGCCGCGGCCGCACGGGTGGCCGGCAACGACGCCTATCACCTCGCGTCGAAGGAGAACATCCAGACGCACGGCGGCATGGGCTTCACGTGGCAGCTCGACTGCCACCTGTACTACCGCCGCTCGAAGATGCTGTCCCTGACGCTGGGCAGCCAGCCGTACTGGCGCGAGCGACTCGTCAGCGGCTTCGAAGCGCGCGTCGAGGCACAGGACAAGGCCGCCGCCTGACCCGGGCGGCAAACACCACGCAGACACGAGCACCACGACATGGATTTCAGCGACACCCCCGAAGAAGCCGCGTTCCGCGCGGACGTGCAGAAGTTCCTGAACGCGAACGCCACGCTGCGCAAGCCGGGCGACCCCGCGCAGCGCGTGCGCTACCTGGAAGGCCCGGAGCCCCTGCGCGCCGCCAAGGCCTGGCAGGCGAAGAAGGCCGACGCCGGCTATGCCGGCATCACGTGGGACGCCCGCTGGGGCGGCCGCGGCGGCACCCCCATCCAGCAGGTCATCTACAACCAGGAGGAGCGCCGCTACAACGTGCCGCGCGGCTTCTTCGAGATCGGCCTCGGGATGTGCATCCCGACGATGATGACCTACGCGACGCAGGAGCAGTGCGAGCGCTACGTGCGTCCTGCGCTGCGCGGCGAGGAGATCTGGTGCCAGCTCTTCTCGGAGCCGTCGGCCGGTTCCGACGTGGCGGGCCTGCGCACCCGCGCCGAACGCGACGGCGACGACTGGGTCATCAACGGCCAGAAGATCTGGACGTCGGGCGCGCACTACTGCGACTACGGCATCGTGCTCACCCGCACCGACCCGAACGTGCCCAAGCACGCCGGCCTGACGATGTTCTTCATCGACATGAAGTCGCCCGGCATCGAGGTGCGGCGGATCAAGCAGATCTCCGGCTCGTCCAACTTCAACGAGGTGTTCTTCACCGACGTGCGCGTGCCCGACGCGCAGCGCCTGGGCGCAGTCGGCGCGGGCTGGCGCGTATCGATCACCACGCTGATGAACGAGCGGCTCGCGGTCGGCGAGGCGCCCGGTCCCGACAGCGAAGACTTCCTGCGCTTCGCGCGGAAGATCGACGTCGACGGCGAGCCCGCGATCCGCAACCCGGCGGTGCGCGAGAAGCTCGCGTCGTGGCTGATCCAGACCGAAGGCCTCAAGTACACGCGGTTCCGCACGATGACCGCGCTGTCGCGGGGTCAGGCGCCCGGGCCCGAGGCGTCGATCGCCAAGGTGGTCGGCGCCAACAAGCTGCAGGACATCGCCTCGGTGGGCATGGACCTGCTCGGCATGTCGGGCGCGGTGATGGATCCCGACCTGGTGCCCCTGCAGGGCTGGTTCCAGGAGGCGCTGCTGTACGCGCCGGGCTCGCGCATCGCCGGTGGCACCGACGAGATCCTGCGCAACATCATCGCCGAGCGCGTGCTCGGCCTGCCGGCCGACGTCCGCGTCGACAAGCACCAGCCGTTCAACGAGCTGACCCGCAGCTGAGGGTCCGGCGCCGGCGACGACCGTGACTGCCGCCGCCCCGGCGGCGGTCGCGGCCCCGGCGGCGGTCGCGGCCCGATCACCGGGCGCCGCCCGTCGGGCGGCCCGGGTGTTCTCCGCCGCCCGTCGGGCGGCCCGGGCGTTCTGCCCCTTCCGTCAGGCGGCCCGCGCGTCCTCGCGGATCATGTCCGCAGCCTTCTCGCCGATCATGATCGTCGGCGCGTTGGTGTTGCCCCCGACGATGCGCGGCATGATCGACGCGTCGACCACCCGCAGGCGATCGATGCCCCGCACCCTCAGGCGCGTGTCGACCACGTCCTGCGGGCCCGTGCCCATGCGGCAGCTGCCCACCGGGTGGTAGATCGTGTCGGCGTGCGCCCGGATGAACCCCTCGATCTGCGCGTCGCTCTGCGCCGCCGCCGACGACGCATACTCGCGCGCGCCATAGCGTGCGAGCGCGGGCTGGGCGAGCAGCGTGCGCATCAGCCGGAAGCCGCGCACCATCCGGGCCATGTCGTCGGCGTCGGCGAGGAAGTTCGGATCGATCAGCGGCGCGGCGGCCGGATCGGCACTGGCGAGCGACACGCTGCCGCGGCTGCGCGGCCGCAGCAGACACACGTGGCAGGAGTAGCCGTGCCCGAACTGGGTCTTGCGCCCGTGGTCGACGAGCTTGCCGATCACGAAGTGCAGCTGCAGGTCGGGGATCGGTTCGTCGGGCGTGCTGCGGAGGAAGCCGCCGGCCTCGGCGAAATTCGTGGTGAGCATGCCGCTGCGCCGATCGCGCCACTCGAAGATGCCCTTCACTACACGCACGGCCCCGGGCAGCGACAGCCCGAAGAGTTCGTGCTGGCCGGGCGCGTCGTACACCTGCACGACGTCGACGTGATCGTGCAGGTGCTGTCCCACCCCGGGCAGGTCGAGCACGGTTGCGATGCCCATCGACTGCAGATGCGCACCGGGCCCGATGCCGGACAGCATCAGCAGCTGCGCCGACAGGAAGGCCCCCGCGCTGAGCAGCACCTCGCGGCGGGCCGTCACGCGCTCGGTGGTGCCGTCCACCACGAATTCCACGCCGGTGGCGCGGCGCCCGTCGAGCAGCACGCGTGTCGCCCGGGCGCCCGTGATCACCTGCAGGTTGGCGCGCGCCATGGCCGGATGCAGGTAGCCCTTCGCCGCGCTGTGCCGCTCGCCATTGCGATGGGTGACCTGATACGGCCCGACCCCCTCCTGCTCCGGCCCGTTGAAGTCGTCGTTGCGCGCGTACCCGGCCTGCACGCCGGCCTCGACGAACGCCGCGGCCGCCGGATTGGGGCTGCGCAGGTCCATCACGTTCAGCGGCCCGCCCGTGCCGTGCAGCGCATCGGCACCACGCTCGTTGTGCTCGGCGCGGCGGAAGTACGGCAGCACCTCTTCGAAGGACCAGCCCGGGTTGCCTTGCGCGGCCCAGTGGTCGTAGTCGGCCCGGTGCCCGCGCGTGTAGATCATCGCGTTGATCGAACTCGATCCGCCCAGCACCTTGCCGCGCGGCTGGTAGCCGCGCCGGCCGTCGAGTCCGGGCTGCGGCACCGTCGAGAACCCCCAGTTGGCCTGCTGGTTCCTGGCCATCAGCGCCAGGCCGGCCGGGCAGTGGATCAGCACGCTGCTGTCGGCGGACCCCGCCTCGAGCAGGCAGACCCGCACCGCCGGATCCTCGCTCAGACGCGCCGCCAGCACGCATCCGGCCGATCCGGCGCCCACCACGACGTAGTCGACTTCCATGGTCTGCACTCTGCACTCCGCACTCGAAGCGCTGCCGACCGTCCGCCGCTCTTGCACCGGACGCCCGCAGCCGCTTCGTCACACCGCGCCGCTGCAGGCGGCGCACCGTGCTGCCCTGCATGCATCATAGCGCCGCGGCGCATGCACATGCGGGTATGCACGGGGCGCGGATGTGAACGGGGTCGCGTGTGCGCGGGTACGGGCACGCGGGTGCGGTCGCACCCGCCGCCGACTCAGCCCGTCACGGTGGCGATCCACGCCCGCAGGTTGGCGATCACCTCGTCGCGATTCGTCTCGTTGAGCATCTCGTGCCGTCCCTGACCGTAGACGTGGACCGACACGTTCGCGATGCCGGCGGCCAGATAGCGTTCGGCCAGCGGGAAGAACCAGCGCAGGTTGCCGTTGACCGGATCCTCGCTGCCCGTGAACAGGTTCAGCGCCAGCCCGCGCGGAATGCGCGCGAGCGCGTCGGGCGCATACGCGGCCATCGTGACCTCGAGCATCGATCGGCGCGACGCGTCGCTGACCGTGAACCCGCACAGCGGGTCGGCCACGTAGGCGTCGACCATCGCCGCATCGCGGCTCAGCCAGTCGAACGGCGTGCGTGCGGGCTCGAACGCCGCGTTGTAGTCCTGCAGCTTGAAGGGCCCCCGCGTCTGCGCGGTCTGACGCAGGTCCAGCGCCGCGGTGCCGGACAGGGCCACGCCGTCGACGAGGTCGCCGTGCAGCGTGAGATACCGCTGCGCCGCGAACGAACCCATGCTGTGCCCGAGCAGGATCGCCGGGGTGCCCGGCACCTGCGCGCGCAGTGCGCGTGTGACGACGGCGAGGTCGTCGACGACCGCAGCGAATCCGCCCGGACCGAACGCGCCGAGCATGCCGGCGCTGCGCGCGACCTCGCCGTGACCGCGGTGGTCGCTGGCCCACACCTCGACCCCGGTGGCGGCGAGCGCCCGGGCCACGTGCGCGTAGCGCCCCGCGTGCTCGCCCATGCCGTGCGCGATCTGCAGCACGGCGCGCGGTGTGCCGTCCGCGCGCCAGCGCAGCACTGTGATCGGGGCGCCGTCGGCGGCGGACAGAGCGCGTCGTTCGAAGGGGGCGGCGCTCATCGCGTGCCCGCCTGCGCCACAGGCACTGGCGCCGACGGCACGGAGGCCGCGCCGCGGGTGCGCTCCAGCGCCTGTGCGAAGTCCGCCTGCAGGTCGTCGTAGTCCTCGATGCCGACGGACAGCCGGATCAGCGACTCGGCGATGCCCATCTGCCGGCGCTGCTCGGGCCCCATCTCGAAGAAGATCGTGTGCGCCACCGGGATCGCCAGCGTGCGCGTGTCGCCCAGGTGACTGGACTTGACCACCAGGTCGAGCGCATCGAGGAAGTCGAAGCAGTCGATCGCCGCGTCGAGCTCGAAGCTCAGCAGCGCGCCCTGCCGGCGGAACAGGCGCATCGCGCGTTCATGCTGCGGATGACTGTCGAGGCCCGGGTAGTGCACGCACGCGACGCCGGGCTGCGCCTGCAGCCACTGCGCCAGCTGCAGCGCATTGGCACAGGCGCGCTCCATGCGCAGCACCAGGGTCTCGGCGCCGACCGCGATGCGGTGCGCATGCTCGGCGCCCAGGGTGGCGCCGAGGTCGCGCAGCCCCTTCTTACGGATCTGCTGCAGTCCCCACCCGGCCGGATCGCCCTTGCGGTAGGGCGCGGCGATGTTGGGGTACGCCGACCAGTCGAACAGACCGGTGTCCGACACCGCCCCGCCCAGTGCGTTGCCGTGACCGCAGATCGACTTGGTCAGCGAGTTGACGACGAGCGACGCGCCCACTGAACGCGGCCGGAACAGCGCCGGTGTCGTCATCGTGTTGTCGACCACGTAGACGATGCCCCGTGCCGTGCACAGCGCGCCGATGCCTTCGAGGTCGGCGACCTGCGTGACCGGGTTGGCGATCGTCTCCACGAACACGAGCCGGGTGTTCGGCCGCACCGCCGCCTCGACGGCCGCCACGTCGGTGGCGTCGGCCAGCGTCACCTCGATGCCGATGCCGGCCAGCGTACCGATCAGGCTCGCGGTGTTGCCGAACAGGTAGCGGCTCGCCACGACGTGGTCGCCGCGACGCAGCAGCGCCAGCATCATCGAGCCGATCGCGGCCATGCCGGTGGCGAAGCACACGGTGCCGACCGCATCCTCGAGCATCGAGACCTTGGCCTCGAGGGCGGCCGTGGTGGGGTTGCCCTGACGCCCGTAGACGTGCCCCGGCTGCCGCCCCTGGAACACGGCCGCGAGGTCGCGCGACGCACGGTAGCCGTACGCCACGGCCGCATGCATCGGCTTGTGGACCGCGCCGTGCTCGACCACGCCGTTGCGGTCGGCGTGCAGAAGGGTGGTGGTGATGCCTCGATGCATGACGGGTCCTGGTGCGACGGGGTGCGAAGGGTGGGGGCCGGAACGGGAAACGCGAACTCTAGCCGAAGCCGGACCGTCGGGTGCGGCCGGGCGCGGCCGGGCGCGGCCGGTGCCGGCACGCGATGGCAGACGTCGCGCGTGCGTATGGCAGAGATCGCGCGTGCGTATCAGCGCGTGGGTATCATGCCGTCACGCCGCCCCCGGGAGCCACGCCATGAAGATCGTCGACCTGTCCATCTTCCTCGAGAACGACGTGGTCTCGGACCCGCCGCCGTTCAAGCCGCAGATCCACTACGTGAACCACACCGACAGCTTCCCGCGGCTGGCGCAGTTCTTCCCCGGCCTGCAGCCGGGCGACATGCCCGACGGCGAGGCCTGGGCGGTGGAGAAGGTGGAGCTCTCCACGCACAACGGCACCCACCTCGATGCGCCGTGGCACTTCGCCAGCACGATGAACCGCGGCGAGCCCGCGATCACGATCGACCAGGTGCCGCTGGAGTGGTGCTTCCAGCCCGGCGTGAAGCTCGACTTCCGTCACCTGCCCGACGGCTACGTGGTGACCGCGGCCGACGTCGAGGCCGAGCTCGCCCGCATCGGCCACACGCTGGCGCCGCTGGAGATCGTCGTGATCAACACGCGCGCCGGATCGCGCTACGGCAACGACGACTACGTGCAGGCCGGCTGCGGGATGGGCTACGCGGCGACGATGTACCTGCTCGAGCGCGGCGTGCGCGTGACCGGCACCGACGCCTGGAGCTGGGACGCGCCCTTCGTCTACACGGCCGAGAAGTACGCGCAGGGCAAGGACGCGTCGATCATCTGGGAAGGGCACAAGGCCGGCCGCGACATCGGCTACTGCCACCTGGAGAAGCTGCACAACCTCGAGGCGCTGCCGGCGACCGGCTTCCGGATCGCCTGCTTCCCGGCGAAGATCCGCGCCGCGTCGGCCGGCTGGACGCGGGCGGTGGCGATCTTCGACTGAACCCCGCGCGGCACCCGTCGCGCGGGGGTCGCGCGGCGCCGCCGATCGTGCGGTCGCCGCGCGCCACCGGTGCCGACGCCGACGCTGGTGCTGGTGCTGGTGCTGGTGCTGGCTCCGACCTTACTGCGCCGCGAAGCAGTAGAGGCGCCCGTCGCCGCCGGTGCTGGCCAGCCCCTCGCGATGGCAGCCGCGCGACGGGTGGGCGGAATTCCACGAGCGGGCCCAGGCGTTGTCGACCGGTCCCACCCGATCGTGGTGACCGGTCATCGCCGAACCGTCGGGGCCGCCCTTGGTCCAGTTGCCGCAGGTCATGTCGGGGAACGGTGCGCCCGGAAAGGCCGTGCCGTCGGGGCGCGAGCCGGTCAGGATGTCGTGCTGGTTGGGCTTTTCGGTGCGCCCGTTCACGGGCCGGCCGTTCTCGTCCAGCGCCGTTGCCTTGGTGAGGTTGTTGTCGGGCCCGTGCAGATGCTCGACGTTGCGCGCCACGACCACGCCGCGGGCGTTCTGCCAGGGCCCCGGGCCGATGCGGTCGCGCGCGTTCACGAAACCGCGGTCGCCGAGCGCCGGGGCCTGCGTGCTGAGGTAGGCGCGCCAGACGCGCCCCGTGGAGCCCGCCTGGGTCGCGAGCGCCTGGCAGTGCCGGTCCGCCCCCTCCAGACCGCCGAGATCGCCGCCCTTGCCGGGGTTCGAACTCGTCACGAAGAACGTCATCGCCTTCGGGTCGGGCTGGGCCGACGGCATGCCCGCGCAGCCGCCCAGTGCCAGCAGCGCCGCCGCCGTCAGCCCCATCATCCGGTTCCTGTGTTGCATCACGGTCTCCTGTGCGTTCGTGATCATCGATGTCCACCGGGTGCGCCCGGCGGGGTCTGCTGGAACAACGCCTTCACTGGAACAGCGCCTTCAGGTCCTTCTTCATGATCTTGCCGTTCGCGTTGCGCGGCAACGTGCCCGGCTGGAACACGATGCGCACCGGCACCTTGAACGCCGCGAGCAGGCCGGCGACGTGCGCGCGCAGCTCGGCCTCGGTGGCCTGCGCGCCCGGCTTGAGCGCCACCACCGCGGCGGGCTCCTCGCCCAGCGAGTGATGCGGCAGGCCGATCAGCGCCGCATCCATCACGGCCGGATGGCGGTACAGCGCGTCCTCGACCTCGATGCAGTAGATGTTCTCGCCGCCGCGGATGATCATGTCCTTCATGCGGTCGACGATGAAGACGAAGCCCTCGTCGTCGAGCCGCGCCAGATCGCCGGTGCGCAGCCATCCGTCGACGAAGGTGGCGGCCGTGGCCTCGGGCTTGTTCCAGTAGCCGCGCACCACGTTCGGCCCGCGCACCCACAGCTCGCCCACCTCGCCCGCGGGCAGGGTGCTGCCGTCGGGCGCCACCACCTTCATGTCGCACACCGGCAGGGCCGGTCCGCTGCTGTCGGGCCGGTGCACGTAGTCTTCCGCGCTGTGCCCGGTGAACGTGGACGAGGTCTCCGACATGCCCCAGCCGATGCCCGGCGCCGACGTCGGAAACACTTCACGGATGCGGCGCACCAGCTCGGGCGCGGCCGGGGCGCCGCCGTAGGCCATGCTCTCGAGCGAGGACAGGTCGTACTTCGGACGGGCCGGGTGCTCGATGATCTGCCAGGCGATCGTGGGCACGCCGCCGGCACTGGTGACGCGCTCGCGCTCGATCAGCTGCATCGCGCGCTCCGGATCCCAGTGGTGCATCAGCACCAGCTTGCCGCCGGTGTGCAGCGTGCCGTTGAGCACGGCGTGGCAGCCGGTGACGTGGAAGAACGGCACCGACAGCAGCGCCGCCTTCTGCGGTGCGTTGGGATCGGGCTGCGGCAGCGGGTCGCCGCGCCGCAGGCAGTTGCGCAGCACCGAGAACGCGCCGGTGCCCAGGATGCAGGTGGCGTTGCGGTGGGTGCCCAGCGCGCCTTTCGAGTTGCCCGTGGTGCCCGACGTGTAGAAGATGGTGGCGTCGTCCTCGGGCTGCAGCGGCACGTCGGGCAGCGCCTGCTCGGGCAGCGCGGCCCAGCCGTCGACCGGCCCGACCAGGTCCTCGAAACGCGCGGCCGACGGCTTGCCGAGATCGCCCGAGGCACGCGCCACCCACACGCGTTCGAGCGCGCCACACGAGGACAGGCGCCCGCGCAGCCGCTCGAAGCGTTCGCCGTCGGCGATCAGCACGCGGGCGCCGGAGTCCTCGAGCCCGTAGACCAGCTCGCCGGCCGTCCACCAGGCGTTCAGCGGCGTGGCAATCGCACCGGCCAGCAGCGCGCCGTAGAACGCCACCGGCCATTCGGGCAGGTTGCGCATCGCGATCGCGACACGGTCGCCCTTGACCACGCCCGCCTGCCGCAGCGCGTGCGCGACGACGATCGCCGCGCGTGCGAAGCCTTCGTACGTGGTGCGCTCGTCCTCGTAGACGAGGAAGGTCTTGGGGCCGTGCGCGGCGCGCGCCGCGACGAACGCCTCGCGCAGCGTCGGCGGCGCGTGCTTCCAGACCCGCGTGGGCACGCCACGGATCGTGACCTCCTCGATCTCGAACGGCGACCCGGGCGCGGTCAGCAGCGCGTGGGCCCGGGCAAGCGAAACGACGGGCCAGGACATGGGCCGCTCCGGTCAGTAGGCGTTGAGTGTGGCGTGCCGATCGGCGTGGAAGTGCGCATCGCCGAGCAGTTCCTGCGCGACGCGCGCCCGCTTCATGAACAGGCCGATGTCGAACTGGTCGGTCATGCCCATGCCGCCGTGCATCTGCACGCCTTCCTGCACCGCACGGTTGGCGGTGGTGCACGCCCGCGCCTTCGCGGCCGACACGATGTCGCGCGCCTTCACCGGATCCTCGTCGACCGCCTGCAGCGCGCGGATCACGATCGCGCGGGTCATCTCGATGTCGCAGAAGAGTTCCGACGCGCGGTGCTGCAGCGCCTGGAACTCGCCGATGATGCGGCCGAACTGCCGGCGCTCCTTCAGGTAGGTGAGCGTGCGCGCGAACACCTCGTCGGCGATGCCCAGCAGCTCGCTCGCCAGCACCGCGCGGCCCGTGTCGAGCACCGCCTCGAGCAGGGCGGCACCGCCTTCGACACTGCCGAGCAGCGCGTCGGCGCCGACCTGCACGTTCGTCAGCCGCACGCGCGCCGCGTTGTGCGCATCGACCATCACCGTGCGTTCGATCGCCACCCCCGGCGCCCGGGCGTCGACGACGAACAGCGCGACCGGGTCGCCGTCGGCGGCCACGCGCGCGGCGACGATCAGGCGGTCGGCGACGTGGCCGTCGACGACCAGCGTCTTGGCGCCGTCGATGCGGAAGCCGGCGCCGTCCCGCACGGCCTTCGTGGCGATCGCGCCCGGGCGGTGCTTGACGCCCTCGTCGATCGCCAGCGCCACCACCAGCTCGGCGGCGGCGATCTTCGGCAGCATCGCCGCCTGCTGCGCCGCGCTGCCGCCACGGCGGATCGCGGCCGCGGCCAGCACGGCGGTCGACAGGAAGGGCGACGGCGCCAGCGTGCGGCCGAGCTCCTCGGCGATCACGCCCGCCTCGACCACGCCCAGGCCGCTGCCGCCCTGCCCTTCGGGCACGAGGATCCCGCTGAAGCCCATCTCGGCGAACTTCTTCCACAGGTCGCGGCTGAAGCCGGTGTCGTCGCGGCCGTCGCGCAATGCACGCAGGTGCGCGACCGGCGCGCTTTCGGAGATGAACGCGCGTGCGCTGTCCTGCAGCATGCGCTGTTCGTCGTTCAGTACGAGTGCCATGTCGTGGTTCCCTTCAGGCGCCGGGCAGGCCGAGGATGCGTTTGGAGACGATGTTGAGCTGGACCTCGCTGGTGCCGCCCTCGATCGAGTTCGCCTTGGTGCGCAGCCATGCGCGTGCCAGCGCCCCCTCGTCGGAGCGCGCGCCTTCCCACTCGAGGGCGTCGGCGCCGCCCGCCGCCATCAGCAGCTCGTAGCGGCGCTTGTTGAGCTCGGCGCCGTAGTACTTGAGCGCCGAGGACATCGCCGGATCGCCCTCGCCGCGGCGCGCACGGTCGCCCGAGCGCTGCAGCAGCGCCCGGAACGCCATCTCGTCGATCTCGAAGCTGGCGATCTGCGCGCGCAGCCCGGGATCGTCGAGACGCCCGCGCGCGTCGGTGCCGATCGCGTCGCGTGCGGTCGCGCCCACGCTCTTGCCCGGCGCGCGGTCGCCGATGCTGCTGATCATCTCGCGCTCGTGCGTGAGCAGGTACTTGGCGATCTCCCAGCCCTTGTTCTTTTCGCCGACGAGGTTCGCCGCCGGCACCTTGACGTCGTCGAAGAAGGTCTCGCAGAACGGCGACTTGCCGGAGATCAGCGTGATCGGGCGCGTGGACACGCCCGGCGACGCCATGTCGAACAGCAGGAAGCTGATGCCTTCGTGCTTCTTCGCGGCCGGGTCGGTGCGCACCAGGCAGAAGATCCAGTCGGCCTTGTCCGCATACGAGGTCCAGATCTTCTGGCCGTTCACGAGGAAGTGGTCGCCGCGGTCTTCGGCGCGGGTGGCCAGCGAGGCGAGGTCGGAGCCGGAGTTGGGCTCCGAGTAGCCCTGGCACCAGCGGATCTCGCCGCGTGCGATCTTCGGCAGGTGCTCGAGCTTCTGCGCCTCGGAGCCGTACTTCAGCAGCGCGGGCCCGAGCATCCAGATGCCGAAGCTGTCCAGCGGCGAACGGCAGCGCAGCGCCGCCATCTCCTGGCGCAGCACCAGCGCCTCCTCCTTGGACAGTCCGGCGCCGCCATAGGCCCTGGGCCAGGTGGGCACCGTCCAGCCGCGCTCGGCCATGCGCTGCATCCACACGCGCTGCGCTTCACTGCTGAAGGTGGGGCGACGCCCGCCCCAGCAGCGGTCCTCGTCGGTCAGGGCCGGCGTGCGCATCTCCGGCGGGCAGTTCGCCTCGAGCCAGGCGTGCGTCTGCGCCCGGAACGTGTCCAGTGTCGTCATTGCGGTCTCCATGGGATGAAGCACCCTGCCCTGCGCGGTCGGCGCATGCACCGCGCGCGCATCGTGCACGCCGTGCGCATTGGGCGCGCCGTGCACACGGAGCGCGCGGGCGCGCGCACGCGCGTCGCCGACGGCCTCGGCAGGCAGGTGGGAACGGTCTCCTCGCTGCGGTCCGACGGATGCGTCGGGCCGGTTGCATCGTGCGTAACCATCTTTCCAAGACCATCGCTGGGGTACGATAAGTCTTTACGGCGTATGGTTT
Organism: Pseudomonadota bacterium; assembly: GCA_029779755.1. Taxonomy (GTDB): domain Bacteria; phylum Pseudomonadota; class Gammaproteobacteria; order Burkholderiales; family Burkholderiaceae_E; genus Quisquiliibacterium. The sequence continues at coordinate 50,932 of JAKOZZ010000141.1, forward strand.
TTTTCTACCTCGGCAACATACCAGAGTTCGCGAAGCAGTTCCATGCACCCCGATTCCGCAGCAGGTCAGCCCCGCCCGTCCCCAGCCCGCGAGGCCGCCGCGGGTGCGCACGCCCCGGCCGGCGCGCACGCACCGGACACCACGGCCGCGACGCCCGTCGCGGCGCCGGCGCCGCTGGCCCGCTTCGCGGGGGCCCGCCCCCCCGCGCCGCGCTGGTACGCCGACGCGATCGCGCAGACGCCCCAGCGCACCTTCCATACCGTCCACGGCGCCCGCATCGAGACGCTCACCTGGGGCCGCATCGGCGACCCCGGCCTGCTGCTGCTGCACGGCAACGGCGCGCACGCGGACTGGTGGAGCTTCATCGCGCCGATGCTCGCCGACGGTCACCGGGTCACGGCGATGTCGTGGTCGGGCATGGGCGGGTCCGACTGGCGCAGCCGCTATTCGATGGAGCTGCACGTCGACGAGGCGTTCACCGTCGCCCGCGAGAGCGGGCTGTTCGAGGCACGGCGCCGCCCGGTCTTCATCGGCCACTCGTTCGGCGGCTTCCCGACGATCGCGTGCGCGGCCCGGCACGGGCAGCGACTGCACGCCGCGATCGCGATCGACTCGCCGCTGTTCACCCGCGAGCAGCGCGCCGCCCGGCATGCGAAGCGCGGTCCGCCCCGGCCTCCGCATCCGTCACGCATCTACCCCAGCCTGGAAGCGGCACTGGCGCGGTTCCGCTTCATGCCGCCGCAGGACTGCGAGAACCTGTTCCTGGTGGATCACATCGCCCGGGGCTCGATCAAGGAGGTGCGCAACGACGACGGCACCCCCGGGTGGACGTGGCGCTTCGATCCGTTCCTGTGGCGCGACTACGAGCGCGGCGACAGCGTGGCCGAGCTGGCCGGCGCACGCTGCCCGTTCGGTCTCGTCCGGGGCGCGCGCTCGGCGCTGGTGCGGCCGTCGGTGTTCGCCTTCGCGCGCAGCGTCGCACCGCCGGGCTCGCCGGCGATCGAGGTGCCCGACGCCGACCACCACGTGATGGCCGACCAGCCGCTGGCGCTGGTGGCCGCGCTGCGCGGTCTGCTGGCGGCCTGGCCCTGACCTGCGCTCAGCGCGACTGACGCGCCAGCAGTTCGGCGAAGCGGTCGGCGGGTACCGGCGCGCTGAACAGGAAGCCCTGCATCTGGTCGCAGTCGTGCGCACGCAGGAAGGCCTTCTGCGCATCGGTCTCGACGCCCTCGGCAACCACCGTCAGGCGCATCGCCTTGCCCATCGCGATGATCGCGCCCGCGATGCCGCGATCCTCGGCGCTGCCGGGGATGTCGCTGATGAACGAGCGGTCCACCTTCAGCGTGTCGATCGGGAAGCGCTTGAGCTGCGCGAACGACGAGTATCCGGTGCCGAAGTCGTCGATCGCCAGGTGCACGCCGAGGCGCTTGATCGCCCCCAGCACGCGTGCGGCGCGCGGCGCGTCCCGCACCACCATCGCCTCGGTGAGCTCGAGCTCGAGCATGGACGGATCCAGGCGCGTGCTGGCAAGCGTGCCGGCCAGGTCGGCGAGCAGCTCGTCGTCGGCGAACTGTCGCGTCGACAGGTTCACCGCCATGCGCAGCGGCGGCAGGCCCTGGCGCTGCCAGGCGACGCTCTGCATGCAGGCGGCGCGCAGGGCCCAGCGGCCGATCGGCAGGATCAGGCCGTTCTCCTCGGCGATGGGGATGAACTCCGTGGGGGCCACCGGGCCGAAGGCCGCGCTGTCCCAGCGCAGCAGCGCCTCCACGCCGCAGATGCGTCCGCTCGCGAGGTCGACCTTCGCCTGGTAGTGCAGCGCCAGTTCGTCGCGCTCGAGGGCATCGCGCAGGCCGGTCTGCAGGCGCAGGCGGCGCCCCGGCACGGGGCGGGCCTCGCGACGGTGGAAGCGCAGCGCGTTGCCGCCGTCCTCCTTGGCCTGGTGCATGGCGACGTCGGCCGCCCCCATCAGGCCCGCACCGTCGAGCGCATCGTCGGGAAACATGCCGATGCCGACGCTGGCCGTGACCCGGCATTCGTGGGCATGGACCACGGCCATGGGCTCGAGCGCGGCCTGCAGGCGGCGCGCGAGCGCTGCGGCATCGTCGCGCCGTCCGGCACCGCCGGCCAGCACGGCGAACTCGTCGCCGCCGGTACGCGCCACCACGTCGGAGACCCCGGCGCAGCGCTGCAGACGGCGCGCCACCTCGGCGAGCAGCGCATCGCCCGCGTCGTGACCGAGGGCCTCGTTCACCAGCCGGAACCGGTCGAGGCCCACGAACAGCACGGCAAACCCCGTGCCGCAGGCGCGCGACGTGCCGACCATGTCGCCGAGGATGCGGCGGAACATCGCCCGGTCGGGCAGGCCGGTCAGGGAATCGCGCGACGCGGGGTAGCGGCCGCGCGGACGGCCCTCGGACGCGGCGGAGAAGCGCCGGCTGCGAAGACGCGGCGTGTCGTCGGCATCGATCGATGCGGCATCGGGATCAACAAACGTGTCCATCGTGCTCCGGCGCACCTGGCGCACCAGCCGGGAGAACCCGGTCCGCGCGCCCTGCAACGCCGCCTGGAGTCCATGCGGACGACCAGTCTGCCGTGCCGCGACGCCGTCCGATGCGCGGAACAGCGCCCCTGCGCGACGGCATTAGCGCGGATGTGCGCCGCGCATGCGCTGCGCGTGCGTCGCGCGCGTCAGGTTCCGCCGCCGGCCGCGGCGCGGGCGCGCTTCACGTCGGTGGCTTCCCACACCATGCGCCTGCCGCGCGGCTGGCCGAGCAGCTCGATCGGATCGTGGTTGTCGATGTGGCCGAACTGGCCGCGGTAGACGCTGTAGCCGCACAGCTCCTGCAGCCGGCGCGGGAAGCGCGCCGCGGTCTCGCGCGGCACGCCGAGCTGGAAGTTCTCCTGCTGGCGCATCCAGCCCGCGCAGTACGAACACGAGAACGCATAGCGGCGCGCGTCGGAGCGGTTCTCGCCGGCGCCGTGCCACAGCGCGCTGTCGAACAGCATCACGCTGCCGGCCGGCATCGTCGCGGGTTGCGCCGGGTACGCCCTGCCGTACTCGGGCGCGCGGTCGTAGCGATGACTGCCGGGCACGATCAGCGTGCCGCCGTTCTCCTCGGTGAAGTCGGTCAGCGCCCAGATCGCGTTGACGACGATGGGCACGTGCGGGCGCGGCAGCGGAATGAGCTGCGTGTCCTCGTGCAGCGGCTGGGCCGGCTGGCCCGGACCGAGGATCAGCGAGCAGAACGAATGCAGCAGCAGCTCGCGGTCGAGGATGCGCTCGGCCACCGCGAGCACGTCGGGCTGCAGCGGCACCTGCCAGAAGCGCTCGTCGTGGGTGAGCAGGTTGTTGATCCGGATCGTGCGGTGGCCCTCGAACGAGGTCTTCGCATAGCCGAACCCCTTGTCGCGCTCCAGGCGGTCGAGCGCCCCGACCAGGGACGCCACGATGTCGGGCGCGACGAGCCGCTCGAGCACGGTGAAGCCGTCGCGGCGGATGCGCTCGGCATGGGCATCGAACTGCGTGTCATCCAGCATCGTCGGCCTCCTGTGGCCGACGAGTGTAGACCGGAAGCGTCAGGGATGGACGGCGGCCTCGGGCGCCCACAGCGCGTCGAGATCGTCGAACGCCCAGTCGGCCGGGGACTCGACCGACACGATGCGGTCGCGGCAGCCGCGCGCGCCGAGGTCGATGTCGATCGGTGCGATGCGCAGGTTGGAGCGCAGCGAGAAGAACGCACGCACGCGTGGCGTGAGCACGGTCTCGGCGTGCTGGTCGAGCACCACCGCCAGGCGTTCCGACTGCAGGCGCACCAGCGAGCCGGTCGGGTAGATGCCCACCGTGCGCACGAACGCGCGCAGCAGCTGCGCGTCGAAGTGGCCGGCCCACTGCGCCATCCGGCGCACCGACTCGTTGGGCGTCCACGCGCCCTTGTACGGCCGGTTCGAGGTGACCGCGTCGTACACGTCGCAGATCGCCCCCCAGCGGGCATGCACGCTGAGGCGGTCCAGGGTCAGGCCGAACGGGTAGCCGGTGCCGTCGACCTTCTCGTGATGGTGCAGGCACACGTCGAGCACCATCCCGGGCGTGTCGCGACCGCCGCGCAGCAGCGCGTGGCCGCGCTTCGGATGCGATTTCATGATCTCGAACTCGGCCGGCGCGAGCGCGCCAGGCTTGT
>JAKOZZ010000174.1 GCA_029779755.1 Pseudomonadota bacterium
ATTACTGTCGGACATTCATCGTGTCAATAGGAGAAATAACCCTGGACGCGCCCAGGTCCTTTGGATACGATCGCTTCGACTTCTGGCCCATGCACCGTTTCGGGTCATGATTTCGAGGAGGAGGAGAGGCAGCCCTGCTGCCGTTTGGGGCGCACAGCGATGTGCGCCCTTTTCTTTCGTTGCGTTCCGCGCTCCTCCCGCCGCGCTCCGCCCGTTGTGCCGCTTTCATCCATGAATCCGTTCGATCCTTCCCCCGCCGCCGCGGGCCTGTCCGCGCGCGAGGCGCGGCACGCGTTCCTGATCGCCGCCGCCGTCACGCTGCTTGCCCGCGGCGTACTGGCCGCCATGCTCCCCTTCACCAGCGACGAGGCCTACTTCTACTGGTGGGGCCGCAACCCCGACTGGGGCTTCTACGACCACCCGCCCATGGTCGGCTGGTGGCTCGCCGCGCTGTCGGCCGTCTCGTCGCACCCGTTCGTGCTGCGGCTGCCCGCGCTGATCGTGCCGGTGCTGGTTGCGCTGATGACGGCCGCCGCGCTCCGCGGGCTCGGCCCCGTGCGCGCCTGGACCGGCGCGACGCTGGTGCTGCTGATGCCGCTGAACGCCTGGAACGTCGCGATCACCACCGACATCCCGCTGATGCTGTTCTGCGGCGCGTGCGTGGTGCTGTATCTGCGCGCGCTGCGCACCGGCCGCGACCTGGACTTCCTGCTGGCCGGGCTGGCGCTGGCCGGCGCGCTGATGTCCAAGTACTTCGCCGGACTGCTGGCGCTCGCGATCCTCGGGCATGCGCTGTCGCGGCCCGGACCGGCACGTGTGCGCGGCCTGATGTTCGTGATCCTGGGCAGCCTGCCGGCCGCGGCGGTGCAGATCGCGTGGAACGCGCAGCACTGCTGGCCGAACGTGATGTTCAACCTGGTCAACCGGCACGGCAATGCCGGATGGTCGCTGACGACGCCGCTGCTCTACGCCGTGTCGGTCGCCTACGTGCTGACCCCGGTCATGCTGTGGTCGCTGCTGCGCGGGCGCGGTGCGCGCGAGGTCGGAGCGCCCCGGGCGGACGTCGGCGCCTCCGGCGGCGAGGTCGTCACGTCCGGGGCCGGTGCCGACCTCGCACCGGCCCGCCACGCGTTGCGCTGGCTGGTCGCGTTTCCGTTCGCGCTGTTCGCACTGCTGTCGGCGGTGAAGACGATCGGCCTGCACTGGCTGGCGAGCTTCGTCGCGCCGGCCGTGATGCTGTTCGTGCTCACCCGGCCGGCGCCGGCGCTGGGCCGTGCGCTGCGCTTCGCGGCGGGCTTCGCGCTCGTGCACTACCTGGTGCTCGTTGCGCTGTGGGCCGCGCCGCTGCACTGGTTCAAGCCGCTGAAGATCTACGACGGGCTGGTGATGACGGTGCGCCCGCAGCCCTTGAACGCGCGCATCGCGCCCTACGTCGACGCGGGCTTCGCGATCGCCTCCGACGGCTACTCGCCGGCCGTCACGATCGGCTTCAACCTGCAGCGCTACGTGTTCGTGTTCGGGCCCGGATCGGGCCACGCCCGCCACGACGACATCCTGACCGACTTCCGGGCGCTCGACGGCCGCGACATCGTGGTGGTGCGTCGCAAGCCGCCGGAGCCGGGCGAGTACGCCCCGTATTTCGAACGCGTCGACGTGCGCGAGCACGCGATCGAGGGCGCGGTCTTCCACTTCGTCGAGGGGCGCGGGTTCCGCTATGCCGCCTACCGCGACGCCGTGCTCGACGAGGCGCGCAGGCGCTGGTATGCGGTGCCGCCCTGGCTGCCGACCGGCCCGTGCTATTTTTGCGACCGCTATTTTCCGGAACGGGCCTGCCACCGATGAACCTGCAGCAGCTGCGATTCATTCGCGAGACCGCGCGGCACGGCTTCAACCTGACGCAGGCCGCGCAGGCCATCGGCACCTCGCAGCCCGCGCTGTCGCGCGGCGTCCTCGAGCTCGAGGCCGAGCTCGGCGTCGATATCTTCATCCGGCACGGCAAGCGCATCCTGGGGCTGACCGCGCCGGGCAAGTCGGTGCTCGAGCGCGCCGAGCGGGTGCTGGCCGAGATCGACGGCATCGAGCGCGCCACGGCCGACTTCCGCGCGCGCGACGCCGGCGAGCTGCGCATCGCCACCACCCACACGCAGGCCCGCTACGTGCTGCCGGCCGTGATCACCGAGTTCCGCCGCCGCTACCCGGCCGTTCGGCTCACGCTGCTGCAGGGCAGCCCCAAGCAGATCACCCAGGCGCTGCTCGGGCGCGAGGTGGACTTTGCGATCGCCACCGAAGTGTCGGACGAACAGCCCGAGCTGCTGACGATCCCGGCCTTCGAGTGGGAGCACGTGGTAATCGCCCCGCGCAAGCACCCGGTGCTGTCGCAGCCGCTGTCGCTGCAGGCGCTGGTGCGGCACCCGATCGTCACCTACGTCGAGGAGTTCTCCGGGCGCCGCCGCATCGACAACGCCTTTGCGCAGGCCGGGCTGAAGCCCGACATCGTGCTGGCTGCCATCGACTCGGACGTGATCAAGACCTACGTGTCGCTGGGGCTGGGGGTGGGCATCATGGCCGGGCTGGCCTGGGACGAGCATCGCGACCGCGGGCTGGCGGCGCTGCCGGCATCGGGGCTGTTCGGCATGAACCACACGCGGCTCGCCCTGCGCCGCGACACCTACCTGCGCGGCTTCGCGCTCACGTTCATCGAGCTGTTCGCGCCGAGCGTCGACCACAAGCAGCTCGAGCGCCTGATGCGCAATCCGGACGCGGGGGCGGCGCGCAACGGCTGAGGCGGCGGCGTGCAACGGCAGCGCCAAGGGCGGCTGACGGCCGAGGTGGCCGTCCGATCGGGCCTGGCGGGGGGATGGAACGCTTGTCGGAGCCCGGAAAAATTGCGCTATAATGTCGGTCTGTTGGGGGGGTAGCTCAGCTGGGAGAGCGTCGCGTTCGCAATGCGAAGGTCGGGAGTTCGATCCTCCTCCTCTCCACCACCGACACAAAAAGCCAGGCCGAGAGGCCTGGCTTTTTTATTGGGCGCGGCGCCCGAGGGCATGAGCCGCACGCCTGCGGCATCAGCCCGTCTGCCGCATCAGCCCTTCTGCGGCGCCAGCTCCAGCCCCTGCAGCGAACCCTCCTTGCGCCACGCATCCAGCAGGCGGATGAACACCATCGGGCCGCGCCAGAACTGCGAGTTGCGCGCGGTGCGCTCGTTGGGCTTGCCTTCGTTGTTGTAGTAGCCGGGCGTGCACTCGTTCAGGAACGGCTGGCGGGCGCGCGCGAGCTTCACGATCGTGTCGACCCAGTCGGCCTCGGCCGCGGCGCTGGGCTCGACGGTGCGTACCTTGCGCGCGCGGATCTCGCCGAACAGGTAGGCGAGGTGACGCGACTGTTCGTCGAGCATGTGCTGGAAGTTCGCGCTCTGGCCCGACTGCTGCGTGGTCATCACGAACAGGTTGGGAAAGCCGCGGGTGAACAGCCCGTGGAAGGTGGAGGCGCCGTCCTTCCACTTGTCGGTGAGGGTCTGGCCGTTGCGGCCGCGCACCTCGAAGCCGAGCCGGCGGGTGAAGTCGGTGCCCACCTCGAAGCCCGTGCCGAAGATCAGGCAGTCGAGCGCGTACTCGCGGCCGCCCACCACCACGCCCCGCTCGGTGATGCGCTCCACGCCCTTGCCCTCGGTGTCGATCAGGTGCACGTTCGGGCGGTTGAACGTGTCCAGATACTGGTCGTGGAAACACGGCCGCTTGCAGAACTGGTTGTACCAGGGCTTCAGCGCCTCGGCGGTCTTGCGGTCCTTGACGACGGCGTCGACGCGCGCGCGCACGCGCTCCATCTTCTGGTAGTCGGCCAGCTGCACCAGCGCGTCGGTGTTCTCGGGGGCGCTGCCATCCGGCGACTTGCGGCGCGCCGCCAGCAGGATGTTCGTGATGAGGTCGGTCCAGCCGTCGTTGACCAGGTCGACGTCGAAGCGGCCGCCCGAGATCACCGTGGTGAAGTTGTCCATCCGCTCGCGCTGCCAGCCGGGCTTCAGCGACTTGACCCATTCCGGATCGGTGGGACGGTCGTTGCGCACGTCCACCGACGAGGGCGTGCGCTGGAACACGAACAGTTCCTTCGCGCCTGCGCCCAGGTGCGGCACGCACTGCACGGCGGTGGCGCCGGTGCCGATGATGCCCACCCGCTTGTCGGCCAGGCCGGTGAGGTTGCCGTTCGAATCGCCGCCGGTGTAGGCGTAGTCCCAGCGGCTGGTGTGGAAGGTGTGGCCCTTGAAGCTCTCGACGCCCGGGATGCCCGGCAGCTTGGGACGGTTCAGCGGCCCGCCGGCCAGCACGACGAAGCGTGCGCGCAGCGCGTCGTTGCGGTCGGTGGTGACCAGCCAGCGCGCCTCGTCGTCGAGCCAGCGCATGTCGGTGATCACCGTCTGGAACAGCGCCGACGGGTACAGGTTGAAGTGACGGCCGATGCGGCGCGAGTGCTCGAGGATCTCGGGTGCACGCGCGTACTTGGCCACCGGCATGTAGCCGGTCTCCTCCAGCAGCGGCAAGTAGATGTAGCTCTCGGTGTCGCAGGCCGCGCCCGGATAGCGGTTCCAGTACCAGGTGCCGCCGAAGTCGGCCGCCTTCTCGATGATGCAGAGGTCCTCGACACCGGCCGCGCGCAGACGCGCCGCCGCCAGCAGACCGCCGAAGCCGCCGCCCACGACCACCACCTCCACGGTGCGCGCGATCGGCGCACGCGTGAACGCGGGGTCGGCGTGCGGATCGTCCAGGAAATGGGCGAACCTGCCGGTGATCTCGACGTACTGCTCGTTGCCGTCGGCCCGCAGGCGCCGGTCGCGTTCCTCGTCGTACCGGCGCCGCAGCGCGGCGGGGTCGAAGCCCAGTGTCTCGGGGGAGGCGTCGTTGAGGACGGTGTCGGACATGTCGCGGGTTCCTGAGTGAGGATCGTGGCGTTCGGAGTTCGGTCCGGGGCGCGTTGGTCGCCCCGGGTTCGGGTCGAGTTTAGGGGGAATCGCGTCAGGAAGGGGGCTGCGCGCACTTTGTCCTCGCGGCGCCTGCACCGGTGCGCGTACGCTGCGCCCTCGGGTCTGCCTGTCCGTACCGCACCCTTGTCCGCATCCCTGTCCGCACCGCATCCCTGATCGCTCATCGTGCCCGCCCCCGACCGCGCGTCACTCTCCGGCCGGACGCCGATCGCCCCCCGATCGGCGGATGCCACCGCGCCCGCGGGCGGGCGTGCGGCCTCCACGGGCGGGCGTGCGGCTGCGCCCGCGACGCGCCCGCTGCTGCGCTGGGCGTTCTGGCTCTGGGTGCTCGCAGGGGTGACGGCCGTGCTCGGACTGCTGCTCGAGCCGCGCAACACGTCGCTGTTCTACGGGCAGCGGATGCTGCGCCTGTGGGTGCCCGGTCAGGATTCGTGGCGGCCGATGGTGACGGCGATCGAACTGCTGCGCGCGGAGCCGGGGCAGGGGGTGTACGGCCACCTGTTCTTCACGCTGCGGGAGAAGTTCCAGTACCCGATCACGAGCCTGCTGCCGCTCGATCTGCTGCAGCGCGTGTGGGGCGCGCCCTGGCCGCGGGTGATGCACGCGCTGAACCTCGTCTCGTGGGCGGGTGTGTGGATCCTCGGGCTCACGTGCTGGCGCCTGCTGGTGGGCAGCCTGGGGCGTGCCGCGGCGGGTGCGCGGCACGACGCCTGGTGGCTGCTGCCGCCGGTCCTGGCGCTCACGTTCCTGTTCTATCCGCTGTCGCGCTCGTTCATGCTCGGGCAGATCCAGACGTGGCTCACCGTTGCGCTGGCACTGGCGCTGCTGGCATGGCGGGGCGAACGCACGGCGCTGGCCGGCGTGCTGCTGGCGCTGTGCTGTGCGGTCAAGCCGCACCTGGGCGTGGTGTTCCTGTGGGCCGCACTGCGGTCGCAATGGCGGATGGTGGCGGCCGGCGCGCTGGTGCTCGTGCCGTTCGCGCTGGCGGCCGGCCTCGTGTACGGGTTCGGCCACTTCGCGGATTACGTGCCGGTGCTGCAGTACCTGTCGCGTCACGGCGAGGCGTTCTTCGCCAACCAGTCGGTCAACGGTCTGATGAACCGGCTGCTGGCGACCGCGCCCGCTCTCGACTGGCAGCCGAACGCGTTCCCGGCGTTCCATCCGGTCGTGTTCGCGACGACGATGGCCTCGAGTCTCCTGCTGCTGGGGGCGGCGCTGCTCTGGCGGCGCCGCGCCGTGCCGGATGCGCACGATCTCGCATTGATGCTGCTGAGCGTGACGATCGCCGCCCCCATCGCCTGGGAGCACCACTACGCCGTGCTGCTGCCGACCCTCGCGCTGCTGGTGCCCGGCTGGATGGCGGATGCCGTGCCCGCCCGGCCGCGCATGCGCGCGGCAGCCCTGATGGCCCTGTTCGTGATCGTCGCGCAGCGACTGGACATCACCCACCGGCTCGCCGACACGTGGATGAATCCGCTGCTGTCGTACCTGTTCTTCGGTGCGCTGGCGGTGCTGGTGCTGCTGTACCGGCGCCCGCCGCGGCCGGTGTTCCCGCAATGAGACGGGGCCGCAGCGGTGGACGGATCCACCGCTGCGGCCCCGTGGTGCACCCGGGTCCGGGCGCCCGGTGCATGCGGATCCGCTGCCTCGGGATCCGCCGCCTTCAGGCCGATGGCCCGAGGCCCGATGCGACCGGGCCCCGAGGCCGACGGATCAGGCCGCCTGCTTCGGCGCCCAGCCCAGCACGGCCTTCACTTCCAGGAATTCGGCGAACGCGTGGTCGCCCCACTCCCGGCCGTTGCCCGACTGCTTGAAGCCGCCGAACGGCGCCATCATGTCCGGGGCGGAGCTGTTCATGTTGACCTGGCCGGCACGCAGGCGGGCCGCCACCTGGCGGACCTGCTCGGCATCGTTGCCCGACACGTAGGCGGCGAGGCCATACGGCGTGTCGTTGGCGATCCGGACGGCGTCCTCGACCGTGTCGTAGCCGATGATCACCAGCACCGGGCCGAAGATCTCCTCGCGCGCCACCGTCTTCTGGTTGTCGACGTTGCCCAGCACCGTCGGACGCACGTAGTAGCCGGTCTCGAGGCCGGCCGGCTTGCCCGGGCCGCCTGCGACGACCGTCGCGCCTTCCTTGATGCCGGTCTCGATCAGCGACTGGATCTTCTTCCACTGCGCTTCGGACACGACCGGGCCGATGGTGGCGCCGCTGGCCGGGTCGCCGACGGTGGTGGCTTCGGCCGCCGCCTTGGCGATCGCCAGCACTTCCTCCATGCGGCTGTTGGGCACCAGCATGCGGGTCGGGGCATTGCACGACTGGCCCGAGTTGTTCATCACGGCACGCACGCCGGCCGTCACGGCCTTCTGGAAGTCGGCGTCCGGCAGGATGATGTTGGGCGACTTGCCGCCCAGCTCCTGGTGCACGCGCTTGACCGTGGGCGCCGCGTTGCGCGCCACTTCGATGCCGGCGCGCGTGCTGCCGGTGAACGACACCATGTCCACTTCGGGATGGCTGGAGATCGCCGCGCCCACCGTCGGGCCGTCACCGTTGACGAGGTTGAACACCCCGGCCGGAACCCCTGCCGCATGCAGGATCTCGGTCCAGATCACGGCCGAGAACGGGGCGATCTCCGACGGCTTGAGCACCATCGTGCAGCCGGTGGCCAGCGCGGGCGCCACCTTGCACGCGATCTGGTTGACCGGCCAGTTCCACGGCGTGATCAGACCGCAGACGCCGATCGGCTCCTTCGAGATCATCGTCGTGCCGCGCTGCTCCTGGAAGTGGTAGTCCTTGAGCACGGCGAGGGCGGACTGCAGGTGGGCGATGCCCATCGCAGCCTGCGCGCGCTGCGCCAGCGTGGCCGGTGCGCCCATCTCCTCGGTGATCGCGGCGGCCATGTCGGCCATGCGGTTCTTGTACTCGGCGATGATGCGCTCGAGCAGGGCGACGCGGTCGGCGACGCTGGTCTGCGAATACGACGCGAAGGCGGCGCGGGCGGCCTTCACTGCGCGGTCGACGTCGGCCGCCGTGCCCATCGAGATCTTGCCCGCCGACGCCTCGGTGGCCGGGTTGATCACGTCGAGGGTGCGCGAAGGATCGACCGGGTCGACCCACTGGCCGTTGATGTAGAACTTCAGGTAGTTGCGCATGATGTGGTCTCTGTGGATGAAATTCACGCCGAATCGTCGCGCGAACGGCGACCCCCGGAGGATACCAATCATGCGGCCCGGCGCGGACTCGGGATCCCCCGGTGCTGGGCCACGCACGCGGGTGCGGTGTCCCTCGGCGGACCGGGTCGGCGCGCGCCCCACGTCCCGGACCGGCGCCTGGCCGACGACCCGCGGCGGGCGCCTGCCCGGTCCGCAGGCGCCCGGGCAGTCCGTTCGGGCCTGCACGGCCATTGACACGGCGCGCGACAGCCACCATCCTCGGTGCTTCGATGCCACTGGCCGGAGCCTCAACATGACCTCTTCCGCAGCCGACTCGACGGCCACCGCAACCCCCCGTCCGACGACGCCGGCGACTGCCGATGCGCGGGCCGCCGCGCCGTCCGCCGCGTCCGCCCGGGCGGACCACGACGCGGCGATGCGTGCCTACCTCGCCGAAGGCGAGCGCCGCGCTTTCACCCTCGGCAACCGCGGACCGATCCGCTTCACCGCCGACGGCAAGGTGCATCCCGACATCCTCGACGCGTACTGGCGCTGCGGGTTCTACGTGTTCGAGGGCGTGCTGAAGCCCGACGAGCTCGCCGACATCGAAGCCGACATCAGGAACATCCTCGAGCGTCTGCCGTCGGAGCGGGGCTCACCGGTCGACGCCAAGGGGCGCCCGGCCCTCGGCGTCGACTGCACGGCACCCACGCTGTTCTGGGCGCGGCCGCTGGGCGACCCCGTCGGCGGCACCAAGGCCAACAACGGCCGTCATCCGGTCAAGATGCACGAGCCCGAGGCCGCCGCCGATGCCCCAAAGGAGGTGGTCTACCTGATCCTGGGCGATCTCCAGTTCTCGGACGCGGCGCTGCGCGTCTATGGGCATCCGCAGCTGCTGGCCGTCGCCGCTGCGGTGAACGGCGACGACTTCGTGCCCTTCAACGAGGCCCTGTTCATCAAGGAGCCGGGCCGCGGCGCATCGGTCGCCTGGCACCAGGACGGTGTCACGCACTGGAACAGCCCCGACCTCGACGGTGGCACCCACGGGTTCAACTTCATGGCCCAGCTCTATGGCTGCACGGCCGCCAACGGCGTGTGGGTGGTGCCCGGATCGCACAAGATGGGCAAGGTCGACATCCGCGCGATGGCCGAGCGCGCGGGCTCCGATCGCCTGCCCGACGCCGTGCCGATCATCTGCGCGCCGGGCGACGTGGCGATCACCAACCGCCAGACGGTGCACGGCTCGTTCGCCAACACCAGTCCCGACTGGCGCGTCACCGTCAACATGGGCTTCCACCGCCGGCGCTCGGTGCTGAACGTGCGCACCGAAGGCACGGCGCACGTCGGCCCCAGCGTGTACGACGAGGCACGCATCCGGGAGCGCGCGCGCATGATCGGCCTGGGCATCGCCGCGCGCCGGCAGCGCTTCCCGGACGAGACGCCCTTCGTGTACCAGCCGCATGCGCAGTCGGGCGAGACCTTCGTGTGGGACGACGCCGCGCGCGCCAGCATCAGGGACTACAACCTGCTCGATCTCAGCATCTGACGCGGGCGTGACCTGCCGGCGTGACCGGCCGGGGCGCCGGGGAGGGCGGTGTATCGTTGCGGCGGCCGACACCCTGCCGGCCGGCCCTGCCGCCCGCGGGTCCTTTTCGCCAGCCCTTCCGCCGCCCCGCCGCCGATGCCGATCAAGTACGTCAGACGCCTGTCCGGCCGCAAACGCAGCCGGGACGCCAATCGCCATCTGGGCTTCAGCCTCGCCTTCGTTGCCGGTGCCACCAATGCCGGCGGCTTCCTGGCCGTGCAGCAGTACACGTCGCACATGACGGGCGTCGTGTCGTCGATGGCCGACCACCTGGTCCTCGGCAGCCACGAGCTGGTCCTCAACGGAGTGGGCGGGCTGCTGTCCTTCCTGTCGGGGGCCATGTGCTCGGCGATGATGGTGAACTACGCCCGCCGTCGGCGCATGCATAGCGAGTTCGCGCTGCCGCTGCTGCTGGAGGCCGTGCTGCTGCTGTGCTTCGGCGTGCTCGGCGCGCGGCTGGCGCAGATCGAAGGCCTCTTCGTGCCGCTGACCGTGATGCTGCTGTGCTTCATCATGGGCCTGCAGAACGCGGTCATCACGAAGCTGTCGCATGCCGAGATCCGCACCACGCACGTGACGGGTATCGTGACCGACATCGGCATCGAGCTCGGCAAGCTGTTCTACTGGAACCTCGATCGCGACGGCGTGCGCCCCCAGGTGCTGGCCAACCGCGAGCGCCTGCGCGTGCTGTCGACGCTCGTGCTGTCGTTCTTCCTGGGCGGCGTGATCGGCGCGGCCGGCTTCAAGCACGTCGGCTACGTGTCGACGATCCCGCTGGCGCTGATCCTGGTGCTGCTGGCGATCGTGCCGGCGATCGACGACCTGGTGCTGTGGGTGCGCAGGCTGGCGCGTCGCCGCTGAATCCGGGGGCGATCGATGCGGTGCGGCCGGAGAGCGGGCCCCGCGTGCTGCACGGTCCTCAGGGCAGGAAGGCGGGCGACAGCAGCCGCAGGCCGATCGACAGCCACCGCTCGCGCGTGTCGCTGCCGAAGCGGTTGCCGACGGTCGCGTCCACCTGCACGTGGTTCGGCACGATCCAGTGACGCACACCCACCTGCAGGAACGGGCGGCCGGTGTTCTGGCCGAAGGTCTCGGCGATCAGCCAGGTGCCGGGCGTGAGCTGCGTCTCCGAGCCGATGCCCCAGGTGATGCGGTCGCGCCGGGCCTGGCGATCGTGGAGCAGACCGATGTTGGTGTGCAGCACGAAGCGGTCGTCCAGGAACGAGAAGCTGGCCGGCACGTAGCCGTACAGGTCACCGATCAGGTTGCGGTCGGTGTTGATGGCGGGATGGCACACGTTGCCCAGCACGAGGCCGACCCCCCAGCCGTTCGGCGTCAGCGGGCGCAGCAGCGTCTTGCCCTGCAGCACCAGGTCGGTGGTGCGCGTGCCGCCCGCGTCGCGTCCCACCGCGCCGCCGATCGTGAGCTCCAGGTTGCCGGTGACGTTGCAGGACGGCAGCGCCCAGAACTCCGTGCTCTCACGGTTGCGGCGTGCCCAGCTCTCGACCTGGCACGACTTCGCGTCGACGAGGCGCGCATCGTCGGTGATCATCGGCCGTGCCGCATGGGCGCCGGCGCCGCAGAGCGCGGCGGCCAGGGCGCAGGTCGCGAGGGCGCAGGCGGGCAGGTGGAATCGCGGGCGGCGGCGCATGCGGGAATCGGTCCGTCAGGATCGGGTGCGGGGCAGGTGTGGGCGGGGAAGGTGCAGGGTGGGTGCGGGTGCGGGTGCGGGTGCGGGTGCGCAGTGTGCACCGACGCCGCGGGGCAGTACAGTGAAGGTTCCATGACACCTGCCAGGACTGCCTCCAGATGACCGCTCACCGGATTCTCGTGCTCGGAGGCGACGGCGTCGGCCCCGAGGTGACGGCGCAGGCCGTGCGCGTTGCACAGTGGCTGATCGCGCGCTGCGGCATTCCGCTGGAACTCGTCGAGGCGCCGTACGGCATGTCGGCGTGGCAGGCGCACGGAGCGATCCTGCCCGACCCGACGCTGGCGGCCGTGCGCAACGCCGATGCGATCCTGTTCGGTGCGATCGGCGACTATCCCGGTGTGCCGGTCGAGATCCGCCGGGCCGGCAGCGTGCTGCGTCTGCGGCGCGAGCTGGGCCTGTTCGCCAACCTTCGGCCGGTGCGCTACTGGTCGCCGCTCAGCGCGAGCTGCCCGCTGCGTGCGGAGGTGGCCGGCGGCACCGACATCGCGATCGTGCGCGAGAACACCGGCGGCCTGTACTTCGGCACCCCGCGCGGCACGACCACGCTCGCCGACGGGCGGCGCGAGTCCGTCAACACGCTGCGCTATGCCAGCGACGAGATCGAGCGGGTTGCGCGGTTCGCGTTCGAGCTGGCTCGCACCCGCGGCGGCCGGCTGTGCTCGGTCGACAAGTCGAACGTGCTCGAGAACGGCGTGCTGTGGCGGCAGACTGTGACGGCGCTGCATGCGCGCGAGTACGCGGACGTCGCCCTGTCGCACATGCTGGTCGACAACTGCGCGATGCAGCTCGTGCGCGATCCGCGGCAGTTCGACGTGATCGTGACCGAGAACATGTTCGGCGACATCCTGTCGGACGGTGCCGGCGCCATCGCCGGTTCGCTCGGCATGCTGCCGTCGGCCTCGCTCGGGGCGGTCGACGCGGCCGGGCACCGTCCTGCGCTGTACGAGCCGGTGCATGGCAGTGCGCCCGACATCGCGGGGAAGGGGCTGGCGAACCCGATCGGCGCGATCCTCAGCCTGGCACTGCTGCTGCGGCATTCGGCCGGCGTGCCCGACGTGGCCGCCATGCTCGAGGCCGCGGTCGAGGGCGCGCTCTCCGGCGGCGCGCGCACGGCCGACATCGCCGCGCCAGGCGAACCGGTGATCGGCACGGTGGCCATGGGCGATGCGGTGCTCGCCGCGCTGGAGGCGGCGCTGCGGGCACGCGGCTGACCGCTTACGGGATCACCCGCCGCGCGCGCAGGCGCGCCATCCAGTCGCGGAACATCTGTTCGGTGTCGATGCAGTCGCCGAAGCCGGCCTGCCGCAGCTTGATCGTGCTGACGATCACCGGCGGCGGCGCCTCGCGCGCGCGATAGCCGAAGCAGAAGTCCGCATAGTGGTGCGATTCGCCGAGCAGGTCGGCGAGCTCGGGCGTGCGCAGCCCGTGGCGCTGCGCGATGTCCCGCCAGACGCCGGCCTGGGCGGGCATGAACTCGGCGATCGACCGCGGGCTGTCCGGTGCGATCGGCGTGTCCAGCGCGTCGGCCAGTGCGGGCCACACGTTGCGCCACACGAAGACGTCGCCGTTGGTGACGTTGAAGGTCTCGCCGCGCGCGGACGGGGCGTCGGCCGCCCACGCCAGCGCGCGGGCCAGCAGGCGTGCGTCGGTGGCCTCCATGACGTTGGACGGGCCGCCCGGATACCCGAACGGCAGGCCGCGCTCCCGGCAGATCGCCGCATACGCACCGATCGCGGGCACCAGGTTCATCGCCACGCCGAGTGCGTCGCCGAACACGAGTTGCGGGCGGAAGATCGTGAAGCCGAAGCCGTGCCGCGCAGCCGCTGCGCGCAGATGGTCCTCCTGCAGCCAGTAGAAATTCTCGTGCGGGTCGCGCGGCGCAGACTCGCGTGCCGGCACCGCCACCGGATGCAGATGCACGCCGTACGCCTTCGTGCCCTGCAGCAGGCTCACGTGCTGCAGCGTGCCGCGCGCGGCCATCGGATCGAGCAGGTTGCGCAGCATGCCGAGGTTGGTCTGCATCTGGTCCTGCTCGCGCCAGCCGCGCACCAGCCCCGGCTTCTCGTACAGGGCCGCGTACACCAGGTGGCTGGCCTCGGGCAGCGCCGCGACCGCGGCGGCGCACCCGGCGGGATCGGTCAGGTCCGCGCACACGTGTCGCCCTCTGAAACCCGCCGGCAGTTCGGGCGTGCGGCGCGACAGCGCGACGACCTCCCAGTCGCCCCGCTCGGCGAAGTGCTCCAGTGCCGCATGCCCGACGACGCCGGTTGCGCCCGCGATCACCACCGTTCTGTTCCTCATTCTGCCGCTCCCCTGACGTGCGTCCCGATGATACGGTTTGACAGTACACTTGCAGCCCGACGCGGGACGGGTCCCGAGCGCGGCGGACGTCGCTGCACGTGCGTGCGCGCGGGTTTCGCCGAGAAAAACACGACAGGAGACGAGCATGAAGCTGATTCGCAGGATCGGGGTGGCGGCGCTCACCGCCTTCGGCCTCGCCACGGCGGTGCAGGCGCAGCCGGTGAAGGTCGGCGTGATCTTTCCGCTGAGCGGCGGCGCGGGCCCGTAGGGCCAGCTGCTGGTCAAGTCCATGCAGACGATGGCGACGCTGATCAACGAGTCGGGCGGCGTGCTCGGCCGACAGATCCAGATCGAGGCACGCGACGACGAGTCCACCCCCGCGGTCGGCGTGTCGCGCGCCAACGAGCTGATCTCCGCCGGCGTGTCGGTGATCATCGAAGGCTGGAACAGCCCGGTCACGCTGGCGATGCAGCCGGTGATCAGCCGCGCCGGCGTGCTCGACATCACCGCCATCTCCAAGGCCGACCCGATCCTCTCGGGCGAAGGCAACCCGCTGGCCGTGCGCCTGAACAGCTCGAATTCGCAGGACGGCGCGGTCATCGCGAACTACCTGGCCAACCGGCTGAAAGCGAAGCGCATCGCGTTCATGACGCAGAACGACGCGTACGGCAACGGCGCGCAGGCGTCCATCGAAGGCGAGCTCAAGAAGCTGAACCACGCCTACGAGAAGGTCGCCGAGGAGAAGTTCCCGTTCACGCAGGCCGACTTCCGGGTCGCGCTCACCAACGTGCGCTCGGCCAATCCCGATGCCACGGTGCTGATCAACGCGAGTGAAGGGCTCGGCATGCCGGCGCTGATCCGCCAGGCCCGCCAGGCGCGCATCCCCGGGCAGCTGGTGGCGGCGGTCGGCACGATGGCCCCGAGCGTGATCTCCGTGGCCGGTGACGCCGCCAACGGCGTGGTCGGCGCGGACATCTATTTCCCCGACGTCGAGCCGTTCGCCTCCAATCCGGTCAACCAGCGCTTCGTCGCCAGGATGCAGGAGCAGCACAAGCACGCGCCCGACAAGTTCATGGCGCTGGGCGCCGCGGCGCTCCAGGTGTGGGCGCTGGCCGCCAACGAGCTGAAGACCCTCGATCGCGAGGCGATCGCCAAGCGCATTCGGGGCGGAACGTTCAAGAACACCATCCTCGGCGACATGTCGTTCGCGCCGAACGGCCAGCTGGCGTCGCGCCATTACGTGTTCACCATCCAGGGCCAGAAGATGGTCGTCGAGAAGTAAGCGACGACGGAGGTGACGGACGACGGATCGGGGCCACGATGACGGCAGCTTCGAAGCCGGTCCTTCAGGTCGAAGGACTGGGGGTCAGCTACGGCGCGCTGACCGCACTCGACGACGTGAGCTGGGCGGTCGGCGCGGGCGAGCTGCTGGGCATCATCGGCCCCAATGGCGCCGGCAAGAGCTCCTGCTACGACGCCGTGACCGCGATGGTCACGCGTCGCGGCCGCGTGCTGCTCGACGGCGAAGACGTCACCGACGTGCCCGCGCATCGGCTCGCCGAACGCGGCCTGAAGCGCGCGTTCCAGCAGAACGCGTTCTTCCACGAACTGACGGTGCTCGACAACATGCTGGCGGTGATGCACGACACCGCCGGCACCGGGCTGCTGGCCAGCACGCTGGCGCCGTTCGCTGCTGCGCGCCGGCGCAAGGCCTCGGAGGCTGGCGCCGTCGCCACGCTCGAACGCTTCGGGGTCGGCGCCGAGTACCACCACCGTCTGCCCACCGCCATCCCCTACGGCACCCAGCGCATGCTGTCGGTGGCGCTCGCGCACGGCGCCCGCGCGCGGGCGCTGCTGCTCGACGAGCCGGGTGCCGGTCTCGGCGGCGCCGACATGGACCGCCTGGTGCAGATGCTGCACGCGCTCAAGCGCGAAGGCCTGGCGCTGGTCGTCATCGAACATCACATGGACCTGATCATGGCGGTCGCCGACCGCATCGTCGTGCTCGACCAGGGGCGCTGCATCGCGATCGGTTCGCCGCGCGAGATCCAGCAGAACCAGGCGGTGCTCGAGGCCTACCTGGGGCGCACGGCATGAGCACCAGCCCGTCCTCCGTACCCGCCGCTGCGGCCGACGGTACGCGCCCCGGCGCACCGGGCGGTCTGCCCGGTTCCGCGGCCGCGCCGGAAGTCCTGCAGGTGGCCGGGCTGCGCGTCGCCTACGGCGGCAACAATGCACTCGACCTGGAGCGCCTGTCGCTGCGGCAGGGCGAGGTGCTGGGCGTGGTCGGCGCCAACGGTGCCGGCAAGTCCACGCTCGTCAACGCGATCGCCGGGTGGTCGCGCGGCACGCCGCGGGTGTCGGGCGCCGTGCGGCTCGACGGCGTCGACGTGTCCGCGCTGCCCGCCCACCGGCGCGCGCGCGCAGGGCTGCTGCTGGTGCCCGAAGGCAAGCTGGTGTTCGGACAGATGAGCGTCGACGAGAACCTGACCGTACCCGGCGACGTGCACGATGCGCCGGGGCGGCACGTCTACGACCGCGAAGAGGTCTTCGAACTGTTCCCGCGCCTGCGCGAGCGCCGCGGGCATCTCGGTTCGCAGTTGTCGGGCGGCGAACGGCAGATGCTCGGCATCGGCCGGGCGCTGATGCTGGGCCCGCGCGTGCTGATGCTCGACGAGCCGTCCATCGGTCTGGCGCCGCGCCTGGTGTCGGCGGTGCTCGAGACCATGCGCACACTCGCGGGCAAGGGGCTGACGATCCTGCTGGTCGAGCAGAACGTGCGCGCCGCCATCGAAGTGGTCGACCGCCTCGTGCTGCTCGAGCGCGGTCGCGTGATCGTCGAAGGCACGGCGTCCGAGATGCGCGACGACCCGCGCATCGCCGAGGCCTACCTCGGAGGAGGGCACGGATGAACCTCGGACAGCAGTTCCTCAACGGCCTGGTGCTCGGCCATGCCTACGCGCTGGTGGCGATCGGCTGGACTGTGCTGCTGGGCGTGGCGCGGCTGGTCAACTTCGGCCACGGCCAGATGTACATGCTGGGGGCCTTCGTCACCTGGTTCGCGATCTCCGGGCTGGGCCTGCCGTACGTGCTGGCCATCCCGGTGGCGATCGGCGCCGGCATCCTGGTGGGGCTGGTGCTGCAGCGCGTGATGCTGAAGGCCACGATCGACCAGAACCTCGTGTCGATCATGATCATGACGCTGGGGTTCGGCTACGTGCTGCACGGTGCCGCCGCCCTGGTGTTCGGCTCCACCGGACAGATCCTCGACACGCCGCTGGCGCAGAAGGAACTGGCGTTCGGCGACATGTGGCTGACGTGGCAGGACATCGCCATCGTCGTCGTCGCCATCGTCGAGTTCCTGGTGCTGAAGTTCGTGCTCGACCGCACGCGCATCGGCCGGCTGGTGCGCATGGTTGCCGAGGATCCGAAGCTGGCCGAGCTGGCGGGCGTCGACATCCGCCGTGTCTATCTCGCCGTGTTCGCCTTCGAAGGCGCGGCGGTGGCGTTCGCCGGTGCGATGGTGGGTCCTCGCACGCCCATCCTCACCTCGATGGGCTTCGAGGAGGTGATCATGACCTTCGTCGTGGTGGTGCTGGGCGGCATCGGCAGCGTGTTCGGCAGCTACGTGGCCGGGCTCGCGCTGGGCCTGTTCACGGCGTTCTTCGGCGCGCTGATCTCGCCGGCCTACACCACCGCCGCCGCGTTTGCGGTGCTGATCGCGGTGCTCGTGCTGCGACCGGGCGGACTGGCCGCCGGGGCGCGCTGAGCGCGCCGTCTGCGCCGACGCCCCCGCCCGCACCGTCACCCCACCCGGACCCGAAGCCCGAACCATGCACACGACGATCCGCGGCATCGCGCTCCTGATCCTGGCCGTTGCGGCCTATTTCGCGCCCGTCCTCGCCGGCGGGTCCGGCGCCGTCTACAGCGCGCTGGTGCTGATCGCGATCTTCGCGGCGATGTCCTACGGGCTCGACCTGATCGTGTCCGACCTGGGCGAGGTGAGTCTTGCGCACACGGTGTTCTTCGCGGTCGGGTGCTACACCACGGCGCTGCTGTCCACGCGCGCCGGCGCCGGCGGCTGGGCGACGCTGGGCGCGTCGATCGGCGCCGCGCTGCTGTTTGCGGCGGTCCTGGGGCTCATCACGCTGCGCCTGCGCGAATTCGTGTTCTCGCTGGTCACGTACGCCATTGCGGTGGTGGCGTCCACGGTGGCGCAGAACTGGTCGTTCCTGGGCGGCTCCGACGGTCTGCGCGGCATCCCCGTGCTCGACCTGTCGCTGCCGGGGCTCACCCTGAAGGCCGGCAACGACCG
Organism: Pseudomonadota bacterium; assembly: GCA_029779755.1. Taxonomy (GTDB): domain Bacteria; phylum Pseudomonadota; class Gammaproteobacteria; order Burkholderiales; family Burkholderiaceae_E; genus Quisquiliibacterium. Next base: position 18,041 of record JAKOZZ010000174.1, read on the forward strand.
CGAGCTCTGGCCGATCGCATTCGGCCTGCTCGTGGTGGTGCTGTACCTGGTCGACCGCTTCCGCAATTCGCGCCTGGGCTCCGCCGCGGTCATGACGCACCTGAACACGCGGCTGGCGATCGTCTCCGGCATCGACCCGCAGCAGGTGCGCCTGAAGGTGTTCCTGTTCTCCGCGCCGATCACGGCGTCCGCCGGCTGGCTGTATGCGTACCAGCGTGCCTACGTGAGCGCCGACGTGCTCGATTCCTACTTCCTGATCTTCATGCTCACGGCCGTGGTGCTGGTGGGCCGGCGACTGCTGCTGGGGCCGCTGCTGGCGACCGTGCTGGTGCTCGGACAGGAGAAGTTTCTGTCGCTGGGCGGCTATGCCGACAAGATCATTCTCGGCAGCGTGCTGATCGCCACGCTGGCACTGTTCCCGAAAGGCCTGATCGGCTTCGTCGAGCCGCTGCGTGCGATGCTGCGCGGGCGTGGCGCGGACACGGTGCGCCGCAGCGGCGCGGCGTGACCCGGAGCGGGCCACGCACGCAGGCGGCAACCCTCAGGCGGCCGCGCTCGGGCGCGCCTTCATGCGCTCGTAGTGGGCGGCGATGTTGGTGTGCGCCGGGTCGATGCCCTGACCGACGTTCTTGCCGAAGTCGAGGAACGCGAACAGCAGGATGTCGGCCATCGTGAGCCGCTTGCCGCACACGAAGTCCTTGCCTTCCATCAGCCCGTTCAGCCAGCCCAGCTTCTGCTGCGCGATCTTCTTGAAGTCGTCGGCCGCCTGCGGGATGCAGTGCATGCGGCTCTGGAACATCTTCAGGCCTTCGGCGTAGCGGAAGCCGGCGGTCAGCGGCTCGACGATCTGCAGGTCGATGCGGCGCGTCCACATGCGTGTCTCGGCGCGCTCCAGCGCGTTGGCGCCCACCAGCGAGTGACCGGACGGCGCGATCTCGTCGAGGTACTCGGCGATGGCGGTGATCTCGGCCAGCACGAACCCGTTGTCGAGTTCCAGCGCGGGCAGACCGCCCGCCGGGTTCTTCGCCAGGTACGGCGCCTGGCGGTTCTCGCCGCCGCGCAGATCGACGGTGACCTTGGGCAGCGTGATGCCGCGCTCGGCGGCGAACATGCGCACGAAGCGGGGGTTGGGGCCGACGGAATCGTAGAGCAGCATGGGGGGGTCTCCGGTGATGGGTCTTGAGTGAGGTCTCGGGGGGCGTCGCGTATGCGAACCGTTCGATCTTACCGTCTGCTCGAGTCCGCATCGCACCTGCATCGCGCCCGGCGCGCGTCGACATGACCCGTCTGCATCGACGTCTACATCGACCCGTCTACGTCGCCGGTCGTATGGCCGTCGGCGGCACGGCGCGCGACCATGTCCGTGCGCCGCTTCCGTGCGCATCCCGCCAGGAGAACCGCCATGCACGCCGCCGAACTCGACCTGCCCCAGATCTCGTCCCTGCCGCTGCTGATCGACCCGAGCGTCGCCCTGATGGCCGCGCATCGCCTGGCGGCAACGTGTCCCACGCGTCAGCGGCACAGCGCGCTGCTCGGTCGCCTGGTCAGCGCCTCCGAGGCCGAGCGCCTCGACCGGCAGCGCGAGGAGGAACTGCGCCGCCATGCGGGCGCCGGCGGCATCGGTCATGCGGACGCCGACGGCATCGGTCACGCCGAGGCCGCTCCCTTCGATACCGATGGCGACGATCGCGGAGGGCTTCGCGCGCACTGATGTCGCATACACTTGACGCGGACCAACACCACATCGGGGGACACCGCTCATGGCGATCGACGTCGCAAAACTCAAGGCCTGGCCGCACAAGCCGATCGAACACCGCTACACCTTCCGCGACAGCATCCTGTACGCGCTCGGCGTCGGTCTCGGCCAGGATCCCCTGGACCGCAAGCAGTTGCGCTTCCTGTACGAAGACGGCCTGCAGGCGCTGCCCACCATGGCCGTGGTGCTCGGTTCCCCGGGGTTCTGGTCCAAGGACCCGGGCACCGGCATCGACTGGGTCAAGATCCTGCATGGTGAGCAGCACCTGGTGCTGCATGCCCCGCTGCCGGCCGAAGGCACGGTGATCGGGCTCACGCGGGTGACCGCCCTGGTCGACAAGGGCGCCGACAAGGGCGCGCTGATGTATTCCGAGAAGACGCTCACCGACCCGTCCGGCAAGCTGCTCGCCACGGCCACCGGCGTGTCCTTCCTGCGCGGCGACGGCGGCTTCTCCGCCAACGGCCAGCCCAGCGACGTCGCGCCGCCCCCGCGCCCGGCCACGCCCGACCGTGCGCCCGACCGGGTGTGCGAGCTCAAGACCCGACCGGAGGCTGCGCTCATCTATCGGCTGTCGGGCGACTACAACCCGGTGCACGCCGATCCGGACGTCGCCGCCAAGGCGAAGTTCCCGCAGCCCATCCTGCACGGCCTGTGCTCGTTCGGGGTCACCGGCCACGCGCTGCTGGCCACGCTGTGCGACTACGATCCCGCACGCCTGAAGGAGATCGGCACGCGCTTCTCGTCGCCCGTGTATCCGGGCGAGACGCTGCGCGTCGAGATGTGGGTCGACGGCGCCAACGTGCAGTTCCGCACGCGGGTGGTCGAGCGTGACGTGGTCGTGCTGAGCCACGGCACCGCGGTGATCGTTCCCTGATCCGATACCGAAGGCAAAAGCGGCGCGGCATGGCGGCGCGGCATGGCCGCGCCGCAGCGCTCCGATCGCGCCGCAGCGCCCCGGTCGCGCGTGACGCGTGCGCCGCCTACAGGTTGCGGCTGATGATGTCCTTCAGCACTTCGGACGCACCGCCCGCGATCCGCGACACGCGCGCGTCCACCCAGGCCCGTCCGATCTCGTACTCGCTGCTGTAGCCGTAGCCGCCGTGCAGCTGCAGGAACTCGTCGAGGAAGCGTCCCATCAGTTCCGTGCCCACCAGCTTGGCCATCGCGGCCTTCTCGCTGCTGATGCCGCCGTTCATGTGTTCCAGCGCGCACTGGTCGACGAATGCGCGCAGCATCGCGATGTAGGCCTTGGCCTCGGCCAGCTTGAACTTGCTGTTCTGGAAGCCGATGATCGGATTGCCGAACACCTTGCGCTCGGTGGTGTACGCGATCGTCTTCTCGAGCTGCGTCTCGAGGGTGGCGCACGACCGCAGTGCGATCACCAGCCGCTCCTGCGGCAGCTGCTGCATCAGGTAGACGAAGCCGCGGCTTTCCTCGCCCACCAGGTTCGACAGCGGCACGCGCACGTTGTCGAAGAAGAGCTCCGCCGTGTCCTGCGCCTTCAGGCCGATCTTGTCCATCGGCTGGCTGCGCGTGAAGCCGGGCGTGCCTTCCTCGACGGCGATCAGCGACACGCCCTTGGCGCCCGCCGACGGGTCCGTCTTGCAGGCCACCAGCACCACGCCGCAGTTGAAGCCGTTGGTGATCCACACCTTCTGTCCGTTCAGCACCCAGTGGTCACCGTCGCGGACCGCATTGGTGCGGATGTTCTTCAGGTCGCTGCCGGTGCCGGGCTCGGTCATGCCGATCGAGCCGATGATCTCGCCGCGGCACAGGCGCGGCAGCAGGCGCTGCTTCAGCTCCTCGCTGCCGTAGTGCAGCAGGTAGGGCGACACCATCTCGGAGTGCACCGGCATGCCCAGGTTGGCGCCCACCCGCACCATCTCCTCGGTGACGACCACCGAGTGCAGGAAGTCGCCGCCGGGACCGCCGTACTCGGTCGGGATCGTGGTGCACAGCAGTCCGTTCTCGCCGGCCTTGCGCCAGAACGCGCGCGGGCTGTGCCCGGCCTTCTCCCACTCGCGGTAGTGGGGCTTGATCTCCCGCTCGCAGAAGCGGCGGACCTGTTCACGGAACTGCTCGTGTTCTTCACTGAAGATGCTGCGCATCGGGGGTCTCCTGGGATCGTTCGTGCGTGCACCGATGATAGCGAGATCCGGCGGATGACCGGCGCGCGCCGCCGTCAGGGCTCGACGATGTTGAACATCGCCGCGAACTGGTCGAGCGTCGCGAGGAACGCGCGGAACTTCGCGCGGTCGCCGCTCACCTGCAGACGTCCCTCGTCGAACTCGCCGAGCAGCGTGGCGCCCCGGCGCAGCATGGCGGTCAGCTCCGCACGGGTGGTCGACACCACGGCCTCGGCCGCCGTGCCGTGACTGCCGGGCGCATGGTTGAGCACGCCGTTGCCCAGGCTGATCGCGCGGCACGCGTCCTCGTCGGTGATGCGCCAGTCGAAGCGTCCGGCGAGGTCCTGCGCGGCGAGCCCGTCGACGCGGATGGCCAGGAAGTCGAGGAACATGTCGAGCGGCAGGATCGACGCCACTTCCATGTTGACCGCGGGGCTCGCGCCGGGCGGGGGCTTGGGCGCACCGTTGCGCAGTTCGTGTGCACCGAGCAGATAGGCGTTGCGCCAGGTGGCGGCCTCGGCCTGGTAGCCGAGCTGCTCCATCGCGTCGGAGCACAGCGCGCGCGCCTCGGTGTTGCCCGGATCGGCGAACACCAGGTGGTTGGTGACCTGAACCACCCAGCGGTAGTCGCCGCGCGCGTAGTCGGCGCGCGCCTTCGCCATCAGCGCCGCGGCGCCCCCCATGTACTGCACGTAGCGCCGGCCCGCGTCGACCGGCGTCAGCGGATCCAGCGTGGCCGGGTTGCCGTCGTAGTGCCCCAGGTAGTGCGTGTAGATCGACCGCACGTTGTGGGCGACCGCACCGTAGTAGCCGCGTGTGTTCCAGCGCTTCGACAGCGCGTTCGGCATCATCAGCGCATCGGCGATCTCGTGCGGCGTGTAGCCATGGCTCATCAGCCGCAGCGTCTGGTCGTGCAGGTACCGGTACATGTCGCGCTGGTCGGCCACGAACGCCGCGACCCGGTCGGTGCCCCACACCGGCCAGTGGTGCTGCGCATAGGCGACGTCGCAGTGCGGCACGAATTCGCGCAGCGCCTCGTCGAGGTACTTCGACCAGCCGAGGGCGTCGCGCGTCTTGGCGCCGCGGATCGGGCAGAGGTTGTGCATGGTCTGGCACGCGTTCTCGGCGAGGTTGAGCGCGCGGTCGTCGGGAAAGAAGAAGTTCATCTCGGCCGGCGCCTCGGTCTGCGGCGTCAGCTGGAACACGATCTCGACGCCGTCGATGCGCAGCCGCTCCTGCTGCCGGGTGATCAGGCGCGTCGGCGCGATCAGGCTGGCCGTGCCGCGCCCGGCCGCGATGCCGAGGCCGCTGTCGACGTGCTGCTGCGGACCGGGCGGCAGGGTGGGGCCGAACTGGAACATCGCCCGCCGCCGCATCGGCACGCCGGCCAGGATGTTCTCGTCGACCGAGGCGGCGAGGAAGCCGTCGGGTGCGATCACCTGCACGCGCCCGGCGCGCACGTCCGCCTCGTCGATCAGACCCCGCACGCCGCCGTAGTGGTCGATGTGACTGTGGCTGTAGATCATCGTGTGGATCGGGCGCCTGGGGCGGTGCTGCCAGAAGAGCTCGAGCGCGCAGCGCGCGGCCTCCGCGTAGGTGGCCGCGTCGATCACGATCAGCCCTTCGTCGCCCTCGATGAAGGTGACGTTGGCGAGGTCGAGGCCGCGCACCTGGAAGATGCGCTCCGACACCTGGAACAGGCCATGGTGCCGGTTCAGGCGCGCATGCCGCCACAGGCTGGGATGCACGGTCGGCGGTGCCTCGGGCGCATCGACGAATGCATAGCGCTTCTGGCTGAAGACGACGCGCCCGTCGGCGGCGCGCACCTCGCCGTCGGGGACGGTGGCGATGAACCCGCGGCGCGCGTCCGCGAAGTCGGCATCGTCCGAGAAGTCGAGACCGGCGCTGGTGCGCCGATGCGCGTCGAGGGTCGCCTGTTCTGCCGGGTTCATGCGGATCTCCTGGGTGAGGCTTGCGACGATAGCGGATCCGGGCCGCCGCTGCGGAAGCACGTTCCGCAGGGCGGATCGTCCCGATCGACGCGATAATCACGGGCACGCCCATTCTCGACGGTGCCCCGACCATGCCTCGCACGTTCCGGACGACGATTCGCTGCCGCAGCACGACACGTTGCGATTCCGGAGCGACGCGCCGCCGCTCGACGGCGACCCGCACCGTCTCGGAGACGACACATCCCGTCTCGGAGACGACACGTCCGCGCTCGCGGACGACCCGTCGTCTTGTCGACGTGACGACCGCTCTCCTGCTCGCGTTCGCCGCGCTCCTCGCCACGCCTGCGCGGTCGCAGACGACCGCCGTCGATCGCGCGCAGGTCGGACGTCAGGTCTTCTTCGATGCGACCCTGTCCGAGCCGCGTGGCGTGTCGTGCGCGTCGTGCCACAACCCGGATCTCGGCTGGGCGGGCAACAACGGCTCGGTGACCGGCGTTGCGGCGGGCAGCCATCGCGATCGCCTGGGGCGGCGCAACACCCCCACGGTGTCCTATGCGGCCTTCGTGCCGCCGTTCGCGGTGAAGGCGGTGCGCGAGGACGGACGGTGGGTGCGCAAGGCCGTGGGCGGGCTCTTCTGGGACGGTCGTGCGTCGTCGTTCGAGGAGCAGGCGCGCGGACCGCTCTTCGCGGCGGCCGAGATGAACCTGTCCGGCGAGGCCGACCTCGCGGCACGGTTGCGCGCGGCGCCGTACGCCGACGCGCTGCGCGCCGCCTTCGGTCTGAGCGCCGACGCCGACGATGCGACCTGGGCGGCCGCCGGCATCGCGGCGCTCGGCGCCTTCCAGCGGTCGCCCGAGGTCTCGCCGTTCTCGTCGAAGTACGATGCCGTGCTTCGCCGCGAGGCCCGGTTCACGCCGGCCGAAGCGCGCGGTCGGCGCCTGTTCATGGCCGAGGACAAGGGCAACTGCGCGGCCTGTCACGTCGTCGCCGAACGTTCGCGCGATCCGCGCCGGCATCTGTTCACCGACTTCACGTACGACGCCCTGGGGCTTGCGCGCAACCCGCGCATCCCGGCCAACGCGGATCCGGACTTCTTCGACCTGGGCCTGTGCGGTCCCGACCGCCGCCGTCCGGACGGACTCGATGCGGCGGTCTGCGGCGCATTCCGGGTGCCCACGCTGCGCAACGTTGCGAAGCGGCCGTTCTACTTCCATAACGGTCTGTTCACGGACCTCGCCCAGGCGGTGCGGTTCTACGTGCAGCGCGACACGCATCCGCGCGACTGGTATCCCCGCGGAGGCGGCAACCGGGTGCTCAGGTTCGACGACCTGCCGGCACGCCACCGCGGCAACGTGAATGTCGACGAAGCGCCCTACGACCGGCGGCCCGGACAGGCGCCGCGTCTGAGCGAGGCCGAGATCGCGGACGTGGTGGCGTTCCTGCGCACTCTGGACGACGGCTACACGCGCTGAGCGGCCCGGCCGCGTACCGGGTGCATGATCCCGCCCATTCCGACGACCTTTCCCACGGAGTCCAAGATGCCCACTGTTTCCCATGCCGCCTACTACGAGACGAGCGGCCCCGCCGATCAGGTGCTGCGCTTCGGCCCCATCGACCTGCCCGCGCCGCCGCCCGGTGAAGTGCTGATCGAACTGCGTGCGATCGGCATCAACCCGGCGGACGTGAAGCGGCGCGCCAGCGTCCCGCCGCCGGCGGGCCGTCGGCTGGTTCCGGGTGACGACGGTGCAGGCGTGATCGTGGCGGTGGGCGAGGGCGTTCCGGCGGCGCGGATCGGCCAGCGTGTGTGGATCTACAACGGGCGCGTCGACCGCGACTTCGGCACGACGGCCAGTCACACCCTGCAGCCGGCGGAGCGTGCCGTGCCGCTGCCCGACGGCGTGTCGTTCGAGGCCGGGGCCTGTCTCGGCGTGCCCGCGATCACCGCGCACTATGCGCTGTTCGTCGATGGCGACATCGAGGGGCAGACCGTGCTGATCCACGGCGGCGCGGGCGGGGTCGGAACGACGGCCGTGCAGCTTGCGGTGTGGGCCGGCGCGCGCGTGATCGCCACCGTCAGCGGACCCGAGAAGGCGGCGGTGGCCGCGGCCTGCGGCGCGCACCACGTGCTGAACTACCGCACCGAGGACGTCGTGGCGCGCGTGCGCGAGATCACGGGCGGGCAGGGCGTCGATCGCGCCGTCGACGTGGCCTTCGGCGTCAACCTCGAGACCAACCTCGACGTGCTGAAGGACAACGGCATCATCGCCACCTACAGCTCCGACGCGCAGCCCGAGCCCAAGATCCCCTTCTGGCGGCTGCTGCGCAAGAACATCCGCGTGCACTACCTGATCGTCTACACCCTGACCCGCCCGACCCTGCGGGTGGCGGTGCGCGACATCACGTCCGCCCTGGGCGCCGGTGCGCTCAAGCCGGTGATCACGCGCACGATGCCGCTGGCGGAGCTGGTGCAGGCGCACGAACTCGTCGGCCGGTTCGCAGGCATCGGCAACGTCGTGCTGCTGCCGGAGCAGCGTCCTTGAACGTCTGCGCAGCCATCGCGCACAACGCGCGCACGCAGCCGCACGCGCCTGCGGTCATCGAGCCCGACCGGGCGATCAGCTACGCCGAGCTGCACGAGCGGGTGCTGCGCACCGCCAGTGCACTGGCGGACCGCGGCATCCGCAGTGCGGACCGCGTGGCGATCCGCTTGCCGAACTCGGCCACGCACCTGATCGCGCAGCTCGCGCTCGCGCGCATCGGCGCCGTGTCGATCCCGCTGCACACCGCGAAGCCGGCCGACGCGCTTGCCGCGTTCAAGGCGCGCTTCGCCCCTGCGGCGGTCATCGGTCTGTCGCAGGCGCAGGCGATCGACGGTGTGCCGCTGATCCTCGCCGACGACGACCTGCTTCGGCCCATCCCGGCCGATCGGCGCAGCCGGCCTGCGGCCGCCGGAGGGGAGGCGCCGTTCTGCATCGCCCTGTCGTCGGGCACGACCGGCGAACCGAAGGCGATCGTCTGGTCGCACGACCGTCTGCTCGGGCACTGGCGCCTGCAGCAGGGCGTGCGCGCCTTCGGGCCCGGCGTCCGGTTCCTGCCGTTCATGGGGTTCGACGCCTTCTACCCGAGCGCGGCCTGCATGTTCGTGCTGTTCGGGGGCGGCGCCGTGATCGTGATGCCCGACGTGAGCCTGAAGCGTCTCGAGGAGGCGGTCGACCGCTTCGGCGCGACCCACGTGCTGTCCTCTCCGGCACTGATCGCCCGGTTCCTCGATACGCTCGGGCCGGAGGGGCCGCGCTTCCCGGGACTGGTCGCGCTGCGGCTGGCCGGCAGCCTGCTGCCCCCGCAGATGCTGCGCGCACTGATGCGTCGCGTCACGCCGAACATCGTCAACGATTACGGTTCGACCGAAGCCGGGCTGACCGCCAGTGGCGATCGCGACACCCTGCTCATGCATCCTGCTGCGGTCGGCCGCCTGATGCCCTGGGTGGAGGCGCAGGCAGTCGCCGACGACGGTTCCCCGCTGCCGGCGGGCACGTCGGGCGTGCTCGCGTTCCGGGGTGCCGGATATCCGTCGGCCTATTTCGACGCGCCCGACCCGGGGGCGGGCGAGTTCCGCGACGGCTGGTTCCATCCGGGCGACTACGGCCGGGTGCTGCCGGACGGCGCGCTGATCATCGACGGGCGCGTCGACGAGATGATCAACCTCGGCGGCACCAAGGTCGCGCCGGGTGAAGTCGAGCGCGTGCTGCTGCAGGATCCCGACGTGCGCGAGGCGGCCGCGTACGGCCTGGAGACGGCCTCCGGCCAGACGGTGCTGCTGGCGGCCGTCGTGATGAAGGGCGCGTTCGACGAGAAGTCGCTGCTGGCCCGATGCCGGACGCAACTGGGGCAGCGTGCGCCGATGCGCCTGGTGCAGGTCGATGCGCTGCCGCGCAACGACGCGGGCAAGGTGATGCGCCGCGTGCTGGCCCAGAACACCCGCGTCGGCTGACGCGGCTCAGTCGCCTGGCCGCAGGCCGGCGCTGCGCGCGATGCGGGCGTACGCGTCGGTGTCCGCCTTCAGGCGGTTGGCCAGATCCTGGGGCGAACCGCCGCCGGGGTCGGCGTCGATGTCGTTCAGCTTCTGGCGGAGCACCGGTTCGGCCAGCACGGCATTGAACGCGCGGTTGAGCGTGTCGACGATCGGCGGCGGGGTGCCGGCGGCGACGAAGATGGCGCCCCAGCTGTTCAGCTCGAACCCCGGCAACGTGTCGGCGATCCGGGGCAGGCGGCCGTACCGTCCCGTGTGCGAGCGCAGATCGCCGGATCCGAGCGGCTTGACGCGGCCGCTCGCGACATGGGCCGCCGCGGCCGCCGGCATGTCCATTGCGATGTCGACCGTGCCGGCCGCCAGGTCCACCATCGCCTGGCTCGAGCCCTTGTAGAGCACGTTCACCAGGCGCACGTCGCCGAGCGACTGCAGCAGCTCGCATCCCATCTGCGGCGATCCGCCCGCCGAGGCCGCGCAGGTGACCGTGCCCGGTCGGGAGCGGGCGAGGCGCATCACGTCGGCGACCGAGTTCGCCTCCAGTCCGCTGCGCGCGAACAGGATCAGGTGCAGACGGGTCAGCAGCACGACCGGTGCCAGATCGCGCTGCGGATCGAAGCTCATCCGGTAGAGCGCGGGGTTGATCGCCGCGGCGACCGAGCCGAACAGGATCGTGTGGCCGTCCGGCTCGGAACGGGCCACGGCTTCCATCCCGAGATTGCTGCCACCGCCCGGACGGTTCTCGATCGTGACCGGCTGGCCGAGCCGCGCGGCCAGCAGCGGCCCCATCGTGCGGGCCACCTGGTCGTTCGCGCCGCCGGGCGGGAAGGGCACGACGATGCGCAGCGGCTTCGTCGGCCACGCCTGGGCTTGAGGCTGCGCCGCCGCCGCAGGCGCCCACGCGATTCCGGCGCCGGCGAGCGAGACGGCAATGCCGCGCAGAAGCGATCGGCGCGCGCCGATACGCGCAGGATCGGAAGGCCTCATGCTCATCCGACCCGCGTGCGTGCCGCCAGTTCGCGGCGCATCACCTTGCCCGCGTCGTTGCGCGGCAGCGCATCGACCTGCACCAGGCGCATCGGCGCACGCTGTCCCAGCTGTTCCCGGCAGCGCGCCAGCAATGCCTTCTCGTCGAACGCACCCTTCATCACGACGGCCGCCAGCAGCACCATCTGGCCGGAGGCCGTCTCCAGGCCGTAGGCAGCCGCCTCGCGCACCTCGGGATCCTGCAGCAGCACGCGCTCGACTTCACCCGGCGCGACCTTGGTGCCGCCGAGGTTGATCATCTCGTCGACGCGCCCGTCGATGATCAGCGTGCCGTCGGGCAGCACCCGGCCGTAGTCGCCCGGATAGAACCAGCCGTCCGAGAACATGCGCGCGGTCGCCTCGGGGTCGTCGTGGTAACCGGAGGGAAAGCTCGGACCGCGGAACCGCAGCGTGCCCGCCGCGCCGACCGGCAGCGGTGACCCGTCATCGGCAACCGCCTGGGCGTCCACCCAGGGCACCACGCGTCCCACGGACCGGGGCTGCAGCGTCATCGTGTCGCGGTCGCCGGTGGCGACGGCGCCCACCTCGGACGAGCCATAGTCGATCACGACGTTGGACGTGACGCGCCGGACGAACTCGCGATACATCGCCGGCGGCACCAGACTGCCGGCCAGCCGCAGTGAGACCAGTCCCGGGAAGCGCTGTCCACCGGGCGGCAGCTTGTCGAAGTGACGCGTGATCAGCGCCGGCGACGTCAGCACGTGGGTCGCACCGAAGCGGTCGACCGCGTCCTCGAGGCTCTTCAGGCTCACGTCGGGCATCACGATCACGGTGCCGCCACCGAAGAGCAGCCGCAGGCTCATCGCCGACGGATACATCGCGTCGAAGCCCATGTACGGCAGGAAGCGGATGCCCGGACCCGAGGGGCGCACGGCCTGCTGCAGGCGCCACTGCTCCAGCGCGCGCTCGTGCGACCAGCCGATCGCCTTCGGTTCGCCGGTCGTGCCCGACGACAACGCCAGGCTGAGCAGCGCCGCGCCGCCCGGTGCAACCGGCGTGGCACGCTGTTCGGCGCTGACCGGCTGCAGCAGGTGGTCGTCGGCGAGGATCAGGGGCACGCCGTCGATCGCCTGCGCCTGCGACAGCGCGATCACCGCCGCAGGGGCGAAGCGCGCCTTGAACGCGGCGAGCGCGTCGGCCGGCTTCGCGGTGTGCAGCGGGATCGACACGGCGCCGATGCGCGCGAGCGCCAGCTGCGCGATCAGGTGCATGGCCGAATTCGGCATGCGGATCGCCACGCGGTCCGCGTCGCGAATGCCATGCAGTGCGAGCGCACAGGCGGTGCGCAGCACCATCTCGGACAGCTCCGCATAGCGGATGGCACGGTCCGGTTCCACCAGCGCGGTGGCGTGCGGGCGGATCCGCGCGTTGTATTCGACTGCGTCGACGATGTTCAAGCAGGGGCTCCTGGCGGGGGGATCGGATTCCGGGGGGCTGCGACGCACGTGCGCATGGCGCGCGGGTTGGACGTGCTGCGGCAGTTTATCGTCGCCGATCGGTCGCGCACGACCGCCTGTGGCACGCGAAGCAAATTCATGCGCAGCGGGTTCGACAAGCGTGTATACTGCGGATTGCAGTGATTCAAGCAGTGTATCTCGCGGTTCACCTGCGCCGTCTTCACAGGCGCGCCTCGTCAGTACCCCGGCTACGTTTCTTGTCCCGCTCGCTCCCTGAGTGGCGCGCACGTTCGCGTGCTGCTCGAATCTTTCTCTTAAGGAACGTAGCATGAGCACCAATGTTCAGACCGGTATCGTCAAGTGGTTCAACGAAGGCAAAGGCTTCGGCTTCATCACCCCGGACGCCGGCGGTGAGGACCTGTTCGCCCACTTCTCGGAAATCCAGGGCGCGGGCTTCCGCACGCTGGCCGAGCAGCAGCGCGTCCAGTTCGAAGTGAAGCGTGGTCCCAAGGGCCTGCAGGCCGCGGCGATCCGCCCGCTGTAAGCGCGACGCCGGGCGCTGCCCGGCCGCAGCCGGCTTGCGCCGGATCCGAAACCGCGGCTTCATGCCGCGGTTTTTGTTTCTTGGCGCCCTTCAGGGCGCGGGGCGGGTGTGCTGGGGGCCGGCGTGCGGCATCGAGGCGGCTGTGGAATGAAAAAGGCCACCCGAAGGTGGCCCATGCCGGCGATGTGCGGACACCCCCGGTGGGGTGCGCACGCTGCGGCCGATCACTTGATCTTGGTTTCCTTGTACGCGACGTGCTTGCGTGCGACGGGATCGTACTTCTTGATCTCCATCTTCTCGGGCATCGTGCGCTTGTTCTTCGTCGTCGTGTAGAAGTGGCCGGTGCCGGCCGTCGACTCGAGCTTGATCTTGTCACGCATGGCGGAACTCTCCTGTTCAGACGGCTTCGCCGCGCGCGCGCAGATCTGCGAGCACGGTGTCGATGCCTTTCTTGTCGATCAGACGCAGGGCGGCATTGCTGATGCGCAGGCGAACCCAACGATTCTCGCCCTCGACCCAGAAGCGGCGCGACTGCAGATTCGGCAGAAAGCGACGCTTGGTCTTGTTGTTGGCGTGCGAGACGTTGTTGCCGACCATCGGCGCCTTACCGGTCACTTGGCAAACGCGGGCCATGTTGGACTCCTGGTGAACCCGTCGACAATGGCCGCCGCCGGGGAAAGATTTCGCAAAGCCTTGAAGTATAGGCGGAATCGGGCCAGGAAGTCAAAGGTGCCGGGTGCACGGGCCAAGGCAACCCCAACCCGAACCCCAACCCGAACCCCAACCCGAACCCCAACCCGAACCCCAACCCGAACCCCGATCGGCGCGACGCGGATGCGTCCGTCACAGCAGACCGCGCTCGGCGAACGACACGCACTGGTTGGCGGCGACGATCACGTGGTCGAGCACCGCGACGTCGATCTGGGCGAGGGCCGACTTGAGCGCCTCGGTGAGCATGCGGTCGGCGGCGCTCGGCTCGGCCACCCCGGACGGATGGTTGTGCGCGAAGATGACGGCCGCCGCGTTCAGCTGCAGCGCCTGGCGTGCGACTTCGCGCGGATACACGGCGGTCTGGGCCAGCGTGCCGCGAAACAGCTCGCGCGCGCAGATCACACGGTGCTGTGCATCGACGAACAGGCCGACGAAACTTTCGGCAGGCCGGTCGCGCAGCCAGGCCGTGAGGAACGTGCGGACGTCCTGTGGCGAGTGCAGCGCGCTGCGCTCGGTCAGACGCTCGAGGGCGGAGCGGCGCACGAGTTCGCGTGCGGCCTGCAGCGTGGCCCAGCGGGCGGTGCCCAGGCCGGGCAGGCCGCAGAACGCGCCGTGATCGGCCGCCAGCAGGGGCGTGATGCCGCCGAAGTGCGCCAGGATGGCACACGCGTACGACACGGCATCGCTGCCGCGCGGGCCCGTGCGCAGCAGGATGGCGAGCACTTCGGCGTCGGACAGCGACTCGGCCCCCGGATCGAGCATCCGCTCGCGCGGCCGCAGCCCGGCAGGCCAGTGGCGGATCGGGGGGAGCGTGCGCGTCATTCGGAGCCCTCGAACGGTGTTGGGTGCGCGCCGGCGGCGGCACGCCGATCGCTTAGAATCGCCACGCGCCGCATCCGCCCGCGCAGCAGGAGTGTTCATGTCATCGGCCGAACCGACGGTCCTTCCGGACTCACATCTGACCTTGCATTACCGGGTCAGTCTCGCGCAGAGCGGCGAGGATGTCGTTAGTACGTTCGGCGGAAATCCCGCCACCCTTCAGCTGGGGATGGGCCAGATGGCCGAGCCGCTGGAGCGATGCCTGCTGGGATTGCGCGAAGGGGTGCAGGCCGAGTTCGAACTGGAGCCCGAGCGGGCGTTCGGCCTGCGCAGCCCGGAGCTGGTGCAGAAGGTGTCGCGAGCGATGCTCGAGCAGCACGGCGAGCGCGACGCCGAGTACCAGCCGGGTGACCTGGTCGATTTTCCCGCGCCCGATGGCGGCCGCTTCGCCGGTGTGCTGAAGGAGATCAACGACCAGTGGGCGCTGTTCGACTTCAACCATCCGCTGGCCGGTCAGCGGATCCGCCTGCAGGTCGAGATCCTGGGAATTCTTTGAGCACAGGCCCGGACCGACGGCCGTGCGTGCGCATCGTTCGATGCCCGCCCGCCGGCCCCGCGGCCTCGATGGAGTGACGTGATGGAAGCGCTTCTCGCCCAGCCGCGCGGCTTCTGCGCCGGCGTCGACCGTGCGATCGCGATCGTCGAGCGTGCGCTGCAGATCCATGGTGCGCCGATCTACGTGCGCCACGAGATCGTCCACAACGACCACGTCGTGTCGGACCTGCGCGCCAAGGGCGCGGTGTTCGTCGACGAGCTCGACGACGTGCCGGCGGGCGCGACCGTGATCTTCTCGGCGCACGGCGTGTCGCGCGCCGTGCGCGCGCACGCGGAGCAGCGCGGGCTGCGCGTGTTCGACGCGACCTGCCCGCTGGTGACGAAAGTGCACGTCGAGGTGACGCGCATGCACCGCGAGGGCAGGGAAGTGGTGATGATCGGTCATGCCGGTCATCCCGAGGTGGAGGGCACGATGGGCCAGGTCGACGGCGCGATCCATCTCGTCGAGACCGTCGACGACGTCGCCCGGCTCGAGGTCGGCGATCCGGAGCGTCTCGCGTTCGTCAGCCAGACCACGCTGTCGGTCGACGACTGCCAGGCCGTCATCGACGCGCTGAAGCGGCGCTTCCCGTCGATCGCCGAGCCGAAGAAGCAGGACATCTGCTACGCGACCCAGAACCGGCAGGACGCCGTCAAGTTCATGGCGCCGCAGTGCGACCTGGTGCTGGTGATCGGCTCGCCGACCAGCTCGAACAGCAACCGTCTGCGCGAGGTGGCCGAGAAGATGGGATGCGAGGCCCGCCTGATCGGGTCGGCCGACGAGCTCGACCCATCGTGGCTGCAGGGGCGCACCCGCATCGGCGTCACGGCCGGCGCGTCGGCGCCCGAAGTGCTGGTCGAGGCGCTGGTCGCGCGGCTGAAGTCGCTCGGCGCGCGCACGGTGCGCACGCTGCCCGGCGTGCAGGAGACGACCGCGTTCCCGTTGCCCAAGGGGCTGTCGACGGGCTGACGCGTCACCGCGCGCACGCGACGGACGGCGTGCGTCGGTACATGATCGGCACGCATCCGGCATCGGCGGTCGCCGGCACGGCACGAACGGTCGCGCGCGGCGTCGCCGGCACCGTGATCGCTCGATAACCCGGGGCATTCCCCCGGTTCTTCCGCCCGCCGCTCATCAGGCTCGTCCGGCGTCCGTCGGTTGACGGTCGTCGTGCGCCAGAGCGCTGCCTAGACTCCGACCCAAAGGAGTCAAAGTCCATGAACGCGCGCGGATTCTCGCTCATCGAGCTGGTCATCGTGATGGCGATCGTCGGCATCCTGTCGGCCGTCGCGATCCCGTCGTACCGCGACTACATCGCGCGATCGCAGCTGATCGAGGCGACGAACGCGCTCGCCGACACACGGGTGCGAATGGAGCAGTTCTATGGGGACAACCGCACCTACACCAATGGTGGCGGATGCGGCGCAGCGATGCCGGCCCTGGAGCGCTTCACGCTCACCTGTGCGATCGCGAATGCGGGGCAGGGCTACACGCTGACGGCCACGGGCAGCGGGCCGATGGCGGGCTTCGTCTACACGGTGAACCAGGCGAACGTGCGGCAGACGGTGTCGTGGGGCGCCAACTGGGGCTCGGTGCCTTCCATCGGCGCGACCCGCTGGCTGATCAAGAAAGAGTGACATGAGCGCCGACCGCAGGCACACGCAGCGCGGCTTCTCGCTCGTCGAGATGGCCATCACGATGCTCGTCCTCGCCATCCTGATGCGCCTGGGCGCGCCGAGCTTCGCCGCCTGGATCGCGAACCAGCGCATCCGGACCAGCGGCGAGGCGATCCTGCACGGACTGAACCTCGCACGCGCCGAGGCGATGCGCCGCAACGCGCGGGTGATGTTCGCGATGAACGACGCCACCGGGCAGAGCAGCTGGACGGTCTGTCCGGTCGCCCCGGGCACGCTGGTCTGCGACGGCGGCCAGCCCGTGATCCAGACGCGTGACGGCGGCGAGGAATCGGGCAACGCCCGCGTCGGTGCCAGCACCGACCCGACGACGACCGCGCCGGGTGCATTCGGAGCGGCGTTCGGTGTGGGCTCGGGGTTGCCCGCTGCCGCGATGTTCGACGGCACGGGCCGGCTCGTCACGCAGGCGGGATGGGTGAACACGATCCGCTACGACGTGCGCGACACGTCGCTGACGTCGTCGGACGAGCGCCGCATCGTCGTCACCGTGAGCCCTACGGGTGGGGCGCGCATGTGCGACCCGCAAGCGGGCTCGGGCAATCCGCGAGCCTGCTGAGCGCATGGAGAGCAAGGTGTCATTTCGGAATCCACACGAGACGGCCGGCCACCGGCGAGGCCGCCCGGTCTTCGCGCGCACGCGCGCACCGATCCTCGCGCGCGCCGGCATGCGCGGGGTCGCGCTCGTCGAGGCGCTGATGGCGATCCTCGTGTTCTCGCTGGGCATCCTCGGCGTGGTCGGCATGCAGGCGCGCTCCGTGCAGATGCTCTCCGAGGCCACGCTGCGCACGCAGGCGGCGCAGCACGCGTCCGACCTGATCGCCGAGATGTGGACCACCGACCCGGCGCAGCGCGCCAATCTCTATGCAAGCGCGGGTGGCAACCCGGTGCGCTACGAGGCGTGGAAGAACCGCATCCTGTCGGGGCCGCTGTCGCTGCCCGGGGCCGACGCCACGCCGCCGGTGGTGGTGGTGAACACGGTGCAGACGCCGTACTCGATCGTCGGCGCGGGCAATTCGACGGCGTCCAACGTGACGATCACGATCTTCTGGACGGTGCCGGGCTCCACCAGCAGCAACTCGTACACGACGACCGCGATGATCCTGGAGCCGCAGTCATGAGGCGTCCGCCGCAACGCACGTCGGTCGCCGGCTTCTCGCTGGTCGAGCTGATGGTGGCGATCACGATCGCACTGGCGGCGTCGCTCGCCATCTTCCAGACCTACGCATCGAGCGAAGAGCGCAAGCGCACCACCACCAGCGGCAGCGAAGGCCTGCAGGCCGGCGTGTTCGCACTCGCGTCGCTGCAGCGCTCGATCATCAATGCCGGCTACAACCTCGGCGTGATCAGCGACGCGGGCTACACGTCGCCGGTGCGCCAGATCACGCCCGGCGGCGTCTACACGCTGTCGACCACGAACCCGCCCACGCCCGAGTTCCACATCGGCTGCACCGCGACGATCGGCGGTCAGCCGGTGCGCGTGGCGCCGCTGATCGCGACCGACGGCGGCAACGGCATCGCCTCCGACACGCTGGTGATCTTCTCGGGCAACAGCGCGAACGTGCCGCTGCCGATCGGCACCGAGACGGGCGGCGTGGCGGCGGGTGTGGCCACGGTGCGCCTGCGCTCCACGTTCGGCTTCGCGGTCGGCGACTGGGTGCTCGTCTACGAGCAGAGCGCCGTGATCAACGCGGGCACCGCACGTCCGCGCGCGTGCACCTTCGCCCGCGTGACGGCGCTCCCCAACGCGCCAGCGTTCAGCCCGGCCGACATCGTGCTGAGCGTGCCGACGGCGGCCGCATACGACACGCCGATGGTGATCAACATGGGGCCCAATCCCACGCTCGAGTCGTGGACGGTGGACGCCAACGGCCGGCTGATGGTCACCGACCTGATCAACAACACGCCGGGCCAGGTGATCGCCGAGAACGTGGTGTCGATGCAGGTGCAGCTCGGCATCGACGTGGGCAACGACGACGTCGTCGACCAGTGGATCAATCCGCCGGCGGCGGCCGGCACCTGGCTGAATCCGCCCAACCCGATGCCGGAGAACCAGATCACCGCGGCGCTGCCGGTGCCTGCAGGGGCCCGCTCGCTCAATCAGGTCAAGGCCGTGCGCGTGGGGCTGCTGGTGCGCAGTCCGCAGTTCGAGCGGCCCGACGACGCCGGCAACTGCACGACGACGCCCGCGGGGCCCGCGCAGGTGCTGCCGGCCGTGGCGGGCGCGCTGGCCAACCGGCTGCCGGACATGCCCAGCAGCGGCAACTACATGCTCGCCGGCGACCAGCGCTGCTTCCGCTACAACACCGTGAGCTCGCTGATCCCCGTGCGCAACGTCGTGCTCAGCGAGATGTAAGGCGATGATCCGAACCGACCGATACCGTGGACCTGCCGCGCAGCGCGGCGCCTCCCTGATCGTGGCGCTGGTCTCGCTGGTGGCGATGATCGCGGCCGCCTTCGCGCTCTTCCGCTCGGTCGACAGCGCGAACCTCGCCTCGACGAACTTCCAGTTCCTGCGCAGTGCCGAGCAGAACACCGACCTGGCGATGAACGAGGCGCTGCTCGCGTACATGCAGTCGTCGCCCAACGCCGGTCTCAACGTGATGAACCGGAACGTCGACAACCCGGGCATCGCGTACTACGCGGTGCAGCAGCCGCAGACGGCCGACGGCGTCCCGACGGTGCTCGCCAACCTGCCCGCGCCGACCTGGACCGCGTCCGGGCCGTCGGCGACCGGCTGGCCCGGTGAGCAGATCGACAACGACTCCCGGCAGTTGCGCCGGTACGTGATCGAGCGTCTGTGCAACGTGGCCGGGGTCGCGTCGGCGAACTCGTGCCGGCTGTACGAATACCGGTTCATGAAGGAATGCCGCAACAACTGCAGCGCCGGAACCTCCGAGTGGCTGCCGTTCGTCCGGATCACGGTCCGCATCGACGGACCGAAGAATGCGATCGCCTACGCGCAGCTGTTCCTGAAAGGCGACTGAGTCCAAGCACATGAGGAGTGTCACCATGAATCGATCGCCCGCCCGCGGTCGCGCGGCACTGTCCTGCGCGCTGATCGTCTGTCTGGAGCTGCTGCCGGTGGCCCGTGCCTACGCGCAGGTGCCGGCGATCGCCGACGACCCGCTGTTCACCCTGTCGACGGTGAAGGCGAACCTCATGATGACGCTGGACAACTCCGGCTCGATGGGCTGGCAGTTCGCGCCGATGAACACCAGCGCCAACAAGAGCAAGCGCTGCTACACCAACTTCAACTACAACCGGCTGTACTACAACCCGAACAACACCTACCTGCCGCCGGTGAAGGCCGACGGCACGCGGTATCCGGACGCCAACTACAACAGCGCCTGGCTGGACGGCTTCACCACCACTGCGGGCACCCGCGACCTGCGCACGCAGTTCCCGGCCGCCAACAACTACGGCGACACGGCGCTGGGCACCGCCGCGCGCAGCGCGTACTACCACAACTACACCGGCACGTCGCCCGCCACGCCGGTGATGGGCACGTGTTACGCGGATTCCAGCTACACGCTGGTGGACATGAACCTCGCCACCACCGCGCAGAAGACCAACTTCGCCAACTGGTTCAGCTACTACCGGTTCCGCATGAACGCGATGAAGACGTCGGCGGGCGAGGCGTTCCGGGTGGTGGACGACACGTTCCGGGTCGGCCTGCACACGATCAACAGTCCCGGCAGCACGGGCTCGAGCGGTGCGTTCCTGCGCCTCGACACCTTCACAGGCACGCAGAAGACCAACTGGTACACGCGCTTCTATCAGCAGATCGCCAGTGGCAACACGCCGCTGCGCGCCGCGCATCAGCGCATCGGTGAGTACTACCGCGCGGGCACGAGCCCGGCGGGCGGCACGGTGCCGGATCCCATCCAGTACAGCTGCCAGCAGAACTACCACCTGCTCACCACCGACGGCCAGTGGAACAGCACGGGCGCCAGCGGCACGGTCGGCTCGACCAACTTCGACAATACGCTGCCGGCGAACCCCGATCTGCTGACCGCGCTGAACGCCGAATTCGGCACCTCGTTCTCGGCGGGCAGTCCGTGGCCCCGGCCGTATCGCGAGAAGCCCGGTTCGCCGTCGACGAACACGCTGGCCGACATCTCCGCCTACTACTGGATGACCGACCTGCGTCCGACGATGACGAACAACGTGTTCACGTCGTCGAACAACATGGCGAACTGGCAGCACATGGTCACCTACGGCCTGTCGTTCTCGGAGAAGGGGACGATCGCCTACCCCACCGGCCTGCCGGCCGTAATCGCGGGTACGGCCGACTGGCCGGTGCCGGCCGCCGACGCGGCCTCCGCGATCGACGACCTCTGGCACGCGGCGCTGATCGGGCACGGCCAGTACTTCAACGTGGCGAGTCCGCAGGAACTGGTCGATGCGCTGGGCCGCGCGATCAGCGACATCCAGGCGCGTCAGGGCTCGAACTCCGGTGCCGTGCTCACCGGCAGCGACTTCGCGCAGGGCACGCCGATCGCGTTCCGCGCGCAGTACAAGACCGGCGAGTGGAGCGGCGATCTGCAGGCGCGCACGGTGGATCCGGCCACCGGCGTCATCTCGGCGTCGGCCGTCTGGAAGGCGCAGGAGAAGCTCGAGACGCAGGTGGCGCCCGCGGGCCCGGGCGGTGGCTGGTCGACCAACCGCAAGATCGTGACGCGCACCGATTCCACGCTGACCGGCACCGCGGTGCGGTTCCGCGAGCCGGGCGCCTCCGGCTCGGGCGGCGCGATCACGACCGCCCAGCTGGCGACGCTCGACGCCGACACGGCCAAGGCGCAGAAGCTGCTGCACTACCTGCGCGGCGACCGCTCCAACGAGGACACGCTGGGCGTGAGCAACCTGTTCCGCCGCCGCACCTTCGTGCTGGGCGACATCGTCAGCTCCGAGCCGCGCTACGTCGGGGTACCGTCGGACACCCTGTCCGACGCCTACCACCCGGGCTACTCGGCATACAAGAGCACGGCCTCGGCGCGCACGCCGATGGTCTACGTCGGGGCCAACGACGGCATGCTGCACGCGTTCAAGGCGACCACCGGCGACGCGGACTCCGGCCAGGAGAAGTGGGCGTACGTGCCGAGCTTCCTGTTCCGCGCCGGCGTCGACGGGCTGGGTTCGCTGGGATGGCGTCCGACGGATCCGCTGCCGAACAAGTTCTATCACCGCTTCCGCGTCGACCAGACGCCGACGATCGCCGACGTCAACTTCGGCCGGGTCAAGGGCGGTGCCAGCGTCGACTGGCGTACGATGCTCGTGTCCGGTCTGAACAAGGGCGGCAAGGGCTACTTCGCACTCGACGTCACCGATCCCGAGGCGGCCAGCGAGGATGCGCTGCGGGCCAAGGTGCTGTGGGAGTTCGACGGAAGCCAGACCGGCGACACGTCGCGCATGGGCTACAGCTACGGACAGCCGCTGCCGATCTTCACCAACTACGGTTGGGTGGTCGCGGTCTCCTCGGGCTATCAGAACGCCACCGGCACCGGCCACATCTGGCTGCTCGATCCGCGCAACGGGCAGGTGATCAAGCGGCTGGACGTGCCCGACAACGCCGGGGCCACGCCGAGCAACCCGATCGGCCTGGCGCACATGGAGGTGTTCTTCCAGAGCGACCGCGAGCAGCGCACGCAGGAGCTGTACGCGACCGACCTGCGCGGCAACGTCTGGCGCTGGGACCTGAACGGCGCGACGGCGTCGGCCTGGCCCACGGACGGCGTGAAGATCGCGTCGGTGGGTGCGCCGATCACCTCGTCGCCGGCGATCGCGATGAATCCGCGCGACCGGTCCGAGCGCTGGGTGTTCTTCGGCACCGGCCGGCTGATGGCGACCGGCGACCTGTCGGGGGGCACGACCCGCACCTTCTATGCGTTCAAGGACGGCGGCGCCAACACGCCCGCCACCTTCACGACGCCGGTCGGCCGCTCCGACCTGGTGGCCGTGACGCCCAGCGGCACCGCGCCGCAGGGGCCGTCGGTGAAGGGCTGGTACATGGACATGACGGTCGGCGGGGGCGGGCAGATCATCATTCCGCCGCACGTCGCGCGGGGCGTGGTGATGTGGGGCGCGACGGTCCCGACCACCGACCCGTGCTCGCCCGGGGCGAACGCGGTGTTCTATGCGCGTGAGATCGGGTCCGCGGGCAACCGGCTGAATTCGGGCGACTTCTACGTGCAGCTCAACGCGCCGGTGACGAAGATCCAGGTGGCGCAGAGCAATCAGCCCGGCGGCGGGACGAATTCCCAGCGCAAGCAGTTGGCCATCGCGTCGACCTCGGGTTCCGACATCGTGATCGACGTGAACATGCAGGTCGTGCTCACCGGCGGGCGCAGCAACCTAAGATTCATCACGACGCAGTAGCCGCGATGGAGCACGGTCCCGCCTGAAGCCGCCTGTCGAAGCTTCATCGCGGGCCGTGCCGGACCGTGCCGGGCAGGTCCGGGCAGGTCCGGGCAGGGCCGCGCAGGGCCGAGGACACGCGCGAGCGCCGTACGCGCGCGGCGCTACACTCGGATCCATTCCGATCCCGAGTGTGCGCCATGCCCGACCTGAACGAAACCCATTCGGCCGCGCTGCGGTCGTGGCTCGCATCGGCCCACGCGCCCGACAGCGACTTCCCGATCCAGAACCTCCCGTTCGGCGTGTTTCGCCGGCGCGGCAGCGGCGAGCCGTTCCGTGGCGGCGTGGCGATCGGAGATGCCGTCCTCGACCTCGCGGCGGCGCATGCGGCCGGCCTGTTCGACGGTGAGGCCGCGGCGGCGGCGGGCGCGGCAGCCACGCCGACCCTCAACGCGCTGATGGCCCGAGGGCCGCGGGCCTGGTCGGCCCTGCGGCTGGCCCTGTCCCGGGTGCTGCGCGTCGGGGCCTCCGCAGAACGCACCGCACGGGCCTGCCTCGTGCCCCAGACCGATGCGGAACTCGGTCTGCCTGCGCAGGTGGGCGACTACACCGACTTCTACACCTCGATCCATCATGCGACCCGGGTCGGTCGTCAGTTCCGGCCCGACAATCCGCTGCTGCCCAATTTCAAGTGGGTGCCCATCGGCTACCACGGCCGGACGTCGTCGCTGGTGGTGTCCGGGCACGACGTGGTGCGTCCGGTCGGGCAGCTGATGCTTCCGGGCGCCGACCGGCCGCAGCTCGCTCCCTGTCGGCGGCTCGACTTCGAGCTCGAGCTCGCGATCTGGGTCGGGCCGGGCAACGTCCTGGGCGAGCGGATCGACATCGGCGATGCGGATGCGCACGTCTTCGGCATCGGGCTGCTCAACGACTGGTCCGCACGGGACATCCAGTCCTGGGAATACCAGCCGCTCGGCCCGTTCCTGGGCAAGAACTTCCTGACCACGGTATCGCCCTGGATCGTGACGCTCGAGGCGCTGGCCCCGTTCCGGGTTCCGTTCACGCGCCCGGAGGGCGACCCTCCGCCGCTCGCCTACCTCGACAGCCCCCGCAACCGGATCGCGGGCGCCATCGACATCCGCATGGAAGCCTCCATCGAGACCGCCGCGATGTGCGCTGCCGCCCGTGCGCCCGTGCGTCTGGCCCGTACCAGCTATCGTCATGCGTACTGGACCGTGGCGCAGATGGTCGCGCATCACACGGTCGGCGGCTGCAACCTGCAGCCCGGCGATCTGTTCGGCAGCGGCACGCAGTCCGGGCCCGCGCTGGAGGAGTCCGGATCGATGCTGGAGCTGTCCGAAGGCGGTCAGCGGCCGTTCGCACTTCCGGGGGGCGAGACGCGCGGGTTCCTCGAGGACGGAGACGACGTGATCCTGCACGCCCACTGCGAACGGGAAGGATTCGCCCGCATCGGGTTCGGCACGTGCCGCGGCGTCGTGAGACCGGCCCGTGCGACCTGAAGTCGCCGTTCTGTGACCGACTTGCTTTTCTGGACGGCGCTGCGGCCGTAGACTGTTTTCGTTGCTGCCCGGTCGGGCCGGACAGTTGGACCGCCCGGTATCCCGTGTCCTTCCGGGCGCCCGATCCGATCTTCGCGACTGCGCTGGACCCATGACGACGAACCGGTCTGTCGGCCACAAGGTGTGCGTGCTGGTGACCCTCCTGGCCATGGAGAGCGCCGGCATCCCGATTGCACGCGCGCAACCGGCGTCGACGGCGCCAGCGCCCACCGAGGCGGCCGCGAGCTTCGCGCGCTCCGGGCAGCGCGGCACCCTGGCGACGCCGGCACCCGCGCGCACACCCGCCCCGGCACCGGCTCCGTCCCCCACACCAACGCCCGCTCCGGCACCGGCTCCGTCCCCCGCGCCTGCGCCCGCGCCGCAAGCGGCCCCCGCACCGGCAACCTACCGGTCGTTGCGCAGTCGATCGGCCACGCCTTCCCCGGCACCTGTACCTGCTCCGGCACCCGCACCCGCACCCGCACCCGCACCGGCACCCGTACCGGCACCCGCACCGGCACCCGCACCCGTACCGGCACCCGCACCCGCACCCGTACCGGCACCCGCACCCGTACCGGCACCCGCACCAGCACCAGCACCAGCACCCGCACCAGCACCAGCACCAGCACCAGCACCAGCACCAGCACCAGCACCAGCACCAGCACCAGCACCAGCGCCTGCTCCCGCGCAGTGGACCGATTCGCCGGAAGACCTGGCTTCGGCCGGCGCGCGCGCGCTCCAGGCCTCGGCGGCGTATCGCCTCGGGGCGACCGGCGCGGGGGTCACCGTGGCGATTCTCGACACGGGCGCGCAGGCCGGGCATCCGGAGTTTGCCGGACGCATGTTGCCCGGTGCGAACTTCTCCAGCGACGCGGGCGCGACGGCGCAGGACGGACACGGGCACGGGACGCACGTCGCAGGCCTCGTCGGGGCGGCGCGCGACGGGGTGCGCATGCATGGCGTCGCCTTCGGCGCGACCCTGCTGCCGGTGAAGGTCCTGTCCGACGCGGGCATCGGCGACTCGTCGATGGTCGATCGCGGTCTGTCGTATGCCGCAGCCCAGGGCGCGTTCGTCGCCAACGTCTCGCTCGTCGCATCCGGCGCGTACGATCCGACGGCACTGCGCAGCGTCATCGACGGCGGCATGCTGATCGTCGCGGCCGCCGGCAACCAGGGGCTCGCGCATCCGGAGTGGCCGGCGCGCTACGCGAGCCAGAGCTGGGCCCGCGGGCAGATCATCGCCGTGGTGGCGGTCGATGCGAACAACACGATCGCCTGGTTCTCGAACCGGGCGGGCGACGCGCGCGATTACACACTGGCCGCCCCCGGCGTCTTGCTCGAGTCCACGGCCCTCGACGGGTACGTGACGCGCAGCGGCACGTCGATGGCGGCCCCCCTCGTCACCGGCGCGGCCGCGCTGGTGAAGTCACGCTGGCAGTATCTGACGGCGGCGCAGGTCGCCGAGATCCTGTTCACCACGGCGACCGATCTCGGCGAGCCCGGGACCGACGCCGTGTACGGGCGCGGCCTGGTCAACGTCGAACGTGCGATGCAGCCCGTCGGTACGGTGCAGACGCAGACCGCGGGCGCGGGTCAGCAGCCGGTCACGGGCACGCTGTCGGGCGGTGCCCTGACGTCCGCGATCAGTCGCGCCGCTGCGGACGGTCGGCTCAAGGTGGCCGGCCTCGACGCGTTCGGGCGCGACTTCTCCGTCGATCTCGGGCGCCAGCTGCGCGTGCGTCCGTTGCTGGCAGAGGAACTGTTCGCCGTCGTCCAGCCGGCGGCTCCAGACCGGGACGACACGGTGCGGCTCGAGCGCGGCAGCGCATCGGCGCTGTTGCCGGTCGCGCATCTCGGACTCATGCACGATGCCACCACGCTGTCCGCACGCGTGCCGCTGGTGCGCGGGTGGTCGTTCGCGCCCAGCGTGGCCGTGCAGTCCGATCGGGCGTCGGCTGCGGGGATCTCGCTGGCCTACGCGACGGGGCCGGTGTCGGTCGGCGCGACGCTCACGCGGCTGAGCGAGCATCGCACGTACCTCGGGGCGACCGGTTCCGGTCTTTTCTCGATGGGCGAGGCCGCCACCCGGGTGCTCGGTCTGTTCGCGTCCGCCCGGGTCGCGCCGGGCCGTCTGGCCAGCGCATCGGTGTCGTTCGGCACGACGCCAGGCACCGGCAGTCCGCTGATGTCCCTGAGCTCGACGACCAGCGTCGCCGTGAAAGCTTCCCTGCAGCAGCGCGACGTGCTGCGCATGGGTGACATGGTGGGGGTGACGATCGAGCAGCCGATGCGTATCGTGTCCGGGGCAGCGCAGATCACCCGCATGACCGGCGTGGACGCCGATGGCGCTGCGGTGATGTCGAGCGACCGGATCGGGCTTGCCGGCGATGGCCGGGAGCTGCGGATCGGGCTGAGCTATCGGGTGCCGCTGTCGCGCACGCCCGCCGTGCAGTTGGCCGCCGTGCATCGTCGGCAGCCCGGCCACGTCGCCTCTGCGCCCGCGGAGAACGCGTTCGCCCTTCGGTATCAGGCGCGCTTCTGATCCGTGCCGGCGGTCGCGCACCGCCGGCCGGCGGCCGCCGCCGGTCACCGCAGGATGTCCGCTCCGCGGATCGTGATGCACTGCAGTCGCGCGGGTGCCGCACTAGTGCTTCGGTCGGACGGACGTGTCCGGGTCTGACCAGTAGAATTTCGTCAGGAGCGAACCGATTTCCATGCTGAGCCGTTTCATTGCACAGTTCCGACTGCTCGCGCTGCTGCTGATCCTGTGCGGGTTGCCGCCGGTGCTGCATGCCGCGCGCCATGCGCTGGTGATCGGCAACAAC